>CACYUQ010000130.1:0-1555 GCA_902777615.1 uncultured Selenomonadaceae bacterium
GTTCAAGATCATGGCTGACCCGTATGTCGGAAAGCTCGCGTTCTTCCGCGTGTATTCCGGCGTTTGCGAGAGCGGCTCCTATGTGTACAATTCGACGAAGGGTAAAAAGGAACGTCTCGGACGTATCCTCCAAATGCACGCGAATCACCGCAAGGAGCTCGACAGAGTGTACAGCGGTGACATTGCTGCAGCAGTCGGCCTGAAGGATACGACGACGGGTGATACGCTTTGCGATGAGAACAATCCGATTATTCTTGAGTCGATGGTTTTCCCTGATCCGGTTATCTCGGTTGCGGTGGAGCCGAAGACGAAAGATGATCAGGAAAAGATGGGCATCGCGCTTCAGCGCCTCGCAGAAGAGGATCCGACCTTCCGCGTCCACACGGACGCCGAGACAGGCCAGACAATCATCTCGGGCATGGGCGAGCTTCATTTGGAAATCATCGTCGACCGTATGCTCCGCGAGTTCAAAGTGGACTGCACGGTAGGTAATCCGCAGGTCGCGTATCGCGAGACGATTCGGAAATCCGTTAAAGCGGAAGGCCGCTTCGTTCGTCAGTCCGGCGGTCACGGTCAATACGGTCACTGCTGGCTCGAGCTTGAGCCGCGTCAGCCGGGCGAAGGCTTCCTGTTCGAGAACAAGATTGTGGGCGGCGTAATTCCGAAGGAATTTATCAACCCAATCGAGGCTGGTGTCAAGGAAGCTATGGAGAACGGCGTTATCGCCGGGTATCCGATGGTGGATATCAAGGCGACGGTTTACGACGGTTCGTTCCACGAAGTCGACTCTTCGGAAATGGCGTTCAAGATTGCCGGTTCGATGGCATTCAAGAATGGCGCAGAGAAAGCAAATCCAGTTCTTTTGGAGCCGTATGTGAAGGTCGAGGTTATCGTCCCCGAGGAATACATGGGCGACGTCATCGGCGACCTGAATTCGCGGCGCGGACGCATTGAGGGCATGGAGCCGAGAAATGGCGCGCAGGTCATCAACGCGATGGTGCCGCTGGCGGAGATGTTCGGTTATTCGACCGATCTTCGCTCCAAGACACAGGGCCGCGGGAACTATTCGATGGAGGTTTCCTTCTACGATGAGGTTCCTAAGAATATATCCGATGCAATAGTATCCAAAAACAAGGGTGAATAAGGGAGGAAATTAAGGAAATGGCTAAGCAGAAGTTTGACAGAAGCAAACCGCACGTTAACATCGGTACGATTGGTCACGTCGACCACGGCAAGACGACGCTGACGGCTGCGATCACGAAGGTTCTCGCCGAAAAGGGCGGCGCGGACTTCATGGACTACAACATGATTGATAAGGCTCCGGAGGAGCGCGAGCGCGGTATCACGATCAACACGGCGCACGTTGAGTATCAGACGGAAGCTCGTCACTACGCACACGTTGACTGCCCGGGCCACGCTGACTATGTTAAGAACATGATCACGGGCGCTGCCCAGATGGACGGTGCGATCCTCGTTGTCAGCGCTGCTGACGGCCCGATGCCGCAGACCCGCGAGCATATCCTGCTCGCCCGTCAGGTCGGCGTTCCGGCTATCG
>CACYUQ010000130.1:1569-10096 GCA_902777615.1 uncultured Selenomonadaceae bacterium
AAGGTTGATATGGTCGATGATCCTGAGCTCCTCGAGCTCGTTGAGATGGAAGTTCGCGACCTCCTCACCGAGTATGAGTTCCCCGGCGATGAGATTCCGGTGGTTGCCGGCTCCGCGCTGAAGGCTCTTGAGGGCGATGCTGAGCAGCAGGCGAACATCATGAAGCTGATGGACGAGGTTGACAAGTACATTCCGACGCCGCAGCGCGACACAGAGAAGCCGTTCCTGATGCCGGTTGAGGACGTTATGACGATTACGGGCCGCGGCACGGTTGCTACGGGCCGCGTCGAGCGTGGCGAGCTGAAGCTCGGCGAGGAAGTTCATATCGTCGGTATGCAGGATGAGCCGAAGAAGACGACGGTCACCGGTATCGAAATGTTCCGCAAGACGCTGGATTCCGCGGTTGCCGGTGACAACATCGGTGCTCTGCTCCGTGGTATCGACCGCACCGAGATCGAGCGCGGCCAGGTTCTCGCGAAGCCGGGTTCCATTCATCCGCACACGAAATTCAAGGCGCAGGTTTACGTTCTGACGAAGGAAGAGGGCGGCCGTCATACTCCGTTCTTCTCCAACTATCGCCCGCAGTTCTATGTCCGCACGACGGACGTGACTGGCGTTATCAAGCTGCCGGAAGGCACTGAGATGGTTATGCCGGGCGACAACATCGAGATGGACGTCGAGCTGATCACCCCGATTGCGATCGAGAAGGGCCTCCGTTTCGCTATCCGCGAGGGCGGCCGCACGGTTGGCGCGGGCAGCGTCACCGAGATTGAGGCGTAATTACAACTAAAAAGAGTCTTACTAAGGGCGGCGCCAGCGCCGCCCTTATATAAGGCTTTTGGGTTCCCTGCGATGATGCGGCAGATTGCCCGCAGGAAGTTTACGGCTTCGATGCGGGGTAACTGGCGCAGAGAACTGTCCGGGTCACGAATCTGGGCGATAAGGAGGAAAAGGTTTTGTCTAAGCAACAGAAGATCAGAATTCGTTTGAAGGCTTACGATCATAAAGCACTGGATCAGAGCGCGGTCAGGATCGTAGAGACCGCAAAACGGACGGGCGCGATTGTTTCCGGTCCGATTCCACTTCCTACGGAGAAAAACATTTACACGATTTTGCGTTCTCCGCATGTCAACAAGGATTCGCGCGAGCAATTTGAAATGCGCACGCATAAGCGGCTCATTGACATCCTTGAGGCGTCTCCGAAGACCGTCGATGCTTTGACGCATCTCGATCTGCCGGCAGGCGTTGACATCGAGATCAAGCTGTAAGAGGAGGTGGGATAATGTCTAAAGCAATTTTAGGTAGAAAACTTGGTATGACCCAGATTTTCACCGAAGAAGGGCAGGTCGTTCCGGTAACGGTCATCGAATCCGGCAATAACGTCGTGGTTCAGAATAAGACCGTTGAGACCGACGGCTACAATGCGGTTCAGATTGGCTTCGGTGGAGTCAAGGAAAAACATCTTACGAAACCAGTGAAGGGGCGTTTTGAAAAGGCGGGCGTTCAGCCGGTCAAGTTCCTGCGCGAGATGCGCCTTGCGGCTCCTTCTGAATATAAAGTCGGCGACACCATCAGCGTAGACATTTTTGAAGCGGGTCAGCTCGTGGACGTTACGGGCATTTCCAGAGGCAAGGGCTTTGCCGGAACGGTCAAGCGTCACGGCTTTGCACGTGGCCCCATGGGACATGGTTCCAAGTCCCATCGTGAGCCGGGTTCGACGGGCGCGATGATCAGCGGCCACGGCGGACGCGTCTTGAAGGGCAAGAAACTTCCGGGCCATATGGGGCATGAGCGCGTTACGGTACAACGCCTCACGCTGGTGAAGGTGGACGCGGATCGTAATTTGCTCCTGATCAAGGGCGCGGTTCCGGGCCCGAAGAAGGGGCTTCTGATGATAAAAGAAACGGTTAAGCCGAACAAAAAATAATCGGAAGGAGGAAATGCTTAGTTATGCCTAAGGTAGCAGTTTACAATATCGACCGTCAGCAGGTCGGCGATATTGAGTTGAATGATAATGTTTTTGGCGTGGAAGTCAACGGCGCACTTTTGCATCAGGCAGTTGTAATGCAGCTTGCCTCGCAGCGTCTCGGCACGCACGCCACGAAAACGCGTGCGTTCGTCCGCGGCGGCGGGCGTAAGCCTTGGAAGCAGAAAGGCACTGGTCGCGCACGCAGCGGCTCGCGTCGTTCTCCGCTGTGGGTTGGCGGTGGCACGGTTTTTGGACCGCATCCGCGTTCTTACGCGTTCAGCATGCCGCGCAAGCAGCGTCGCCTTGCCATCAAGTGCGCGCTTTCGGATAAAGTTCAGGAAGGCAGCCTCCTTGTTTTGGATGCTCTCGATTTTGAGGCTCCGAAGACGAAGCAGGTCGTTAAGCTCCTGCAGACCTTTGAAATTGACAACAAGGCACTCATTATCACGGCGGAAGAGGCCGAAAACGTGGAGCGCTCTTCCCGCAATATTCCGGGGGTTAAAGCAATCAATACGACGGGGTTGAACGTTTATGATATTCTGAATCACGACAAACTCTTCGTTACGAAGGAAGCCGTTGCCCGGATTGAGGAGGTGCTCGAGTAATGGAAGCACGTGATATTCTGATCCGTCCCATCATCACGGAGAGATCCACGGAGATGATGGAAGAAGGCAAGTATGTGTTCGCCGTTGACAAGAGAGCGAACAAGATTCAGGTTGCCCAGGCAGTTGCCGAGATTTTCAACGTCAAGGTCGTTTCCGTCAACACGATTAACGTAACGGGCAAGATGAAGCGCGTCGGCCGTAGCGTCGGTCGTCGTCCGAGCTATAAGAAAGCAATCGTAAAGCTCGCGCCTGGTGAGACGATCCAGTTCTTTGAGGCGTAAGATTCGGCAAAGGAGGGAAATTTAGTGGCAATCAAGAGTTTCAAGCCTTATTCGGCAGGCAGAAGATTTATGACCGTGGCTTCGTTTGACGAGCTCACGACGGATAAGCCGGAAAAATCATTGGTTGTGCGCCTGAAACAGCATGGCGGACGCAACCAGCAGGGCAAATTGACCGTTCGCCATCAGGGCGGCGGACACAAGCGCCGTTATCGTATCATTGATTTCAAGCGGACGAAGGATGGAATTCCGGCCGTCGTTGCGACGATCGAGTATGATCCGAACCGCAGCGCGCGCATCGCTCTCCTCAATTATGCGGATGGCGAAAAGCGTTACATCATCGCTCCGAACGGTCTTAAAGTTGGCGATAAGGTCGTCTCCGGGCCGGATGCGGACATTAAGCCGGGCAATGCACTTCCGCTGAAGAACATCCCGGTGGGCACGACGATTCACAACATCGAAATGGCGAACTCCGCAAGGTACATATCAACTGCCGCGCTACCATCGGTACGGTGGGCAATCTCGAGCATGAGAACATCACGATCGGTAAGGCAGGTCGCTCCCGTTGGATGGGCATTCGTCCGTCGAACCGCGGCGTTGCGATGAACCCGAACGACCATCCGCACGGCGGTGGTGAGGGCCGCAGCCCGGTCGGTCGCAAGCACCCGGTTACGAAATGGGGCAAATGCGCGATGGGCGCCAAGACCCGTCGCAAGAAGCCTTCGGATAAGTTTATCGTCAAGAGGCGCAAGTAATGCCAGGCCGCGTTTTTGTGGCGTTGGCCTGAAGGGAGGATATACACTTTGTCAAGATCGGTTAAGAAGGGGCCTTTTGTGGAAGAGCGCCTGTTCAAAAGAATTACGGCTCTGAATGAAGCGAACGAGAAGAAAGTGCTGAAGACGTGGTCGCGCAGCTCGACAATTCTTCCGGAATTCGTCAGCCATACGATTGCCGTGCATGACGGACGCAAGCATGTTCCCGTCTATGTCACGGAGGACATGGTTGGCCATAAGCTCGGCGAATTTGCGCCGACGCGTACCTATAAGGGACACGCTGGTTCGGAGAAGAGAACAGACCTGAAATAATCCGGGAAAGGAGAAGCCTTCATGGAAGCTAAAGCAGTTGCAAAGTATGTCCGCATTGCTCCGCGCAAGGTTCGCGTCGTGATGAACCTGATCCGCGGAAAGAATGTGGCCGACGCGTTTGCGATCCTGAAGTTTACGCCGAAAGTCGGCGCGGACGTCATCGAAAAGGTTTTGAAGTCGGCAGTTGCGAATGCGGAAAATAATTTTGATATGAATGTCGATAAGCTGTACATTGCGTCGGCTTATGTAGACCAGGGACCGACACTGAAGCGTATTCATCCGCGTTCTCGCGGGCAGGCGTTCAGCATTTTCAAGCGGACGTCGCACGTTACGGTTGTTGTTGCAGAAAGATAAAAAGGAGGGGAAACGTATTGGGTCAGAAGGTTAATCCGCATGGTATGCGCCTGGGCATTGTAAAGACCTGGGATGCCAAGTGGTTTGCTGGCAAAGATTACGCAGAAAATCTGCATGAAGATATTCGCATCCGCACGGAACTGATGAAGAGCCTCAAAGAGGCGGGCATTTCCAGAATTGAAACGGAGCGTCTCAAAAATCGTCTCCGCCTCACGATCCACACGGCAAAGCCGGGCATGGTCATCGGTCGTGGCGGTTCCGGGATCGAGAAAATTAAGGGCGATTTGAAGAAGCTGACGAAGAAGCGCGTCGATATCGACATTGCTGAGGTCAAGTCCCCGGACCTGTCCTCGAAGCTTGTCGCGGAGAACGTTGCGGGCCAGCTGGAGCGCCGTATTGCGTTCCGTCGTGCGATGAAGTCCTGCGTGGGCCGTACGATGCGCGCCGGCGCGAAGGGCGTCAAGATTATGGTTAGCGGGCGTCTTGGCGGCGCCGAGATTGCGCGTACCGAATCGTATCGTGAGGGAAGCATTCCGCTTCATACGCTTCGCGCCGATATTGATTACGGAACGGCGGAAGCGGCTACGACTTACGGTCGTATCGGCATCAAGGTTTGGATTTTCAAAGGCGAAGTCCTTCCCGAGAAGAAGCAGGCTGCTCCGGCCGCTCAGACCGAAAGGAGCGAGGCTTAAATGTTATTACCAAAGAGAGTTAAATACCGCAAGCAGTTCCGCGGTCGTATGAAGGGTCGCGCGCATCGTGGCAATACGGTGGCGCATGGCCAGTTTGGCCTCATGGCTCTTGAGCCGGCGTGGATTACCAACCGTCAGATTGAGGCAGCTCGTATTGCGATGACGCGTTATATCAAGCGCGGCGGTAAGGTTTGGATTAAAATCTTCCCGGATAAGCCGGTTACGGCAAAGCCGGCTGAGACGCGCATGGGCAGCGGCAAAGGATCGCCGGAGTATTGGGTTGCAGTCGTCAAGCCGGGCCGTATTCTCTTTGAGATGGACGGCATTACGGAAGAGGTGGCGAAGGAAGCCATGCGACTCGCCGGTCATAAGCTCCCCATCAAGACGAAGTTTGTAAAGCGCGGGGAAGAGGGCGGTGAAGTAAATGAAGGTTAATGAGATTCGTGATTTGAGCGTTGGCGAGCTTGACCAGAAAGTTGCTTCCCTGAAAGAAGAACTGTTCAATCTCCGTTTCCAGCATGCTACGGGGCAGCTTGAGAACCCGATGCGGATCCGTGAGGTCAAGAAATCGATTGCAAGAATTAAGACCATTCAGCGCGAGCAGGAGCTCAAGGCTTAATTCTAGGCCGAACAGCTAGAGGAAGGAGGCTTCTTAATGAGCGAAGAGAGAAATACTCGTAAAACGCGTGTCGGCAAGGTCGTCAGCGATAAGATGGAAAAGACGGTTGTCGTTGCCGTCGAGGATATTGAGCGCCATGCGCTTTATAAAAAGGCCGTCAAGAAAACGGCTCGTTTCAAGGCGCACGATGAGAACAATGACGCTCATATCGGCGACGTCGTCCAGATTATGGAGACGCGCCCGCTCTCCAAGGATAAGCGTTGGAGAATTGTCAAGATCGTAGAGCGCGCGAAGTAAGTCGGCGTTTTGCGATATCCAAGAAGGAGGCAGGAACATGATTCAGCAGCAAACCATGCTGAATGTCGGGGATAACACCGGTGCGAAGGAAATCATGTGCATCCGTGTTATGGGCGGCTCGTATCGTAAGTATGCCAATATCGGTGATGTCATCGTGGCTGCGGTCAAGTCGGCGGCTCCCGGCGGTATGGTCAAGAAAGGCGACGTTGTTAAGGCTGTCGTCGTTCGCAGTGTAAAAGGGTTGCGTCGTCCGGACGGGTCTTACATTCGTTTCGACGAGAATGCGGCCGTTATCATAAAAGAGGATAATACGCCGCGCGGCACGCGTATTTTTGGTCCGGTGGCCCGTGAACTCCGTGAGAAGGATTTCATGAAGATCGTTTCTTTGGCGCCGGAAGTGCTTTAAGGGCGAGGAGGTGCTATTTTGTCGCTGAACAATCATTTGCATGTCAAGAAGGGCGATACGGTTGTCGTGTTGTCCGGCAAGGATAAAGGCCAAAAAGGCAAGATTATCGAAGCGCAGCCGAAGAAAGGCAAAGTTGTCGTTGAGGGCATCAACAAGGTTAAGCGCCACACGAAGCCGAGCCAGAAGGCTCCGCAGGGCGGCATCCTGACGAAGGAAGCTCCGCTGAATGCTTCGAAGGTTATGGTCGTCTGCCCGGCTTGCAAGAAGCCGACACGTACGGGCAAGAAGCTCGTGAACGGCAAATATGTCCGCGCTTGCAAGAAATGCGGCGAGCTTATCGACCAGGCAAAATAAGAAAGAAAGGAGGAACATAAGTGGATAGATTGAAGGAAAAGTACACGAAAGAAGTTGTGCCTGAGCTTACGAAAAAGTTCGGCTACAAGAACATCATGCAGCTTCCGAAGCTGGAAAAGGTCATCATCAATATGGGCGTCGGCGAAGCCGTCGGAAATCCGAAATCCTTGGAAGCCGCCGTTAGCGATTTGACGATTATTTCCGGTCAGAAGCCGATTGTGACCCGCGCGAAAAAGTCCATCGCTACTTGGAAAATTCGCCAGGGCATGGCAATCGGTGCGAAGGTTACGCTTCGCGGTTCGCGTATGTACCAGTTTTTGGATAAGTTCATGAATGTTGCGCTTCCGCGCGTTCGTGATTTTCATGGCGTCAGCCCTCAGGCTTTCGACGGGCGCGGCAATTACTCGGTCGGTCTTAAAGAGCAGTTGATTTTCCCGGAAATCGATTATGATAAAATTGATAAAATCCGCGGAATGAACGTCGTTATTGTCACGACGGCCAAAACAGACGAAGAAGCTCGTGAACTGCTGAAGCTGATGGGGATGCCGTTCAGCGCGTAATCCGTTTACAGGAGAATGTTCAAGGCGTTTCTCTAGTAGGAATGCTTTCACTGGTACGAAGGAGGTACGGATTGTGGCCAAAAAGGCTATGATTGAAAAGTGGAGCCGTGAGCCGAAGTTCAAGGTTCGTAAATACAACAGATGCAAAATCTGCGGTCGTCCGCACGGATACATCAGGAAGTTTGAAATGTGCCGCATCTGCTTCAGGGAGCAGAGCTATGCCGGAGCGATTCCGGGCGTTACGAAGGCAAGCTGGTAACGCTGAACTCGAAAGAAAGGAGGATATCGATTTATGACAATGACTGATCCTATTGCAGATATGCTTACGCGTTTGCGCAATGCAAACTCGGTTTTACACGATAAAGTAGAAATTCCCGGTTCCAAGATTAAGAAGGCGATTGCAGCCGTTCTGAAAGAGGAAGGCTGTATCAAGGATGTCACCTTTACCGAGAACAACAAGCAGGGCGTTTTGACGCTGACGCTCAAATACGGGCCGCAGCGTGAAAAGGTGATTTCCGGTATCAAGCGCATCTCCAAGCCGGGCCTTCGCATGTATGCAAAGCATGCGGAGCTCCCGAAGGTGTTGGGGGGCCTTGGAATCGCCATTATCTCCACGTCCAAGGGCATCATGAGCGACAAAGAGGCGCGCAAGGCCGGTTTGGGCGGCGAGGTTATCGCTTACGTCTGGTAATTTAGAAAGAACTGGGAGGTGTACAGATGTCTCGAATTGGTAGAGCACCGATTACGATCCCGTCGAGCGTCAAAGTGACGATCGGCGATGATAATACAGTTACGGTCAAAGGCCCGAAGGGCGAACTGAGCCGCTCGCTCCACAAGGATATGAAAATCACGATGGAGGAAGGTCAGATCAAAGTAGAGCGTCCTTCGGAGGAAAAGAAACATAAGTCGCTGCACGGTCTTACGCGTACGCTGATCAACAATATGGTTATCGGCGTTACGGAAGGTTTTACGAAAAACCTTGAGATCAACGGCGTCGGTTACAGAGCTGTCAAGCAGGGCAACAACCTGAATCTCTCGCTGGGTTTCTCGCATCCTGTTATTGTTGAGCCGCCGAAAGGCGTCACGTTGGATGCTCCCGCGGCAAACAAAATTGTCATCACGGGCGCCAGCAAAGAAGCTGTCGGCACGATGGCTGCAAAGATTCGCTCCCTGCGCGAGCCGGAGCCATATAAGGGCAAGGGTATCAAGTATGAGGGCGAGCACATTCGTCGCAAGGTCGGTAAGGCCGGTGCGAAAGGCAAAAAGTAATCACGTTTGATGATAGAAAGGAGTATTCCGTATGCTGCA
>CACYUQ010000131.1 GCA_902777615.1 uncultured Selenomonadaceae bacterium
CTCGGCGATCGGCGGCAATCATTTGATCCACGCGGCGCGGCGCAATATCGGGCTGACGCTGGTGGTCTTCAACAACAGTATTTACGGCATGACCGGCGGACAATATTCGCCGCTGACCCCGATGGGCAAAAAAGCGACCACGGCGCCGTACCTGACCATCGAGCCGAATTTCGACATCCTCGATTTAGCGCGGGCGGCGGGAGCGACGTTCACGGCGCGGGCCACGACGTACCATGTGCCGGTGCTCGTGGACGTGCTTCGCAAGGGAATCAAGCACGAGGGCTTCAGTATCATCGAGGTCGTCACCGGCTGCCCGACGAATTACGGACGGCAGAACAAGATCGGCGCGCCCGCGAAGATGATGGAGTGGCAGAAGGACCACGGCGTGATGCGCGCGGCGTGGGACAAGCTGGACGAGACCGCGCGGGAAGGGAAATTCCCGATCGGCGTGCTGTCCGAGCGTAACGATTTGAAAGAATACACGAAGGCTTACGACGAGATCATCGAGCGCGCCCAAGCCGCCGGGAAGGAGGTAACGGCATGAAGCAGAATTTTCGTTTTTCCGGCACGGGCGGACAGGGACTGATCACTGCCGGCATCATTCTCGCCGAGGCCGCGCTCCTCGACGGGCAGCTCGCGGTACAGTCGCAGTCTTACGGCCCGGAAGCGCGGGGCGGCTCCTCGAAAGCCGAGGTCATCATATCCGACCAGCCGATCCGGTTCGGCCGCGTCACACATCCGGACACGCTCCTGGTCATGAGCCAGGAGGCGGCGGACAAATTCTCCGGCGACTGCGACGCGTCGAGCCTGATCATCACGGACAGCCTGTTCGTCAAGGACGTCCGCGCCAAAGACGCGCGCCGCGTCGACCTGCCGATCACCCACACCGCCCGCGAGGCTTGCGGCAAGCCGCTGTTTGCGAACATCGTGGCGCTGGGCGCCGTCGCCGCGCTGACGAAGTGCGTGACGCCGGAGGCTCTGGAGCGCGCCGTACTGGATCGCGTGCCAAAGGGTACCGAGGACGCGAACAAGAAGGCGCTGGCGGCGGGCTATTCGCTGGCGGAAAAAGCTGCGATCTAATTTTTAATTTTTTCAGGGCGAAAGTTTCATTTTGGGACTTGTCAGAACAAAGTTCTCCTTATATAATACACGTAAGGATTTAGGATAGGCATTTTATCCAAAAAATGTCTTTGGGGCGCGTCAATACGTCCCCACAAGGATGAAAGCGGGGGATTTGCAATGGCAATCGGAGGAGTATCGGGAGGAAGCGGCTTCCTGCAGGTCAATCAAATGGTCAGCCGCCTCGGCGAAGAAAAGGCCGCGATGTACATGGAGCGGTCGAAGTCCCACTATGAGGTCTCGAACTTTGGCAACGAGACGAAGCTTGGTACCAGTGCGTTCCAGCGGAACAACGACCAAGTGCTGAATACCGGCGAACGCAAGACGTCGATGCTGGTCGACAGGATTCACGCGGTCACGGACGTGTCGAACTTCGGCAACGAGACAAAGTTCGGCCATAGTGAGTTCCAGCGGGAAAACAAACAGGTGCTGAACACCGGCGAAAACAAAACGTCGATGTTGACGCAGCGCGGCAAGGCGATCACGGACGTGTCGAATTTCGGCAACGAGACGAAATTCGGCCGCAGCGCGTTCCAGCGGGAGAATGAAAAAGTCCAATCGACGGGCGAGCAGAAGACGTCGATGCTTTCGGGGCGCGGGCGTGCGATCACGGACGTGTCGAATTTCGGCAACGAGGTCAAGATCGGCAAGGGCAAGTTCCAGAACTTGCAAGACCGGGTCACGCAGACCGGCGAGTCAAGCGTCGCCGCCGCCATGCAGTCGGCGAAACAAGCGTACAATAAAGGACGCACGCCGCTCGGGAACGGCGTCGATATGAGCGCGGGCTGAACGAAATAAGCGACAAAAGGCGGCAATATGCCGCCTTTTTTGATGCACGAAGCAAAAAAGGGCTTGCGGGCATCGCTTCCTGCGGCTATAATACAACTGTTACCATTATCACACAGGAAAGAGACGATACGGGCATGATGCGAAAAATCCTTTTGACGCTGTTGCTTGCGGCGGTTTTGGCGGCGGGCGGCGTTTGCTTTGCCGAGCCGGTGGACTTCTCGGATATGGATTTGCGTTTTGTCGACGCGCAGGGCAATACCGGCTACTATGTCGACATGAACTCGGTGCAGATCAAAAACAACGACGAAGCGACGGCGCGGGTCGAGATCGTGAAGGCGGACGCGAATTGTCTGTACCTTTACACGATCGCTTTCGACCGGGGCAAGCGAACTTACCAGATTCTCGATTCGGTGGTCGCGGCCTACGACACGAAGGAGCAGACCGGCGGTTCCGGCACGCCGCTGAAGGCCCAGGGCTACGCGAAGGGCTCGGCGATGGAGACGGTCGCGGAATATATCTATTCGCCGCAGCTTTGAGCTGCGGCTTTTTTTCTATATATTTCTTGATTAAGATTTGCTGATTCGCCTTCCCCTCTGGGGGCGCTTTGCGCGGGAGTCCAGTGGACTCCCCGGACGGTGGCAGCCCGAAGGGCTGACGGATGAGGTCTTGTAGCTTTAATCGTGATTATTTGATACGAAAGGAGACTGCGCGATGGACGAAGCGGCGCGACACGCGCTCATCGACAAGGCGGAGCGTACCCATCGGCTGGCGGAGGCGGAGCTCGCCGCGCTGCTGGCGGACGACGGCGCGACCGACGAGCTGGCTGCGGCGGCGGATCGCGTGCGCCGCGCATTTGTCGGTGACGAAGTGCATCTGCGCGGGCTGATCGAGTTTTCGAGCTACTGCCGACAAAATTGCCTGTACTGCGGCTTGCGCCGCGACAACAAGAACGCGCAGCGATACCGTCTCTCACCCGAGGAAATCGTCGCGCTGGCGGAAAAGGCGAAGGCGGCGGGCTATCCTACCGTGGTCATGCAGTCGGGGGAGGACGCTTGGTTCACTGCCGAGCGGCTGGCGGCCATCGTGCGCGACGTGAAGCGGCTGGGACTGACCGTGACTCTTTCCGTCGGCGAGCGCATGACCGACGAGTACCGCGTTTTGCGCGAGGCGGGCGCGGATCGCTTCCTGCTGCGCATCGAGACGACGGACCGCGCGCTGTACGAGCGGCTCGACCCGGGCATGAGCCATGAGGACCGCATCCGCTGTCTCGCGGACTTGAAACGCCTCGGCTACGAGGTCGGTACGGGCTGCCTCGTCGGGCTTCCGGGACAGACGGCGGAAATGCTGGCGCGGGACGTCTTGTTTTTCCGGTCCATCGACGCGGATATGGTGGGCATCGGCCCGCTGGTGCCGAACGGTGAAACGCCGCTGGGGGACGAGCGCCCCGGCGATATGCGTCTCGTGCGCCGCATGGTCGCGGCAATCCGGTTGTTGCTGCCGGAAGCGAATATCCCGGCGACGACGGCGATGGAAACGCTCTCGCCGGGCGCGCGGGAGCTGATGCTGCGCTCCGGCGCGAACGTGATGATGCCGAACGTCACCGAGGGCGAGGCGCGGCAAAAGTACGCGCTGTACCCGGGAAAGGCGTGCGTCGCCGACACGCCGGAGCATTGCCGCGCCTGCATGGAAGGCCGCATTCGAGCGATGGGCCGCACGGTGGGAAAAGGACCCGGGGGACGAATGAGAAAGAACAGGAAATAAAGAATCCGAGCGATGGAAGCAAAAGTTCCTCGCTCGGATTTTTTGTTGCATTTTTTTACGTCACATCGGCAGTACGTCCAGCAGCGCCTCTTTTGCCAGCGTCAGGGCTGTTTCCAGTTCCGCCTGGGTGATATTCAGCGGCGGGTTGAAATAGAGAACGTCGCCGAGGGGGCGAAGCAAGAGGCCGCGTTCCAACGCCTTTCGGTAAATTTGGTAGCCGGTGCGCAGTTTCGGATCGAGAGGCGTTTTCGTCTGTTTGTCCGCGACCAGCTCGAAGGCGTGGATCAGGCCGATATGGCGGATCTCGCCGACGTTCGGATGGGGCAGCAGCTCGTCCTCCATGCGTTTCGTCAGCCATTTTGCATTGACGGCGGCGTTCACAAAGACGGGCTGCGTGCGCAGGATGTGCTGGACGGCGAGTCCCGCCGCGCAGGCCAACGGGTTGCCGGAATAGGTGTGGCCGTGGACGAAAGCTTTGCCCGCGTTGTAGTCGTCGTAAAAGGCGTCGTAAATCGTATCGGTGACGCAGGTAATGGCCATCGGCAGATAGCCGCCCGTCAGTCCTTTGGAAACGGTCATCAGGTCCGGCGAGATGCCCGCATGGTCGCAGGCGAACATCTGCCCCGTGCGTCCGAAGCCTGTGGCGATCTCGTCGGCGATGAGCAGCACGCCGGTCTCGTCGCAGAGTTTCCGCAGCTTCTTGAGGTACAGCGGCGGATAGACGCGCATCCCGGCGCTGCCCTGGAGCAGCGGTTCGAGGATGATGGCTGCGGTCTCCTTCGCGTGGGCGTCGAAGGCTTTTTCCGCGTGTTCAAAGCATTCGCATTGGCAGCAGTCGCGGCATTTCCCGTAGGGGCAGCGGTAGCAGTCCGGCGCCTCGATATGGATGGTGTCCATCATCATCGGCTTGTACATCTTCGCGTAGAGGTCGATGCTGCCGACGGACAGCGCACCGATGGTCTCGCCGTGGTAGCCTTCAGACAGGCACATGAATTTCTGCCGCTCGGGATGGCCGGCCTGGAGCTGGTATTGGAAGCTCATCTTCAGCGCGACTTCGATAGACGCCGAGCCGTTGTCGTTGAAATGGAACTTCGTCAGCCCCTTCGGCACGATGCGCGAAAGCTCCTCCGCCAGCCGGATCGCAGGCTCATGGGAGAAATTCGCGAAAATGACGTGCTCCAGCTTGTCAATCTGTTCCTTGACGGCGGCGTTGATGTCCGGGTTGCAGTGGCCCAAGAGGTTGCACCACCACGAGCTGATGATGTCGAGATATTTCCTGCCGTGAATGTCATAGAGCCAAGCCCCTTTGCCGCGCTCGACGACAATCGGCGGCAGCTCCTCGTAATCCTTCATCTGGGACGTCGGGTGCCAGATATGCGCGAGGTCGCGGGCTTCCCAAGAATCCTCCGTGTAATGTTTTGTCGTTCCGGTCATGATTTTGCCTCCAATTTATTCAAAAAGCGCCGCCAGCGCGTCCGCGTCTATGTCCAGCGCCTCGTCGCCGGTCTGGACCGTCGCGACGATCTTGACGCCGGTGATGGCTTCGATCATGTCGTAATTGTCTTCCTTCATGATGTCGCCCTCGCAGAAGCGGTTCAGGATGATACCGCGGA
>CACYUQ010000132.1 GCA_902777615.1 uncultured Selenomonadaceae bacterium
AGCGGATTGTGGTCAAGGTTAAAGAGAAGGACATGACGACGGCGAGCGGCATCGTTCTGCCGGATACGGCGAAGGAAAAACCCCAGGAGGGCGAGGTCGTGGCGGTCGGCTCGGGCAAGATGCTTGAGTGCGGCAAGGTTGCGCCGATGGAAGTCAAGAAGGGCGACCGCGTGCTCTTCGCGAAGTATTCCGGCAACGAGGTCAAGGTCGACGATGAGGACTACCTGATCATCCGTCAGTCGGACATCCTCGCAATTCTTTAATCAGAGGAATCGCAAACGCTTATTTTTGAGATAATGGAGGCATAACAGGATATGGCAAAGCAGATTTTGTTTGGTGAGGAAGCTCGTCGCGCTCTCGGTCGCGGCGTTGATTCGCTGGCGGACGCCGTAAAGGTGACGCTTGGCCCGAAAGGCCGCAACGTGGTGCTGGACAAGAAGTTCGGCGCTCCGACGATCACGAACGACGGCGTGACGATCGCTCGTGACATCGAGCTCGAAGATCCGTTTGAGAACATGGGCGCGCAGCTCGTGAAGGAAGTCGCTACGAAGACGAACGACGTGGCCGGTGACGGCACCACGACGGCGACGCTCTTGGCGCAGGCGATGGTTCGCGAGGGTATGCGCAACGTCGCTGCCGGCGCAAATCCGATGGTCCTGAAGAAGGGTATCGAGATGGCGGTTGATACGCTGGTCGCCGAGATCAAGAAGAAAGCGAAGTCCGTCAAGGGCGACGACGTGGCGCAGGTCGCTACGATCTCCTCCTCCGACGAGACCATCGGCAAGCTGATTGCCGACGCGATGAGCAAGGTCGGCAAGGACGGCGTCATCACCTCCGAGGAGTCCAAGACGATGAAGACGGAGCTGAAGGTCGTCGAAGGTATGCAGTTCGATCGCGGCTACATCTCCCCGTACATGGTCACCGACGCGGACAAGATGGAAGCGGTTCTGAAGGATCCGTACATCCTGATCACCGATCGCAAGATTTCCACGATTTCCGACATCCTGCCGATCCTCGAAGAGGTCGTCAAGCAGGGCAAGGAGCTCGTCATCATCGCGGAAGACCTGGACGGCGAGGCGCTTGCTACGCTGGTTGTCAATAAACTCCGCGGCACGTTCAAGGCTCTGGCTGTCAAGGCTCCGGGCTTCGGCGACCGCCGCAAGGCGATGCTCGAAGACATCGCGATCCTGACGGGCGGCACGGTCATCAGCGAGGAGCTGGGCCGCAAGCTCGACAGCGTCACGATTGCCGACCTCGGCCATGCGGGCCAGGTTCGCGCGACGAAGGACGAGACCACGATCGTGGACGGCGTCGGCGACAAGAAGGCCATTGCCGCTCGCGTCGAGCAAATCAAGAAGCAGGTCGCCGAGACGACTTCCGACTTTGACAAGGAGAAGCTCCAGGAGCGCCTTGCGAAGCTGTCGGGCGGCGTTGCGGTCATCGAGATCGGTGCTGCTACGGAAGTTGAGATGAAGGACAAGAAGCTCCGCATCGAGGACGCGCTGAACGCGACCCGCGCTGCGGTTGAGGAAGGTATTGTCGCAGGCGGCGGCACGACCTTCGTTGATATTCTCCCGGCGCTGGATGCGCTGAAGGCTGAAGGCGACGTGCAGACGGGTATCGACATCGTCAAGCGCGCCATCGAGGAGCCGGTTCGCCAGATCGCGAACAACGCGGGCCTTGAGGGCTCGGTCGTCGTCGAGGAAGTCAAGAAGGCCGGCAAGGGCAAAGGCTTCAACGCGCTGACGGGCCAGTACGAGGACATGATCAAGGCCGGTATCGTCGATCCGGCGAAGGTCGTTCGCTCCACGCTCCAGAATGCGGCCAGCATCGCAGCTATGGTCCTGACGACGGAGACCCTCGTCGCGGACAAGCCGGAGAAGAATCCTCCGATGCCTGCAGGCGGCGGCATGGGCGGCGGAATGCCGGGCATGATGTAAGAAGCATCACGCGATAAAAGTATAAAATAAGAATCCCTCCCGTTTTGGAAGTACTGGACTGTTCCCCAAAGAGAAGACAAAAAAATAAACCCCTGTCATAGAATATCGTAAACTTAGGCGGCCTTGCTCCGAATCTCAAACGGAGTGAGGCCGTTTTTCAAATTGATCCTCTCGTAGTTGTAAAATGCTACATATTCATCCACGGCTTTTGCTACTTCTTGGCTGGAAGAAAACTTCATCCGATGCAGGCACTCCGTTTTCAGCGTCCCAAAGAAATTCTCCATCGCCGCATTGTCATATGGGCATCCACGCCTAGACATCGACGGTTGGAAGTGGTAAGATTGGCTCAGGTCAAAATACGCTTGTGAGGTGTATTGTGCCCCTTGGTCGCTGTGGAGTGCCAGTCCATCGGCGACCATTTCCTTTTGAAGGGCGTCCCGCACCGTATCCGTTACGAGCGAAGCCGTCATGTCGTTTCCTATCCGATAAGCAACCACCATCTTTCCGCATAGGTCAATGACGGCACATAAGTATGCCATGCCCTTGTCCGTGGGAATATAGGTGATATCTGTTGCCCAGAAACAATTCCTATGTTCCTGCTCGAACTTTCTCTGCAAGAGATTGGAATAGGTATGCGCTGCCTGCTTGTAATGCACATATGGACGATGTCTCCTGATTTGAGCCAGGGCATCGAGATTCCTCATCACGCGCAGGACAGCCTTTCGGTTGACATTCCTGCCTTTCGTCCGCAATATCCACTGACGGACACGGCGGAAGCCGTAAGTGAATTTGCATTTTGTCTGGCACTCCATAATCCAGTCTTGAAGCCATTGGTCGTCCGGTGGGGCATCCTGACGTTTTCGCCAGGCGTAGTATCCGCTCCGAGAGACTTCCATTACACGACACATAGCATCGACCGGATACTTTTTACGGAAACGTTCAATGACACGATATTTGAGTTTCACCTCCTTCCAACCTCGGACAGAAAATTTTTGAGCAGTTCCACCTGCATACGGAGGGTAGCAAGTTCCTTTTGGCAAGCGGATTCGGAATTTGATGACTTGCGTGGGCGCCCCTTGCCTCTTGGAACATAGCCATGCTCAACAAGACTTGCTTTGCGATGCTGACGGTAAGCCAAGTCCTTGACTTGGGACATTTTCAAGCCATAACTTTGGGCAATTTGGCGGTAGGTTTCGCCTGCGGCTTTGCGTTTTTGCACGACTTCCCATAAATGTTCTACGTTGATATACGGTCTTGGCATAAGAATGACCTCCTGTTATAGATTGATTCGACAACAGGAGGTCTCTTTTTTCACTGTCCATTTTTTAGGATACAGTCCAGTTCCAAGCGGGAGGGATTTTTTTTAGTCGTTCTTGTCAGAAAGTGCGCTTTCGTGTAAAAATGTATGTGTGAGAAAGTGCGCTTTCGTGACGAGAGTATGTTCGGTGCATTTCGCTACAGGTGGAAAATTGAAATAACTGTATTTTTTCATGGAGTTTATATTGAAATTACTATACTTTTGACAGATAAGAATGTTGAAAAAAGTATACCAAGCGTTCAAACCCATTTGTATGTTACAGTTCATCCAATCATTTTGATGAACGATCGCGATTTTTGTTTCGTTGGGGTTGCATGGAAAAGCCCCCTTCGCAAATTTTCGGAATTGCGAAGAGGCAGTGCTACACCTTGAAGGAATCAATAGAGGGACGTCGAATAAAATAGTTGAATCAAGTTGAAATTGCTTCTTGTCGAAGTATGGCGAATAACTTTAAAAAATAGAAATTTAGGGCGTGACAGCATGAACGAGAAAGAGCAACGCGCGGCGGCGAAGAAATTCGCCGAGACGTGGAAGGGACGCGGTTACGAAAAGGGCGAGACGCACAGCTTTTGGCTCTCGCTGCTTCGCGATGTCTACGGCGTAGCCTATCCCGAAGGATTCATCTTTTTTGAGGAACAAGTTGACCTTGCGCATAAAAGTTTCATCGACGCGGCGATTCCCGAAACCCACGTCATGATTGAGCAAAAATCTCTCGGCAAAGACCTCTCGAAACCCATCAAGCAGAGCGACGGCACTACGCTGACGCCCTATCAGCAGGCGAAGCGGTACGCGGCGGAACTCCCTTACTCGAAGCGTCCGCGCTGGATTATCGCGTCGAATTTCGCCGAGTTCCGCGTCTACGACATGGAAAACCCGCAGGCGGAGCCGGAAATTATCAAGCTCGAAAATCTTGAAAAAGAATACTACCGTCTGCAATTCCTCGTCAACGTCAAAAGCCGCGACGCGAAGAAGGAAATGGAAATCTCCCTAGCGGCGGGTGAAATCGTCGGAAAACTCTACGATGCGCTTTTGAAGCAATACAAAGACCCGAACAACGAAGAATCGTTGAAAAGCCTGAACAAGCTCTGCGTGCGCCTTGTGTTCTGTCTTTACGCCGAAGACGCAGGCATTTTCGGCACGCGAAATATGTTCCACGACTATTTGGAGAGTTTTCGCGAAGAAAATATACGGCGTGCATTGATCGACCTTTTTGAAGTCCTCGCCACGCCGACGGAAAAACGCGATCCGTACATGAAGGAAAATCTCGCCGCGTTCCCTTACGTCAACGGCGGACTGTTCGAGGACGAGAAAATCGAAATCCCGAACTTCACCGACGAGATTTTGGATTTATTATTGCAACATGCCAGCGAGGACTTTGATTGGTCGGGAATTTCTCCGACTATCTTCGGCGCGGTCTTTGAAAGTACGCTGAATCCGGAGACGCGCCGCGCGGGTGGTATGCACTATACGAGCATTGAAAATATCCATAAAGTTATTGATCCCTTGTTCCTCGACGATCTTAAAAAAGAATTGGAAACGATAAAAGAGACAACACAACCGAAAACGCGCAAGCAAAAACTCCGCGATTTTCAAGGGAAGCTGGCCTCGCTGACGTTCCTTGATCCTGCGTCCGGCTCGGGAAATTTCCTCACGGAAACGTATATTTCTTTGCGCCGTCTTGAAAACGAAGCGTTGAAAGAACAGCTCGGCGTGGAAATCGTGCTGGGTGAGCTGGACAATCCGATACAGGTTTCCATCGGGCAATTCTACGGTATCGAGATCAACGACTTCGCCGTTACGGTGGCGAAGACTGCGCTCTGGATTGCCGAGGCGCAGATGATGCAGGAGACGGAGAACATCGTCCACATGAACCTCGACTTCCTGCCGCTGAAAAGCTACGCGAATATTGTTGAAGGAAACGCGCTGACGCTGGACTGGGGAGAGGTCG
>CACYUQ010000133.1 GCA_902777615.1 uncultured Selenomonadaceae bacterium
GTCCGATCTTGGCGATGGTACTCGCAGGCGACAACGCCATTGCGAAGGTTCGCGAGATTAACGGCAAGACTGACCCGAAGGAAGCAGCGGAGGGAACGATTCGAAAACTGTACGCGGCGAGCAAGGGAGAAAACGCGGTTCACGCTTCGGACAGCCCGGAGAGCGCGGCGCGCGAAATCCACATTTTCTTCAACGAAACGGAAATTTTCGACTGAGAAATGTTGCCCTCCCCTGGAGGGGAAGGTGAGTTGAGCAAAATTTATTGAACGAGGTGAAAGAGCATGGGCGTTTACACGAAAACGGGCGACAAGGGACAGACGAGTCTTTACACGGGGCAGCGCGTAGACAAGGATTCCATTCGTGTCGAGACCTACGGCACCATCGACGAGATGAATTCTGCGCTGGGTATGGCACGCGCTTTTTGCGAGAATAAAGAAGTCAAGCAGTTGATTCTCGCGCTCCAACGCGATATCCCAAATTTCATGGCCGATCTTGCCAGCATCGGCGCCCGTCCGATGATCAACGAGTACCATATCAAAGATATGGAACAAGAGATGGATCGCATCGAGAACGAAGTTGGCGCGCTCGGCTGCTTCCTGATTCCGGGCAGCACCAAGGGCGGAGCGATGCTCGATCTCGCGCGCACCATCGCGCGGCGGGCCGAGCGCCAGATGCTCCGTCTCGCGAAAGAGGAGGAGGTCGCCGAAGTCGACCGTCTCTATATCAACCGCCTTTCAGACTATTGCTTTATGCTGATGCGTCTGGAGGAAAAAGACGTTCCGCAGGAAGAATAAACGAAGCAACAAGAAACCGCTTTCGCGAGAAGGCGGTTTTTTGCGCTTTTTAACATAAGCGATTATAGGCTATATTAAAGGATAAATGGGTTGCCAAGCAAAAATACTTGACAGGGGGGATATTATCCGTTATACTGTCCACCGTCAGCGATTTTGCCATAGGTGAAGGAAATGTTGGAAGAGTTTTTACGCCAATCGGCCCTGTTCGATCTATACGGATCGCTTTTGACGGAGAAGCAGCAACGTTGCCTCTCCATGCATTTGTTTGAGGATTACTCCCTGTCGGAAATCGGCGAGGAACTCGGTATTTCGAGGCAAGCCGTCCATGATACGCTCCGACGGTCCGAGCAGGTGATGGAAAATTATGAAGCTCGGCTGGGGCTCCTTGCGCGCCGGGAATCGGAACGCAAGATATTGGCGAAAATATACGACGGGCTCCGCGTGCTGCCTGCGAAGGACGCAGCGGCAAAGGACGGGCTTTTGCGTATGCTTGCTCCGCTGGCAGGGGTGGAGGAACTGAAATGATTTTTGAGGGATTGGCCGACCGGCTGCAGGAGACGTTCAAAAAACTTCGAGGCCACGGAAAGCTGACGGAGGAAGACGTCAACGAAGCCATGCGCGACGTTCGCATGGCGCTGCTCGAGGCGGACGTCAATTTCAAGGTCGTCAAGGATTTTGTCAAGCGGGTCAAAGAGCGCGCGATTGGGCAGGACGTGCTGGAAACGTTGACGCCCGCGCAGGCCGTCATCGGCGTCGTCAACGAGGAATTGACGGCTCTCATGGGCGGCGAGCAGAGCAAGCTCAATATTTCGGCACAGCCGCCGACTGTCGTCATGATGGTCGGATTGCAAGGCTCCGGTAAGACGACGTCGGCGGGTAAGCTGGCACGCCTCTTGAAAAAACAGGGTAAGCACCCACTTCTCGTCGCGGACGACATTTATCGCCCGGCGGCGGTGAAGCAGCTGCAAGTCCTCGGCGAGCAGCTCGGCATTCCCGTATTCTCGATGGAGCCGGGGACGGACGCGGTGACAATCGCGAAAAGCGCGTTGCCGTATGCGGCGTCCCACGCGCTGGACGTGGTGTTGATTGATACGGCGGGCCGTCTGCATATCAATGAAGAATTGATGCAGGAGCTTCGCTCGGTCAAGGCGGAAGTTCAGCCTCATGAAATCCTGCTCGTAGTCGATGCGATGACCGGACAGGATGCGGTGAATGTCGCGGAGAGCTTCCATCAGGAGCTCGGCGTCGACGGCGTGGTATTGACGAAGATGGACGGCGACGCGCGCGGCGGCGCGGCCCTTTCGGTCAAAGCCGTCACCGGCTGTCCAATCAAGTTCGTCGGTATGGGCGAGAAGCTGGACGCTTTGGAACCCTTTTATCCAGATCGCATGGCGTCGCGCATCCTCGGCATGGGCGACGTACTTTCCTTGATTGAGAAGGCACAGAGCGTTTACGATGCCGAGGAAGCCAAGAAAATCGAGAAGAAAATCAGAAAGAACGATTTCACGCTGGACGATTTTCTCGATCAGCTTCAGCAGATTCGGAAGATGGGCTCTTTCGGGGATATTCTCGGGATGCTTCCCGGTATGGGGAATGTCAAGAAGCAGCTGGAGGGCGTTGATATCGACCTCAATGGCAAGGAAATCAAACACGTTGAGGCGATTATCCGCTCAATGACGCCGGCGGAGCGCGCCGACATTTCGATTGTCAACGGGAGCCGCCGCAAGCGGATCGCGATGGGCAGCGGGACGCGCGTGCAGGAAGTCAACAAGGTTTTGAAGCAGTTTGCCGAAATGCGGAAAATGATGAAAAAGATGAAAAAATTGCAGGGAAAGGGGCTTTCGAGATTCCGCCTGCCGTTCCTTTCATGACGTCGATTTTCTGCTTTCCATAATAATTACCTTGAAATTTAAGGAGGTGAAAAATATGGCAGTCAAAATTCGTTTGAACCGCATGGGTGCGAAGAAGCATCCGTTTTACCGCATTGTTGTCGCCGATTCCCGTGCGCCGCGCGATGGTCGCTTCATTGAAATCGTCGGCAACTATGACTCCACGAAGGAGCCTGCGGTCGTCAATGTTGATGAGGAGAAGGTGCTCGGCTGGCTCCAGAAGGGCGCGCAGCCCACGGATACTGTCCGTTCCTTGCTCAGCCACAAGGGAATCATGGCCAAGTTCGACGCTTTGAAGCACGCGAAGAAGAAAGACGCGTGAGGAAAGGCGTGAAATTTCTCGATTGGGTTGTCATTCCCCGAAGAAAGAGGAAGTCGCATGAAAGAGATTGTTGAAATCATAGCCAAAGCGCTTGTGGATCGCCCGGACGAGGTCGTCGTCGAGGAGAAGGACGAGGACCGCATGACCGTGTTTGAGCTGCATGTGGCGCAGGAGGATATGGGAAAGGTCATCGGCAAGCAGGGGCGCATTGCGAAGGCGATGCGGACGGTTGTCAAGGCCGCGGCCACTCGTGAGGACAAAAGAGTTACTGTAGAGATTGTATGAGATATGCGGCAATGTGCTCCTTTTCGGGGCGATTGCCGCTGTTTTGTAGTAATTCCGATGAGAAAAGGAGAAAAGCAATGGACAGCATCAGTTTGAAAATGCCGGTCACCATTAAGGCAAAGCTGACGGAAAAACTCAGGAAGCGCATCAGCGATGATCTTACGCAAAAGCTTCAGCAGGTGACGATGGAACTTCAACAGATTGACATTGAGGAAAAGAAAGTTATCCAGGAGCAGGCACAGGGGAATTTGCAGGCGCTTCAGGCTATTCGCCAGCATTTCGCGGCGGAGCGCCAGCAGCGGGAAATGTTCAAGGCAGAGACGGAGCAGAAGATTTCCGACATCAACAAGCTGGCACTGGGGGCGGAAATCCTGCAGGGGCAGCTTGAGCGTCAGGTTGAGGTGAAAGTCGGAGACGATTTCCATGCCATGATGAATGTCGAGGTCTTGATTGAAGATGGAAAAGTCATCGCCATCCGCAGCTGATCGCCGCATCATCATCGGAAAGGTGGGCGCGCCGCACGGCGTGCAAGGGGAAATGAAAATCCTGCCGATGACGGATTTTCCCGATCGGTTCACGGGTATGACGCATTGCTATATCGGCGATAAGGCCGTGGAGATTACGGGAGTCCGCTATCAAAAGAAGCATGTACTGATGCGTCTCGCGGGCGTAAACGCGCGCGAGGAGGCGGCGGCGCTCGTAGGCAAGTTTGTTTCAGTGGATCGGTCGGAAGCCGTTCCGCTGAAGGAAGGCGAATATTATACGGCGGACATCCTCGGCCTTTCCGTCGAGGAGACGGATGGGACGGTCCTAGGCACGGTCACGGATGTCATACAGACGGGCAGCAACGACGTGTATGTCGTTTCGCTTCCCGGACGGAAAGATGACGTGCTCGTGCCTGCGCTGAAGAAGGTCGTTCGGGAAATCTCGATTGAAAATGGGCGAATGGTGGTTTCTATGCCGGAAGTGATGGAATGATGCGCGTCGATATTTTATCATTGTTTCCGTCGATGTTTTCCGGCCCCTTTGATGACAGCATCATCCGGCGCGCAAAGGAGAACGGGATTCTTGATATCCATATTCTGAACCCTCGGGATTTCGCCTTTGACCGTCACAAACATGTCGACGATTCTCCTTTCGGCGGGGGGAGCGGTATGGTCTTGAAGCCGGAGCCGATGTACCGTGCAATGCGCTTCCTGCTCGAAACGACGTCTTTTGCACGGCGGCGCGTGCTGCTGATGAGCCCGGACGGGGTGACCTTCACCCAAAAGAAGGCGAAGGAACTTGCCGATTTTGAACAGCTGATTTTTATTTGCGGACATTATGAAGGCTTTGATGCCCGCATCATGGAGCTGGCCGATGAGATCCTGTCCATCGGTGATTATGTGCTGACGGGCGGCGAGCTGCCCGCGATGGTCATGGTGGACGCGGTGGCCCGGATGCTTCCCGGAGTGTTGGGTTCCGAGGAATCCGCGCCGACGGATTCGTTTTACTACGGGCTGTTGGAATATCCGCAGTATACTCGCCCGCGCGATTATCACGGCAAGGTCGTGCCTGAGGTCTTGTTTTCGGGCGATCACGCCAAGATTGCCGCATGGCGGAGACGCGAGTCGCTGCGGCTCACGTTTGAGCGGCGCCCGGATTTGCTTGCCAATGTCGAACTTACCGACGAAGACCGGAGATTCTTGAAAAAATTGGAATCGGAGCAAAATGACGGCTTGTAGGATACAGGCCGTTTTTTTGCGCCCTTTTTGACATCATCCCGGAGAAAATGTATAATAGATAAAGTATACTGAAAATTTCTGTTTATTTGGCAGCTCCGTGAGGTGACGCGTGAT
>CACYUQ010000134.1 GCA_902777615.1 uncultured Selenomonadaceae bacterium
CCATCGTCAGGATGGCCCGGCCTTTCAGTTTCCTGCCCGCGAACGGCGAATGGGTGCCGCGCGTATAGAATTTATCCGGCTCCACCGTCCACTCCTGTTCCGTGTCGAGGATGGCGATATCCGCCGGGTTGCCGACCGTCAATGCTCTAGCTTTCGTTAGACCGAAGACGCGCGCCGGCTCCGCCGTCATCTTCGAAACAAGCAGCGGCAGTTCCACCTTGCCCGTATGATAAAGGTCCGTCAAAAGCACGCCGACCGCCGTCTCCAGCCCTGGGAATCCGCTGGGCGCCAAACCATACTCGACGTCCTTTTCTTCCTCAGCGTGCGGCGAATGATCAGTGACAATCGCATCGATGGTGCCGTCCTTCAGGCCCTCCAAGACTGCCTCCACGTCCTCTTTCCCGCGGAGCGGCGGATTGACCTTCGTAGCGCTGTCCATCAGATTCACGCACTCGTCCGTCATCGTCAGATGATGGGGCGTCACCTCGGCGGTCACCTTGACGCCGCGCTTCTTTGCCTGACGTACAATATCTACAGCCTTCGCCGAGCTGATATGCGCCACATGGAAACGACCTCCGGCGTACTCCGCCAACATGATATCGCGCATCACGGCAATATCCTCGGCCACCGTTGGGCGTCCTTTCAGGCCCAGCATCGCGCTCCGATGGCTCTCGTTCATTGAACCTTCCTCGACCAACGAAGTCTCCTCATCGTGACTGATGATGATTTTGTCAAACGAACGCAAATAATCGAAGCCATTCAGCATGACCTTCGCGTTCTGCACATAATGTCCGTCGTCGGAAAAAGCCACCGCCCCAGCCACCGTCATATCGCCGACTTCGGCCAGTTCCTTTCCTTCCTGCCCCTTCGTCAGCGAGCCGATAATCTCCACATGGACGATGCCCTCATCCGCCGCGCGCTTTTGCAGGCTACGCACTAGCGCCGCATCGTCCACCACCGGCCGCGTATTCGGCATCGTGGCAATCGTCGTGTATCCGCCCGCCGCGGCCGCCTGTGTGCCCGAGACGAAATCTTCCTTCGCTTCCTGCCCCGGCTCCCGAAGATGCACGTGCATATCAATGAAGCCCGGCGTCACGACCTTTCCGTCAGCGGAAATCGTTTCCGCGCCGTCCGCGGAAAGATTTTCGCCGACAGCGGCAATCTTCCCGTCCTCCACTAAAATATCCGCAACTTTATCTATATGATTTGCGGGGTCGATGACCCGTCCGCCTTGGATTACATATTTCACTGCGCTTTCCCTCCCATCAGCACCAACGCGAGGAGCGCCATACGAACGGCGACTCCGTTTTGCACCTGTTCTTGGATAGCCGACTGGTCACCGTAAGCCACCTCGGGCGAAATTTCAAGCCCCTTGTTCATCGGGCCCGGATGCAAAATCAGCACGTCTTTCTTCGCCAATGCGAGCCGCGCGTTATTGATGCCATACAGCCGCGCATATTCACGCCGCGACGGGAACAGTCCCGCCTTCTGGCGCTCCATCTGGATGCGCAGTACGTTGATGGCGTCCGCGTCCTTGATCGCGTCCTCGACCCGCTCATGGACAAAAATCCCCGGCTCCTTTGCAAGAAACCGCGGCAGCATCGTCCCAGGTCCTGCCAAATGCACCTCGATACCCATGCGGCGCATGCCCCAAATATCGGAGCGCGCAACGCGGCTGTGCAGGATGTCGCCGAGAATGGCGACCTTGAGTCCTTCCAGATGCCCCTTGTGCTGGAGCAGCGTAAACAAATTCAAAAGCCCTTGGGACGGATGCGCGTGTGCGCCGTCCCCGGCGTTGACGATTACGGGATGGGTGACGACCTTCGTCGCGTACTCGGCGGCGCCTTCCTCTTTATGACGCATGACAATCGCGTCGAACCCCATCGCCTCGACGGTCAGAAGCGTATCCCGAAGGCTCTCGCCTTTGACGATGCTCGAGGTTCCCGCCGTGATATTAACCACGTCCGCCCCAAGGTATTTCCCCGCCGTCTCGAATGAGGAACGCGTCCGCGTGCTCGGTTCGTAAAACACCGTCACGATGGACTTGCCACGCAGCGCAGGCACCTTCTTGATGTCGCGATGAATGATGGACTTCATCTCCTTGGCTGTATCCAGCACAAGCTCGATCTCCTCACGGCTGAAATTCTCCAACCCGAGGATGTGTTTTCCCCGAAGGGAAACATTGTTTTTTGCCAATCCACTCAACTCCTTCATTGTGAGGCGTCGCGCGGCGTTCGTAGAAAACTTCATAAAGCTTCGCGCAAAACCTTGTTTTGCACTATGCCCTTAATGAAGACTAAGCTCATCTGCGCCCTTCGGGCTTGATTTGCTAAGTATTCATAAAAAAAGCTTTCCCATGCGAAGGCATAAGAAAGCTTTTCAGCAATATTCACGACCGCTGAACGGCATCCCCTTATTAGCCTCACAGGACCAATTTCAAAGGTACATATTCTGTTTCAGATAATAGCATTATCTCCGCGGACTGTCAAGGAACCGTCCAATTCCCCCCACGGACTGCTTTTTTGCTTCAAATATTAAATATTGTACGGCGCGAACAACTTTCGCATATACTTCCAGCCCTTGTCCACAGTCTTGATGACGAAGGGCATGAGCGTCGGGCGATGGACGACGAGCTGTAGAAGCTTGCGTCGGGCGAGGCGGTATTCGACGTCGAGAGAACGGAGATATTCCTCCATTTCCATTTCCACCGAGACCGACGGAATTTGCGATGCCTCGATTTCACAACTCCGTCCGACGATATTCGCCACGTCGCCGCGAAACGGAATGTACGATTCCAGCCCCAGCTCCGACAAGATGCTCGCCTTCAATGTTTCCTGCGCCGTCGCTTCGCCGTGAACGATAAACACCTTGGCTGGCTTCGGTTCTTCGATGCAGCCAATCCAGCGAAGGAGCTGATTCGCGTCGGCATGTGCGGAAAAACCGTCCAACATCTTGATTGTCGATCTGACAGCAATCTCCTCGCCCATCACGCGGACGCGCTTCATACCGTCCACGATGCGGCGCCCCAAACTGCCCTCGGCCTGATACCCGGCAAAGAGGACGGTGGACTCAGGCCGCCAGAGATTGTGTTTCAAATGATGCAGGATGCGTCCGGCGTCGGCCATGCCGCTGGCGGAAAGGATGATTGCCGAACTTTCGGAACTGTTCAGCGCTTGAGACTCCGCTGCCGTCTTGCAGATGCGGAGCTGCGGCATTTGCGGCAAGTGGCCCTCCCGGTTCAAGAGTTCCACCGCTTCTTCGTCGAAGTCTTGGCTGTTCTCAACGAAAATGCGCGTAGCCGCAATGGCTAGAGGACTGTCCAAAATAATCGGCACGTCGTCGATGCGGCCCGCTTTCCAGAGCTTGTAGAAATAATACAGGAGTGTCTGGGTACGTCCGACGGCAAACGCCGGAATGATCAAATTGCCGCCACGGTCCATCGTGTCGTTGACAATTTCCGCCAGTGCGCTCTCTTTGTCGTAGTCCTGATGCACCCGGTCGCCGTAAGTGGACTCAACAATCAAGAAATCTGCGCCGCGAACGACACTCGGGTCTTTGATAATCGGCTGATTCGGCTGTCCGAGGTCGCCAGAGAACACGAGCTTCGTCGTCTTGCCGTCCTCTGTCGCGAAAACCTCAATAATCGCGGAACCGATAATATGTCCGGCGTCGTGATAGACGACGCGGATATGGTCGCCGATAGATAGTTCCTTCTTATAAGAAACCGGATGAAACTGCTGGAGCGCCCGCATCGCGTCTTCCATCGTATAGAGCGGTTCCACGTGTTCCGCCCCGCTGCGCGCGCCTTTCCGATTCCGCATCTCCGCGTCGGAAACTTGGATATGCGCGGAGTCCGGAAGCATGATTTGCGCCAAGTCGCAGGTGGTCTTCGTCGCGTAGACCGGCCCCTTGAAGCCTTCACGACACAGCTTCGGAATCAAGCCGCAATGGTCGACATGGGCGTGGGTCAACAGTACCGCATTGAGCTCGGCGGGCGTAAACAAAAAGTCTTCGCGATTCAGTTCCTTGATTCGTTTCGAGCCTTGAAACATACCGCAGTCAATCAGGATTTTCGAGTCCTGCACCTCCACCATATAGCATGAGCCCGTCACTGTGTGCGCCGCTCCCAGAAATCTCAGTCGCATATACGAACACTCCTTTCCGCTATATCTTTTTATCGCCTGAAAATCTCAAGCGTCATCGCCGATGATGCGAACCTCCGGCGCAAGCAGGACGCCGTTTTTTTCCTGTATGCGCTTTTGCACCGCCGCAATGACGGCAAGCACATCCGCCGCCGTAGCCGTGCCGAGATTGACCACGAAACCCGCGTGCTTCTCCGACACTTGCGCGCCGCCGACGGTGAATCCTTTCAGTCCGGCTTCGTCGATCAAAGTGCCGGCAAACATCCCCGGCGGGCGTTTGAAGGTACTGCCCGCGCTCGGCTTGTCCAGCGGCTGTTTTTCCATACGCCGTCTGGTAAAATCCTTCATTTTTTCCTCAATGTCGGACGGATCCCCTTCTTTTAACTCCAGCTCAATCTCGCAGATAATCTGCCCGTTTTCCTGAAAAACGCTGTGCCGATAGTCGAAGCCACATTCTTCCACTGAATAGCGGACTATTTTTCCATCCAGCGTCACCGCCGTGACCGCTTGGACCACTTGGCTCATTTCGCCGTCGTATGCGCCCGCGTTCATAAACACCGCGCCGCCGAGACTGCCGGGAATGCCGACGGCAAATTCCAGTCCAGAAAGGGAATGGCTCGCAGCAAACAGCGACACCGTCCCCAACGTCGCCCCCGCTCCGGCTTTTATCCGCGTCCCTTCCCGCTCGATGCCCGCGAAGGGCTTTCCGAACGAAACCACCGCTCCTCGGATGCCGCCGTCCCGGACGAGTACATTGGAGCCGTTGCCCAAAATCGTAAGAGGAACATTATACTGTTTTGTCAGATCCAAAACACGCAAAAGCTCATCCGCAGAAGCCGGAAGCACAAAGACGTCCGCAACGCCGCCGACCCGAAATGTCGTATGACGCGCCATCGGCTCGTCCGTCAGC
>CACYUQ010000135.1 GCA_902777615.1 uncultured Selenomonadaceae bacterium
GGACAGAGTACTGGAAATCGGTCCCGGCATCGGCACCCTCACCCAGGGTCTGGCAGAGGCCGGGGGACAGGTCACGGCGGTGGAGCTGGATAAAAAATTGCCGGCGGTGCTGGCGGAAACCCTCAAGGCTTATCCCAATGTGACCATCGTGCCGGGGGATATCCTCAAAGTGGACATTCCCGCCATCATGGGGGAGGGCACCTTCAAGGTGGCGGCGAACCTGCCTTACTACATCACCACCCCCATCATCATGACCCTGCTGGAGCGACGCCTGCCCATTGAGCGGCTGGTGACCATGGTGCAGAAGGAAGTGGCGGAGCGCATGATAGCCAGGCCAGGTACCAAGGCCTACGGAGCGCTTTCCGTGGCGGTGCAGTATTACACGGAGCCGGAAATCGTGCTGAATGTGCCGCCCCGTTCCTTCATCCCTGCCCCGGAGGTCATGAGCGTGGTCATTGCCTGCAAGGTACGGAAAACTCCCGCTGTGCAGGTGCAGGATGAAAAGATGTTCTTCAAGGTGGTGAAGGCCTCCTTCGGCCAGCGCCGCAAGACCCTGGCCAACGCCCTCAAGGGGGGCGGCTTCCCCAAGGAGCAGGTGCGGGATGCCATGGAAAAGGCAGGCATCGACCCCACCCGCCGGGGAGAAACTTTGTCGCTGGAAGAATTTGGCAAGCTGCTGATTGTCATTGCGGCGATTGTGGGATTGTTCTTTGTGTTCGTTTCGCCGCTGGCTTATTCGATTCGGCAAGGACTGGATTTGCAGGGCGGAACCCATGTTGTCCTTGAGGCAGAGGACACTGCGGAAGCACAGGTGAACGACGACGCAATGCAACGCGTCGTGCGTATCATGGAAAAGCGCGTCAATGAGCTTGGACTTACCGAACCGATTATTCAGAGGCAGGGCGCGCGCCGCATTATCGTAGAATTGCCGGGTATCAAGGACCCAGACAAGGCGATTCAGGTGATTGGCAAAACCGCGATGCTGGAATTCAAGGACGAGGCCGGTACGACGGTACTTACGGGGACCGATCTCAAGGACGCGAAGGAACAGACTGACCAGTCGGGGCAAAATCTTGTCGCGCTGGAATTTAGCGATGAAGGCGGACAGAAATTCGCCGATTTGACGACGAAGAACGTGGGGCGCACTATTGCAATTCTGTTGGACGGCGAGGTGCTGACTGCGCCGAACGTCAAAGAACCCATTCTCGGCGGAAAGGCCGTCATCACCGGCTCGCGCACACTGGAGGAAGCGCATAATCTTGCAATCCTTCTCAGGAGCGGCGCGCTTCCGGTCAAGGTCAATATCATCGAGACGCGCACGGTCGGTCCGACCCTTGGTCAGGATTCGAAGGATAAGAGTGAGTTTGCCTTTGCAGTGGGTATCGGCGCAGTGCTCTTGTTTATGATTTTGTTCTACCGTCTGTCCGGATTTATCGCGGACATTAGCCTGATGGCGTATGTGTTGATGCTTCTCGCGGCGTTGAAGTTCCTTGACGCGACGCTGACGCTGCCGGGGGTAGCGGGGATTATTCTGTCCATCGGTATGGCAGTGGACGCGAACGTATTGATTTTCGAGCACTTTAAAGAGGAATATCAGACGGGTAAGACGCTTCGCGCGGCGATGAATTCAGGATTCAAACGTGCATTCACGACAATTTTTGACTCGAATATCACGACAATTATCGCGTCAATTGTGTTGTTTATGTTCGGCACCGGTTCGATTCGCGGTTTTGCGATTACGTTGGGGCTGGGCGTCGTTTTGAGTATGATTACGGCAATTTCGTTGACGCAGTTTATGTTGAAGCTTCTAATCGGAGCGAATATTTTCACGAACCCATTTGTTTACGGCGCAAAGCCTGCGCCGACGACGGAAGGGGGTGTGAAGCGTGCATAATTTTGACATCGTAGGGCGCAGAAAAATTTGGTATTTCCTTTCGCTTTGCGTAATTATTCCTGGCATCGTTTCGATGTTCGTCAAGGGCTTCAATTTCGGCATCGACTTCACGGGCGGAACGATTATCGAGCTACGTTTTGACAAGGCGGCTTCCATTACCGAAGTGCGTGAAGTCATGAAGGGGTACAAGCTTGATAACAGTACGATTCAGCTTTCCGGCGACGCCAGCGACTCGAAGGAAGCTCGGGACGTGATGATCCGCACCGTCGATCTTGAGGAAAACGATCGCAAAGCAATCATGGCGTCCCTGAGGGAAAAACTTGGCAATTACGCGGTGCTTCGTGAGGAAAAGGTAGGAGCGACAATGGGCGCGGAACTTTTGATGAACGCGGCGATGGCGACGTTGCTCTCGTGGCTTTTGATTGTCGCGTATGTTTCGTTCCGCTTTGAGTTCCGCTTCGGCATCGCGGCGGTGTTGGCGTTAGTTCATGACGTGCTTGTGGTGCTCGGCGTGTTCTCGATTTTGCAGAAGCAGGTGGATTCTTCCTTTGTCGCGGCGCTTTTGACGATTGTCGGTTATTCGATTAACGACACCATCGTTATTTTCGACCGCATCCGTGAGAATTTGCGTCTGCATTTTCGGCGCGGCGGCGACATCGTGGAATTGGCAAACCGCAGCGTCTATCAGACCTTGACGCGTTCTCTTTACACGGTCTGCACTGTACTGTTCACGACGTTTGCGCTATATTGGTTCGGCGGCGACACCACGAAGGACTTCTCCTTTGCGTTGCTCGTTGGTTTCTTCAGCGGTTGCTATTCGTCGATTTTCATTGCAAGTCCGCTTTGGGTTACGCTTCGGAATTGGCATGAGGCGAGGAAAGCGCGAGTGCATTGATAAAAGGAACACGAAAGGCGCACGAGACGGTTCCCGTGTGCCTTTCTCCGTATTACGGGGGAATTTTCTTGCGAAAAAAGTGGTCAATCATAGGTCAAACAGACGCGTCGGATCGAACGTTTGCCGAGCGGCTTGGCGTCTCGCCTTTTCTCGCCGGGATTTTACGCAGACGGCATATCACTGACGAGCAGGAAGCGAAGGAGTTTCTCTATCCTGAAAGGTCGCAGGCATACTACGATCCATTTTTGATGAAAGATATGGATCGAGCGGTAAATCGGATACGAAGGGCCATCGAGGCGTCAGAAAAAATCGTGGTGTACGGGGACTACGACGTGGATGGCATCACGTCGACAACGCTTCTCGTACGTGCACTTCGTCGTCTCGGTGCGACGGCAGATTATTATATCCCTGACAGACAGGAAGGCTATGGCCTTCATACGGAAGCGTTGAACAAACTTGCGGCGGGCGGTGCAGGGCTTGTTGTGACCGTAGACTGCGGGATCGCGGGCATGGCGGAAGTCGAAGCCGCGCGCGGTGTGATTGATATTGTTGTCACCGATCATCATCTGCCAAGCGAGACACTTCCGAATGCGGTCGCCGTTGTCGATCCGCATCGTGCGGACTGCGAATATCCGTTTAAGGAACTGGCGGGCGTCGGCGTCGCTTTCAAGGTGTGTCAAGCGTTGTTTCGGGAATTGAGGGACGAGGAATTTGAGGACGATCTGGAGATTGTCGCGCTTGGGACTGTCGCCGATATTGTGCCGTTGCTATCGGAAAATCGAAAACTCGTCAAACTCGGACTGGAGCATATAAAAGAAACGAAGCTCGAAGGTCTGCGGCAGCTTATCGAAGTCGCGGGACTGGGCGGCAAGGAAGTGACGAGCGGACAGGTCGGCTTCGTGCTTGCGCCGAGGCTGAACGCCGCTGGGCGTCTAGAAACGGCGATGCGCGGCGTCGAGTTGTTGATGACTGAGGACGAAAATAAAGCGCGGGACATCGCATTGACGCTGAACGAGCTGAACAGTGAGCGCCAACAGGTCGAGGCAGACATTTTGGAGCAGGCGAAGAAGCAGCTTGCTTCTGTCGACACGGTGTCGGCGCGTGCACTCGTCGTTGTTGGGAAGGCTTGGCATCCTGGGGTTATCGGTATCGTCGCTTCGCGCCTAGTCGATCTCTATTATCGTCCAACGGTGGTCGTCAGTATTCAGGATGGCGTGGGAAAAGGGTCGTGCCGCAGTATCAAAGGTTTTCATCTTTTCGACGCGCTGACGGCAGCGAAGGATACGCTGGTGCAGTTCGGCGGTCATGAAATGGCGGCGGGACTTACGGTGTTGCCGGACAAGATTGACGCGTTGCGCGATGCACTGGAGACCTATGCACAGGCGCATATGACGGAAGAAGATTACGTTCCGTGTCTTGAGTTGGAAGCGGAGCTTCGTCCAGAAGAGGTTACCGTCGATCTTGTCAAGGAGCTTTCTCATCTTGAGCCTTATGGTATGTCCAACCCTCGACCGTTGTTTGCTTGTTTCGGAGCGCAAGGATTTGACGTGCGGGCGATAGGTCGTGAAGGGCAGCATTTGAAGTTCTTTATAGATGGTGTGGGGCAGACGCTGCAAGCCATCGGATGGAACATGATTGAAAAAGGCGTCATGGTGGAACGCGGTCCTGTCGACATTGCGTATATGCCGGAGCTTAATGAATGGAACGGTAAAATTTCCGTGCAGTGCAAATTGGTGGAACTCCGTTCGTCTTTGGGGCGAAGTCCTCTGACGCGAGATATTCTCGGCGGCATTTATCTTGCGCTGAAGAAATTACCTCAACTTTCTGAGAATGTGGAGCAGTTGGCTGATTCATGCGGAGTTTCAGGAGATACCATGAAGACAACGCTGAAAATTTTTGAGGAATTGGGATTAGTGATGAGGGGCGGTATGGGGTATTGCTTTGCGCCATCGCCGAAACACAAATTGCATCTGGAAGATTCCGAGACATATCGGAAATACGCAAATAGATGACAAAGAGATATAAGAAAAGTCCATCGAACTCGTGAAAATGAGGTTGGTGGACTTTTATTTTGTGTGGACGGTGCGTTAAGGTGTTGCCGTCGGGCAGTTCCTTTGTTATGATAAGAATGAAATTTTGGAAAAGGTGTGTTGGTTTTGACGGATGCGGAAAATATATTAACGCTTGGAATCGAATCGAGCTGTGATGAGACGGCGGCGTCGGTGCTTCGCGGAGGACGGG
>CACYUQ010000136.1 GCA_902777615.1 uncultured Selenomonadaceae bacterium
TTTTCTGCGGCTGCGCGACGACCTTCGGCGCCGAGCAGAACACGCACGTCTGCCCAATTTGCCTCGGGCTTCCGGGGGTGCTGCCCGTCGTGAACCGCCGCGTAGTGGAATTCGCGATCAAGGCGGGCATCGCGTTAAACTGCACGATCAACAAGTTCAGCAAGTTCGACCGGAAGAATTATTACTATCCCGACTTGCCGAAGAACTTTCAAACCTCGCAGTACGATCTGCCGATTGCCGAGCACGGCTATGTCGATATCGATACGGAGCAGGGAAAGAAACGGATTCGTATCACGCGCATTCACATGGAGGAAGATGCGGGCAAGCTCGTTCATTCGGGCTCGACAATCAAAGATTCGTCGGCGTCAAACGTCGATTACAACCGAACTGGCGTGCCGCTGATTGAGATTGTCTCGGAGCCGGATATGTCAACGCCGCAGGAAGCGCGCGCCTATATGGAGAAGATCAAGTCGATCCTCGAATATATCGACGTCTCGAATTGCCGCATGGAGGAAGGCAATCTGCGCGCCGACCTGAATATCTCGCTGCGCCCCGCGGGGACGGACAAACTGGGGACGAAGGCGGAGATGAAGAATATCAATTCCTTCAAGGCCGTTGAAGACGCGCTGACTTATGAAATCGAGCGGCAGGAAGAAATCCTCGAAGACGGCGGTCATATCGTGCAGGAAACGCGCACCTGGGACCCGAACCGCGGCGTGACGCTGTCGATGCGCACGAAGGAGACGGCGCAGGATTATCGCTATATGCCGGAGCCGGACCTCGTGCCGATCATCACGACGGACGAGGAAATCCAGTCGTACCGCGACGGCCTGCCCGAGCTGCCCGACGCCCGTCAGGCAAGATTGGAAAAAGAGTTCGGATTGTCGTCGTATGATGCGGGCATCATCACGTCGTCCCGGGCGATGGCGGAGTATTTCGACGCGGTAGTCGCGGAAGGAGCCGACGCGAAACTGACGGCGAACTGGATTATGGGCGATCTATCGAAGAACCTGAATCAAGAGGGCAAGGACATCAAGGAATCCCCGGTGGACGCGAAGCGCCTCGGCAAGATGATTCAGCTGATCGAGAAGGGCACGATTTCCTCGAAAATCGGCAAGGAAGTCTTCAAGACGATGTGGGAGTCGAAGGACGACCCGGAGAAAATCATTCAGGACAAGGGGCTTGTGCAGATCACGGACACGAAGGAGCTGGAGGGTATAGTCGACAGCGTGATTGCGGCGAACCCGAAGCCGGTAGCCGATTATCAGTCCGGCAACAAGAAGGCGATCGGCGCGCTGGTAGGTCAGATCATGAAGCAGACCCGGGGCAAGGCTAACCCTCAGCTCGTAAATCAGCTTTTGGCGCAGAAGCTGGCGCAGTAATCGAAATTTCCCGACGGGGGATTGGACAAGCGCCGCGTTTCGTGCTATAATAATATCTGCTGAAAATTGCGCTCGTAGTCCAGTGGATAGGACGTTAGCCTCCGGAGCTGAAAGCGTGGGTTCGACTCCCGCCGAGCGCACCAGATTGTAAAAAAATTCCTCTTCGCAAATCTTAAGGATTCGCGAGGAGGAATTTTTCTTTGCCTGTATTAGTTGTTGAAGATGTTCTTGATCGCTTGGATGTTCACGTCCCGGTTCAGCTGGGCCAGATAGGTCGTCAGCTTGATGTTCTTCGGGCAGGCGCGGACACAGTTTTGGCTGTTGCCACAGCTGGTGATGCCGCCCTTCTGCATTAGCGCTTCAAGACGCTTCGGCTTGTCGTACTCGCCGAGCGGGTTGATGTTGAAGAGGTACGCCTGAACCACTGGGGCCGGGCCGATAAAGTCGGACTGCGGGCCGACGTTCGGGCAAGCCTCCATGCAGCAGCCGCAGGTCATGCAGTGAGAAATCTCATAGGCCGTGGCTGCGGTGTTAGGGTTTTGGCGCGGGGCCTCGTGAACTTTCCACGAGCCGTCCACGTTGATCCAGCCCTGGATTTTTTTCAGGCTCTCAAACATCACCGTGCGGTCAATCAGAAGATCGCGGATGACGGGGAAGGTGCGGGCCGGTGCCAGATGGATTGGTTGCTCCAATTCATCGACGAGGGCGCAACACGCCTGCTTCGCCTGTCCGTTGATGACCATCATGCAAGCACCGCAAACTTTCTCGAGGCAGTTGCACTCCCAGACGACCGGTGCGACACGCTTTCCGTCGCGGGTGACAGGGTTCTTCTGAATCTCCATCAGCGCCGCGACCACGTTCAGAGCTGGTCGGTACGGGACGTCGAATTCCTGGGTGTACGGCTTTTCGTTGGGGCCGTCTTGTCGCTCAATGATAAAGGTGACCATTTTTTGTTCTGCCATTTTCGTCCCTCCCTTCCTTACTTAGAACCGTAGGTGCGCGCCCGCGGCTTAATCAGCGAATGGTCGAAGTCTTCGTAGGTGATAATTGGCTCTTCGGTCTTCGGGTCGAAGTCCGCGATGGTAATCTTCATGAAGTGTTCGTCGTCGCGATTCGGGAACTCGCGCTTGAAATGCGCGCCACGGCTCTCGTCGCGCATTCGCGCGGCCTTCGTGATGACAAGGGCGTAGAGGATCATGTTGCGAAGCTGACGGACGAAAAGCGCTTCCTGATTCGCCCAGTGCCCGTGGTCGGTCAGGCCGATATCGTTCCAGCGGGCGAGGATTTTCTTGACTTCTTCGAAGCAGAAGTCGAGGTCCTTGTTCACGCGCTCGATGGTCACGTACTTGTTCATCAGGCGTCCAAGTTCCTGATGCAACTCGTGGGCGTTCTCTTTGCCGCTCATGGCAAGGATGCGCTCGAACTCGTCGGTACATTCCTTGCGGGCCGCTTCGAGCTCGCCGTCGGTGAGGTCCGCGCCTAGCTCCTGACGTAGCGCGTCAAGCTCTTCAAGGGCTTTTTCCTGCGCGGGCATCAAAGATTCGCCGCGATCCTTCTTCGCTTTCCACTCTTCTATTTCCTTGAGCTTCGCGCACTTGCCTGCCCAAGCCATCGAGACCGGGCCGACGACCGTGCCGGAGTATGCCGCCGAAAGTAGCGAGTTCGCGCCGAGGCGGTTCGCGCCGTGGTACTGGTAGTCGCACTCGCCGGAAGCCATCAAGCCGGGGATGTTCGTATTGTGCTCGCGGTCGACCCAGATGCCGCCCATCGAGTAGTGGACCGACGGGTAGATGGTCATTGGGACTTTGCGCGGGTCTTGCCCCATGAACTCGGAGTACATTTCGAGGATGCCGCCGAGCTTCTTTTCGAGGTAGTCCGCCGGAATGTGGGAGAGATCAAGATAGACCTTGTTCTCGCCATCGATGCCGAGACCCTGATTGACGCAGACGTCGAAAATCTCGCGAGACGCGATGTCACGCGGTACGAGGTTGCCGTAGTCCGGGTATTTCTCCTCGAGGAAGTACCAAGGCTTGCCGTCCTTGTAGACCCAGATGCGTCCGCCTTCGCCACGGCACGCCTCGGACATCAGACGGTTCTTGTCAGTGCCCGGGATCGCGGTCGGGTGGATCTGGATGAACTCCGGGTTGCCGATGCGCGCGCCCTGCTGATAGACCGCGCCGACAGCGGAGCCGTTGCAGATCGTGGACGCCGTGCAGAGGCCGAAAATCTGACCAGGGCCGCCGGTGGCGAGAATCACGCAGTCCTCGCGGAACGCCTTGATTTCCATCGAGTTCATGTTCTGTGCGACCATGCCGCGGCAGACGCCGTTCTTGTTCTTGATGATCTTGATGAATTCCCAGAAGATATAGGTGTGGACTTTGCCCTTCGTCTCCCATTTCCGCACCTGCTCGTCCAGTGCGTACAGGAGCTGCTGACCCGTGGTGGAGCCTGCAAAGACCGTGCGTTTCTTCTTCTGTCCGCCGAAATTGCGGAGGTCGAGTACACCTTCCGCCGTGCGGGTGAACGGCACGCCCATGCGGTCGAACATCTCGACGATGCCCGGCGCCGCTTCGCACATGCCCTTGACTGCGACCTGGTCCGCGAGGAAGTCGCCGCCGTAGACGGTGTCGTCAAAATGCGTATAGGTCGTGTCGCCTTCGCCCTTCGTGTCCATGCAGGCGTTCATGCCGCCCTGTGCGCAAAGGGAGTGCGAGCGCTTCGGCGGGCAATAGGAAAAGAGATCGACCTCGCCGCCGGCTTCGCAGATCTTGAGCGTCGCCATCAGGCCGGAAATACCGCCGCCGACGACAGCGATTCTGACATTCGTTGCTGCTTTTGCCACTTGTTTTCCTCCCCCTTACATAAGATAGACGGCCATGAACGCCAGCGAAACTAGGCACAGGAACGCGCAAAGCCCCATTGCGCCCGCGTTGATGACTTGCTGGATGCGCGGCCCCTTCGCAATGCCCCAGGTCATGCAGAAGGTCGTGATGCCGTTGCAGAAATGGAAGATCGCCGCCCACATGCCGAGGAGGTAGAGCACCCAGTAAACCGGATTCTCAAAATAGCTCTGCAAAAGCTGGAAAGAAATGTGCGTGCCGCCACCCTTAACGAGGATACGGAGGTAGAACACATGCCACGCGAGGAAGATGACGAGGAACCAAGCCGTCAGACGCTGGAGGAAAAACTGGATGTTGTTGATATACTTGTAGTGCTGCGGATTGTTCTTTGCTTGCCACGCGATGTAGATACCGTAGATGGTGTGGAACAGGAACGGCGCCGCGACCAGTCCGACTTCCAGCGGCAACATGATGAACCACGGGATCGACGCGAGAAGGTCGACCGCCGCATTGAAGGACGCGGGGCTGATAAGTACGCGTGCGTTGGTCAGGATGTGCTCGAGCAGGAAGCCGCCGAGACAGACGAGACCGGCAATCGAATGAAGCCGCCGCAGATAAAATGTTACATTATACATGCTAAGCCTCCCTTGATAGGAGAGTGGAGCGAGACATGCCTTTTTTGTGCGCCCCGCTCCGTACTCTGTTAGATTTCACGATACGGCTTTTGTCCGATTTCATAGAAATTGTTGCCTTCGGTGTCAATGACGACG
>CACYUQ010000137.1 GCA_902777615.1 uncultured Selenomonadaceae bacterium
GCCCTGATACACCTGCAAATAGCCCGCGCGTGCCACCAAGAGCACGATGACAAACACAATCAATCCGCTTAATATTTTTAAGCGTATTTCAAATTCATTCAGCATAAATCTTCAATCCCCAACGGGAAACAATTCCTCTGTCTTCGCCTGCCATATTGCGTATACTGCTTCAGTTTTTTGCTCCGAAGCGCTCAGACAATTTTCGCGTCCAAAGATGCACAGGAAGCGCAAAAACCGAGTTGAAGACCGTCATCGGAAGCAAAAGCCCGGAAATCTGCTCCATCCAATCAAAGCGATAGCCAAGCAAAATCATGAACAACAAGATGATGAAATAATTCGCTACGCTGGCGGCGATTACGGAAAACACAGGCAGAAGATACTGCTCCTTGAAGAAATGCCTCGTAAACGCGCCGCATCCATAGCCAATGACCATCTTGCTGAAAATATCCACGCCGAAAAAAGTTCCCGTGGCAAGATCCTGCAAAAGTCCGGCGCAAAAGCCGAACATAGCGCCGCTCCGACTCCCCTGCAAAAAGGACACGGAAACGACAGCCACCAACAGCAAATCCGCGCTGATCTCGTGCCACGCCAAGAGCGGAAGCAACGACGACTGGATCACATAGAGCACAATAACATACAGCGCCTGTACGCTGAACTTTTTCATCGCTTCGCACCTGCTGTCGGAACAGTGGGCCGCGTCGGCTGTGTCGTCTGTGCCGGACGGGACTGCGACGGCGCTTCCGGTGTCGCCGGCTGCACCGCAGGAGTTTCCGTCGGCTGCGCTGCGGGATTGGCCGTTTGCGTTTGCGTTTGCGTTTGCGGCTGCGGCTGCTGTTGTGTCGGTGCCGGCGGCTGCTGTGCCGCCTTCCGAGCCGCTTCCTCCGCCGCGAGCGCAGCCTTTGGATCCGTTTCCGTCCCCGGTGTCTGCGCCGGCGGCTGCCACGGCTCCGGCGGCGCCTCGCGGGACGCCACGATGACCGCCACGTCCTCCAGCCGCTGGAAATCTGTCGCCGGTTCGATTACCGCATAATGAAGAAGTCCGCCGCTGTCATTCTTGACGGCGGACACCCTGCCAATCATGATGCCTTTCGGATAAATACCGCCGAAGCCCGATGTGACGAGAATATCGCCTTCCGCCATATCCTGCCCGCGCGGCACATTCACCATGCGCGGATGCATCGCATCGTCCGGCGTCCCCTTGACGATTCCCGCCACCCGGGAACGCTGCACCAGTGCTCCCGCCGCCGCGCGCGGGTCAAGAATCAGCTGCACCTTCGAGGAAACCGGTCCCGCGTCCGTCACCGTCCCCACGAGACCGCGAGCCGTGACCACCGCCATATTTTTCTGTACGCCGTGCTGCGTGCCCCGGTCGATGACAATCATGCGCGTCCATGTCGCGGTCTCCCGGCCGATGACATGCGCCACCACCAGATCAAACTGCGTCGCGGACTGCTTGTAACCCAAAAGCTCCCGCAAGCGAATATTTTCCGCCGCGTACTCGTCCGCCCTCACGTTCTGCATCCGAAGCTGCTCCACCTCGTTGCGCAACATCTGATTCTGCTGATGCACCGTCATGATATCCCAGACGGTCGCCGTCATTCCCCGTACTTGATCCCCCGCCCATGAAGCGGCGCGCTGGAACGGTGCCAGCAACGTAATGACCGCAGGGCTGGAAAGCGGCGTCAAAAAACGACCGCGCGCAGCGAAAAACACGACGCAAAAGACACTGACCGTTACAAAAACAAGCAGCCACGCGGCGCGCCCGGACTCGCCCTCGCGCTTTACCTTGCTCATTTATTTCAACTTCTTTGTCGTCATAACCACGCGCTTCAACAGCTCGATATTCTCCAGAGAACGTCCCGTTCCCTCGCCAACGCAGGACAGAGCGTCCTCCGCCACGAGTACCGGCATCCCCGTTTCGCGGGAAAGCAGCTTGTCGAGATTGGTGAGCAGCGCGCCGCCGCCCGTCATCATGATACCGTGATCCATCACGTCCGCTGCCAATTCCGGCGGCGTCTTTTCCAGCGTTCCCTTGACCGCGTCAATGATTTTGTAAATCGGCTCGTTCAGTGCCTCGCGCACTTCGCTGGCCTTGATGTTCAGCGTCTTCGGCAGTCCGCTGACGAGATCGCGGCCGCGGATATCCATCGCCTTTTCCGTCGCCGGATCGACAATCGCGGAACCGATTGCCATCTTGACTTCTTCCGCCGTGCGTTCGCCAATCATCAGATTGTAGACGCGCTTGACATACTGGACGATCGACGAATCCAGCTCGTCACCACCGATGCGGATAGAGCGGCTCGTCACGATGCCGCCAAGAGAAATCACCGCGATTTCCGTCGTACCGCCACCGATATCGACGACCATGCTGCCCGTCGCTTCTTCCACCGGAAGCCCCGCACCAATCGCCGCCGCCATCGGCTCCTCGATAAGATACGCTTCACGAGCGCCCGCCTGCTGCGCCGCGTCGATAACCGCGCGCTTCTCGACCTCTGTTACGCCCGACGGCACGCCGACTACGACGCGCGGACGGACAAACGACTTCGTATTCATCGCCTTGCGGATAAAATACTTGAGCATTGCCTGCGTCACGTCAAAATCCGCAATTACGCCGTCCTTCATCGGACGGATTGCCACGATATTGCCCGGCGTGCGCCCGATCATGCGTTTTGCTTCCTCGCCGACCGCCAACACCTCGCCGTTGTCGCTCTTTATTGCCACCACGGACGGCTCGCGAAGGACGATGCCTCTGCCTTTCACATGCACCAACGTATTCGCCGTTCCGAGGTCAATTCCCATGTCACGCGAAAAACCGCCAAATATGCTCCACATTTCTCAAATAAGCTCCTTCCTCAACAATGCAATATACCTATTATAGAAACAATGTTCCTATCCCTTGCTATTTTCAAGCTATAGTATTGTACCACACCTTTCGCTTGAAGAAAACGTTTGAAGAAAATTTTTTCACGAACCGAAAAAAAATCCGCTTTTTCCATATTTCAAACTTATTTCTGCACAGTTCCTTATTTTCTTTCAATCTGATATAATATGTTTGTTTGAATATACGCGCGCAATTCGCGCCGTGGATTAAGGAGGCTCTTATGTTAAAGGACGGAAAAATCTGGATCGCACAAAACGACGACGGCGAGAACATCTTCATCCTGCCGAAAATGGCGAACCGTCACGGACTCGTCGCCGGCGCCACCGGCACCGGCAAGACCGTCACGCTGAAAGTGATGGCGGAGACATTCAGCGAAATGGGCGTTCCCGTATTCATGGCGGACGTCAAAGGCGACATCGCCGGAATGCTTTGCCCCGGCACGGACAGCGAAGATATGCAGAAGCGCATCTCAAAGTTCGGCCTCGCCGAAGCGGGCTTTTCCTATAAGGGCTGCCCGGTGACGATTTGGGACATTTTCGGGAAAAAGGGCATCCCGCTCCGCACTACCGTCTCGGAAATCGGGCCGCTGCTCCTCGCACGTATCTTGGAGCTGAACGATCTGCAAAGCGCGCTCTTAAATATCATCTTCAAGATTGCCGACGACAACAATCTGCTCTTGATTGACACCAAGGACATCAAAGCCTGCATCAACTACATTCAGGACCACCGCGGAGATTTCGAGCCGGACTACGGCAAGATGAGCGCCGCGTCCCTCTCCGCGATTCAGCGCTCGATCGTCGCGCTGGAGCTGGCGGGCGGCGACGTGTTCTTCGGCGAGCCCGCGCTGAACATCCATGACTGGATGACACAGGACATGGGCAAAGGCATGATCAACATCCTCGATAGCGAGAGCCTGATCAGCAACGGGAAATTGTATTCGACGTTCCTGCTCTGGATGCTGTCCGAGCTGTTCGAAACACTGCCCGAAGTCGGTGATATGCCGAAGCCGAAGATGGTCTTCTTCTTCGACGAAGCACACCTGCTGTTCGACGGCGCGTCGAAAGCGCTCCTCGACAAGATTGAGCAGGTCGTCAAGCTGATCCGCTCGAAAGGCGTCGGCGTCTATTTCTGCACGCAAAACCCACGCGACATTCCCGACGGCGTGCTCGCCCAGCTTGGCAACAAAGTCCAGCACGGCCTTCGCGCCTACACGCCCGCCGAACAGAAATCGGTCAAGGCGGCGGCGGCTTCGTTCCGTGAAAATCCCGCCTTCAACGCAGTGGAAGTCATCCAAGCCCTCGGCACGGGCAAAGCGCTCGTCTCCTTCCTCGGTGAAGACGGCGTACCCGGCATGGCGCAGAAGGTTTCAATCCTGCCGCCGCAATGCAGCATGGGCGGCATCACCGAAAACCAGCGCGACCAAGCCATCAAGGGCAGTATGCTCTATGGCAAATACGCGGAAAGCTACGACTCCGATTCCGCCTATGAATTTTTGATGCGCCACGGGCAGGAGGAAGCGGCCGCCCGCCAGCGCGCCGCCGCCGAAGCGGAGCAGGCGAAGGAAGACGCCCGCCTCGCAAAGGAACAGGCGAAGGAGGACGCGCGGATTGCCAAGGAACAGGCAAAAGAAGCGGCACGTCTCGCGAAAGAGCAGGCAAAGGAAGAAGCTCGGCTCGCGAAAGAGGCGGAGAAAGAGGCCGCCGCTGCGGAGCGTGCGAAAAACCGTGCAATCAAGTCCGTCGGCAACAGTGTCCTCGGCACGGTAGGCCGCGCCGTCGGCAAGAGCATCGGCGCCAGCGGCGGTTCCTTCGGCAAGGCTCTCGGCGGAAATCTCGGCGCCAGTCTTGCCCGCGGATTATTCGGCACACTCTTCAAAGGTTAATATAATAAACAATCAACAGCGCCCCTTCGCGAAAATAAATTGCGAAGGGGCATTTTTTTGCTCGTTCTGCTTTACAAGAACACTCGTTCTTTATATAA
>CACYUQ010000138.1 GCA_902777615.1 uncultured Selenomonadaceae bacterium
GCGCCCCCGCCAGCTTCGGCTCGACGCCCATGATTCGGCACCGACTGTAAAAGCTGTGGAACGCACTCGCCATCTCATGCGCAACACGCGCGATGCGCTGGGGCGCAAGATCGGCAGCCGCCTTCTCCACTTCACGTGGGTACTCCTCAATCTTTTTGATCAGGTCCAGCTCCGACTCGTCCGTCAAAAGCTCGAACGCGTCGCTCTCTTGGAGCCCCGTCTCCGCCGCTTGCCGAAACACGCTCTGAATCCGCGCGTGCGCGTATTGGACGTAGTAGACCGGATTCTCGCTGGACTGGGATTTCGCCAAGTCGATATCGAAATCCAACTGGCTGTCCGGCGAACGCATCACGAAGAAGTACCGCGCCGCATCGGTGCCGACCTCCTCTATGAGTTCCGCCAGCGTCACGCTCTCGCCGGTGCGCTTCGACATTTTGACGACCTCGCCGCCACGCAAGAGGCTTACCATTTGCAAGAGCATGACCGTCAAATTGTCCGGGTTGCCGCCCATCGCCTGAATGGCCGCCTTCACGCGGCAGATATAGCCGTGATGGTCGGCGCCCCAAAGGTTGATCACGCGCCCGAAGCCGCGCTCGAATTTATCCTTGTGATAGGCAATATCCGCCGCCAGATATGTAGGCTCGCCGCCCGCACGAATCACCACGCGGTCCTTGTCGTCGCCGTAATCCGTCGAGCGCAGCCAAAGCGCACCGTCCTTCTCGTAAATGTTCCCGTTCGCGCGGAGCTTTTCCACCGCCGCGTTCACCTTGTCCGGGTGCAGCGTCCGCTCGCTGAACCAGACGTCGTATTTCACATTGAACGCCGCCAAGTCTTCCTTCAGCGCCGCAAGTTTCTCCGCCAGCGCGCGCTCCTTGAAAATCGAAAGCCGCTCCGCTTCGGGCATTGAAAGATACTTGTCGCCGTCTTTCTCTTTGATACGGCGCGCCGTCTCTATAATGTCCTGCCCATGATAGCCGCCCTCCGGCATCTCGGCAGGCTGGCCGCAAAGCTCCAGATATCGCGCGTTCACCGACTCCGCCAGATGATCGATCTGGTTGCCCGCGTCGTTGATATAATACTCGGCCTCGACATCGTAGCCCGCCGCGCGGAGCAAATTGACCAGCGCGCTGCCCACCGCCGCGCCGCGCCCGTGGCCGACATGGAGCGGTCCGGTCGGATTCGCGCTGACGTACTCGACCTGCGTCCTCGGCGCATCTTTCTTCGGAAGGTTTCCGTAGTCCTCGCCTGCCGCAATCGCCGCGCGCAGTCCGTCGTAAATCACGTCTTTCGTCAGGTAAAAATTGATGAAGCCCGGTCCCGCGATTTCCACGCGTTCGATGCCGTCCTTGGCGAAGCGTTCCGCCAGCGCCTCGGCAATCTGCCGCGGGCTCTTATGGAACGCCCGCGCCGACTTCATCGCGAAATTCGTCGCGAAGTCGCCCAGCTCCTTTTTCGGCGGCACCTCCAACTCCACCGTCGGGAGCTCCGCCTCGGGAAATACGCCGTCCGCGATTCCCCGCTCCGCCGCCGCGCATATCACCGCGACAAGCCTTTCCTTCATGTCCATGTACTTCCCTCTCTTTTTAATTCAGCCGCCCTATTTCGCTTGCGTCCGGGCTGATTTCGATGGAAAGCGTATTGTCGCTTTGCCACATGCCGTTGATCGCCATCGCATAATCGACGTGGATTTCCCCCGACACCGTGCCGTAAGCGATCTCCATATTCTTCGTCCGAACCGAAAGCTTCAGGCTTCCCAGCGGCGTCCGATACTCACTGGTGCTCTCCATGCCGTTCATGAAATCCTGCTCCTGCGTGACCGCGCCGCTACGGGTCAAACGCACCCGATCCGGTTCAATCTTCAGGATTGTCGAAATCGCCTCATCTGCCATGTGATCGTCATAAAGCACGTAATGCATCCCGTTTTTGTAATAATGGCGTCCCTCCGCCACCACTTCAATGGCGTTCGTCTCGCCGTCCGCACCCGTCTGCTCGCCGTGCACCTTCACGATGACCTTTTCCATCCGTTCACCTCTTTGTAAAAAAACATACTATGTTATTATATCCCACGCCGCCCGTTCCGTCTACGAAAAAATAAAAAATCCCCTCGCCGAAAGAAATTCTTTCGACAAGAGGATATTCTCCCGTGCGTTTACGCCTGCACGGCGATATTCAATTCCATTGTCTGCCCGCCGAGGTCCATGTCCACGACGAGGTAATTCTCGCTGCTGATCTTGATCTGGAAGTCCTGCCCGACTGTCAGGCTCGGCGTCGAGATGTCCACCGTGTAGCCCATCGCGGCAAGATTCGTCGCGGCGTTCGCCGTCAGCATATTGCTCATTTCCGACAGCGCGCTCTGCGCCATCTCATCCAGCTCCGCCACCGGCATTCCCATCATCATTTTCGACGCGACGAATTTCGCCGCGTCCGCCGACATATTGTAAACGACGTTGCCCCGCAGCCCTTTCGTAAAACCGACGATAATGGAGACGCCGAGACTCTTGCAGGTCTGGTTTTTTACGCCCATCTTCGTGCGTTTCGGAACATCAAAGCCCATCTGCGGCATGACAGCAACAAGGGCGTCAATGAACGGATTGACTAATTTCGCATCCATGCCCTTATTCCCCCTCTGCGAATCCGACATTCATGCACACGTTGCCAAAGCGCGTATTTGCTTCAATATAATAAGAAGTAATCTTGAAATTCGCAATGCGGATATTCTTGCCGACGATAGTGCCCGGCGGCGAAATCCGCATATCGACGTCCTTCAAATCGTTGACGACCGACGCGCAGCGTCCGACAATGATATTCGCCGCTTCCTCGACGATGTCGCTGGCCTCCTCGGCAGTCATTTTGTCCTCGTCGCCCTTCATCATGATCGCCCTCGCGATCCCGTACATGGTATCGGTGTCCATGTAGACGATGGCGCGTCCCATCGGACAACCCGTCAAGCCGACGATAACGGCGATACCGGACGTGATATCGAGATAGGATCCCTGCGCGTGCTGCGTATTGACCTCGCTGTGAACGCCCACAAGGCTGAAAAGACTCTGCCGCAGCACCTTCGCAAACGATTGGATATAGAGGTCGCGCAGTCCCGTTGTGCGCTTGATGTCGTCGGAAACGATGCAAGACAGCGCGTCAATCAGCTCGTAGGGGCTGACCGGCTTCTGCAGGAAGGTGGTAATGCCGACCTCCCGCCCGCGCGCCATCAGGCTCGCATCCTTCATCGCACTGATCATGACGATGCGCGCGTCGGGATCGATCTCCCGGATGCGACGGCTGCATTCGAGACCATCCGCGTCCGGCAGGTTCATATCCATCGTGACCGCCATTGGGCGAAGCGTCTGGTATTTGAGGACGGCATCAGCCGCGTTTGAGGCCATACCGCAGACCTCGAAATTCGTCTTTGCCATCATATTGGAGAGCATCGCGCAGCTCACGCGCGAGTCGTCCACGACCAAAACCTTGATTCGTTCCATTTGCGTCCCCACCTTGTTTGTGAGTTATTCTACCATAATAGGATATATTCGACGCCGGAAAACAAATCCCTGCCTCCGTGAAAAACGACGTGAAAATTTCTTTGCCGTTTTTTGCGTCCAACCCAATCTATAAATAATAGTATATAGGAAAAACGTCGCCCGCACAAGAGCATTATCGGCATTTTTCTTATGCCTGTGTTCCCATGCGCGACAATATCGTCCGCGCCACATAGACGCCGCTGGCGCCCGCTTGGGACAGTCCACGGGTCACGCCTGCGCCGTCGCCTGCCGCGAAAATATTGGAGAGCGGCATTTCCAGTTCCTTCGTCAGCGTGATGCGTGAACTGTAGAATTTTACCTCGACGCCGTACAGCAGTGTGTCATCGTTCGTCATACCCGGCGCAATATTGTTCAGCGCCTGGATCATTTCGAGGATATTGTCGAGATGCCGCTTCGGCAAAACCAGTGAAAGGTCGCCCGGTGTCGCCTGAAGCGTCGGCTTCGTGAAGCTCTTGGACAGGCGGTCAATATCGGTGCGCCGCCCCTTGAAGAGGTCGCCGTACCGCTGCAGGAGCGCGCCGCCCGCCAGCATATTCGAGAACGACGCGATGCGTTTTCCGTATTTGTACGGCTCCTTGAACGGCTCGGTGAAACGGTTCGACACCAAGAGCGCGAAATTCGTATTATGGCTCTGGAGGTTCGGGTCACTGTACGAATGCCCGTTGACCGTAATGACACCGTCGGTGTTTTCCATCACGACATGCCCGTGGGGATTCATGCAAAACGTCCGCACAAGGTCGCCGTACCGCTTCGTGCGATAAACGAGCTTCGCCTCGTAGACCTTCGAAGTGATATGGTCCCAGACCTCATCCGGTACCTCGACGCGGACGCCCACGTCCACCTGATTGTTCAAAAGCTCGACGCCGAGCTTCCTGCACTCGTCGCTGAACCATTCCGCGCCCGCACGCCCCGGCGCGACGATCAGATACTCCGCCTCGAAGGGGACTTCGCTGTGACGCTGCAAGATCTGCATCAGCTTCGCCATCAGCATGGAATCCTTGCCGCCGGAGATGCACACGGCGATTCTGTCGCCGGGCTTAATCAGCTCATACGCCCGCACCGCGTTCATGAACGGACGCCAAATGGGCTTGCGGAATTCCTTGAGCAGGCTGCTCTCGGCCCGCTGGGCAAAGGTCATGTCCTCGCGCTTCATTTCATCAGCTTCTCCCGCACTTCATCGAATATCCGCATGAATTCGTCCAATTCCTCCATGGTCGTCCGGTGGCTCAGGCTGACGCTCGACAATATCAGGATTGAACG
>CACYUQ010000139.1 GCA_902777615.1 uncultured Selenomonadaceae bacterium
AAGATAGTCAGACCGGCCTATGCTATAGAGTATGACTGCTGTGACCCGACACAGCTTTTGCCGACGCTTGAATTCAAGGCGGTAAAGGGGCTTTACGGTGCAGGGCAGTTCAACGGCACCTCGGGCTATGAGGAAGCCGCAGCGCAGGGCATAGTAGCAGGCATAAACGCGGCGCTGAAGCTGAAAGGGAACGACAGCCCGGAGATGATACAGGAAATCGTGGACATGGTGACCGAAGCGTACAGCGAGGCCTGCATGGCGGTACGCGAATATCTAGAACAAGAAGCGGAATAAGGCAAATAAAAAAGACGCGGAGAAGAAAATCTCTTCGCGTCTTTTATTTGTGTGATTGCGGTTACAGCGAGGGCAGCAGTTCCGCCAAGCCGGTATGGCCGGACCGGATCAAGTCCTTTTGCAGGTTTTCCAGCCACGCGGCAAAACGCGGGCATTGCAGCCGCCCCGTGAAGCGGAACATAGTATGCGGCAGCGCGCCGAAAATCGGCACCCGGTTCAGCGCGTAAAGGTCGTCACCGGGATGGACATTTCCAAGATTGACGGTGAACGCAGCGCGGTACCCCGCAGCGCTGACCCGCGACTTGATATATTCGTTCGTGAAGCCGCAGGGATAGGCGAGGAACTCCACGCGGCGTCTGAGACGGCGCTCCAGCACGTCCTTGGAATCCGCCAGCTCGTGATTGATGGAGTTCGGCGAGAGCTCGGTCAGCACATTATGATCGACCGTATGGCTGCCGAACTCGATGCCTGACGCCTGCATTTCCTGGAGCTGCTCCCAAGTCAGGTAGTTGGGGTAGACGCTGACGTATTCGGAAATCAGGAAGATGATCGCTTTCATATTATGTTTTTTCAGGATGGGGAACGCGCAGGTGTAATTGTCGATGTAGCCGTCGTCGAAAGTAATCAGCACCGGACGCTCGGGCAGAGGGCGTTTCCCTTCCAGCGCGTCCATCAGCTCCGCGGTGGTGATGGAATGATAGCCATTTTCCTCCAGCCAAGCCATTTGCGTCTCGAATTCCGCCGTCGAGACGGTCAGCATATTCTCGTCCACGTCGTTGATTTGATGATAGTTCAGCACGGGAATGCCGCTGGGCGGGGAAAACCAAGCGAACGCGGCAAAACCAAGCACAATCAGAACGGCGAGAACGAGACGAAGCAAAATTGATTTCATGCGTATCTTCCTTTGGAAAAATATCAAGTAAAATATAAGACAAAATATATAGCAAGCGGGGCGTAATGTCAAGGCTTCTCCTCGCGCAAGGACGAACAACAAAATTCTGCGGTAAGAAAATCAGAAAATCAATTTTCTTGATTTTCTTACTACAGAATTTTTCGTGGAACGCGGGCGAAGCATAGCGTGAATTTGGCGGATATGGTATACTACACAGTATGCGGCTTTTGCCGTGCAAACTGCCGGGAAGCGTCGGGGGAGCTTCCCACGGATAGATAGGGGCGAAACCATGACAGAACGAAACGCGCTGTGCTGGTGCGGCAGCGGAAAGAAATACAAGCATTGCCATTTGGCTTTTGACGAACGCATCGCAAGCATGAAATTCAATTTTTTCCGCGGGCAAGTGCGTCCGCCGCAGAAAATCATCAACAATGAAAAAGACATCGAGGGCATCCGCAAGAGCGGCGTCATCAATGACGGCACGCTGGACCTGATGGCGGAGATGGTTCGGCCCGGCATCGATACGGAGACGCTGGACAACGCGGCCCGTGAATATATCGAGTCCCACGGTGCGATTCCTGCGTGCCTTGACTATGAGGGTTACCCGAAAAGCGTCTGCATTTCCATCAACGACGTCGTATGCCACGGTATTCCTTCCAAGGAAACGATTTTGAAGGAAGGCGACATCGTCAATATCGACTGCACGACGATTCTCGACGGGTATTTCGCGGACGCGTCGCGGATGTTTATGATCGGCGAGGTGTCGCCGGAGGCGGAGCGGCTCGTGCGCGTGACGAAGGAGTGCATGGAGCTGGGGATCGCGGCGGCGCGGCCGTGGCATTATCTCGGCGACATCGGCGCGGCTTGCGGCAGCCATGCGCACAAGAACGGCTATTCCGTGGTGACCGATCTCGGCGGGCATGGCGTCGGCAAGGCGTTCCATTTGGAGCCTTTCGTTCCGCACGTCGGGAAGAAGGACACGGGGATGCTTTTGGTGCCGGGCATGGTATTGACGGTGGAGCCGATGATCAATCAAGGGACGTATAAGGTGACGACGGACAAGTATGACGGCTGGACGGTCCGCACGAAAGACCATAAGTTGTCCGCGCAATGGGAAAAGACGATCTTGATTACGGAGACGGGGACGGAGGTCTTGTCGAGCTGATGAAAAGTTTTGCGGAGATGAATCTTCCCGAGGCGGCGGTGGCGAAGCTGCGCCGTATCGGAATCGAGACGGCTACGCCGGTGCAGGAAAAAGCGATTCCGTTGGTGCGAAGCGGCGCCGATGTGATTGTGCAGGCGCCGACGGGCACGGGAAAGACGCTGGCGTTTTTACTTCCGCTGATGGAACGCATGAAGTCCCATGTGGACGAGGTGCAGGTCCTGATCGTGACGCCGACGCGGGAGCTGACGCTGCAAATCGCGAAGGTGGCGCGTCTTTTGGCGGAGGATTTTTCGTTGCGGACGCTGGCACTTTACGGCGGGCAGGACATCGAGCGGCAAAAGGAAAAACTGCGCCGCTCCCCGCAGATGATTATCGGGACGCCGGGGCGGCTTCTCGACCATCTGCGCCGAAAGACGCTTCGCATTTCGCAGGCGAACCGCGTCGTATTGGACGAGGCGGACGAGATGATGAAACGCGGCTTTTTGGAGGACGTGGCGGTGCTTTTGGACACGCTGGCGGCGGACAGGCAGATGCTGCTGTTTTCGGCGACGATGCCGGAGCGCGTCCGTGCCCTCGCGCATCGTTATATGCGTTCGCCGCAGGAGCTGAAAATCGAGGCGGAGCATATCACTCTGGACACGATCACGCAGACGGTCATCGACACGACTGAGGAGACGAAGCTCGCTCGGCTTTGCCAAATCGTCAACGAGAAGCAGCCGTATTTGATGATGGTGTTCTGCATGACGCGCCAACGCGTGCATCAAGTGACGATGGAGCTTGCGCGGCGCGGCTATCTCGTGGACGAGCTGTCCGGCGACTTGACGCAGGTGCAGCGGACACTCGTCTTGAAGCGGTTCCGCGCGGCGGAGCTTCAAATCCTCGTGACGACGGATATTGCGGCGCGCGGACTTGACATCGAGGGCGTCACGCACGTCGTCAATTACGATATCCCGCGGACGACGGAGGATTATATTCATCGCATTGGGCGCACGGGACGCGCGGGGCGGACGGGGGAAGCAATCACGTTCGTCAACGCGCGGCAGTATGACCAGCTCCGGCGCATCGAAGCGGGCATCAAGAGTCGCATCGCGAAGCAGCGCTCCACGCGGAGCCGCGAGCAGGCGAAGGCACGAGCCGAGGCGCGGGCAAAGGCGCTGAGAGCACGCGCGGAGGAAAAGAAAAAAGAGGCGAAGCCGCTTAGCAAATACGCGAATCGGAAAGGCGCGGAGCATAAGGGCAGGAATCCGCGCAGCCGGAGAAATCCCAAGGCGCGTTTCGAGACGAAGGAACGCGGGAAGGGACGTCCAAAGAAAAAACGGTAAGAATTGAGAATTTTTGCAGGATTTTTTGGGACGTTCGCGAATAGTATTCTTGATAGAAACTTTTCGGAATACGATTATATAAAAGGGGGATTTTTTTATGAGCGATCAAAAACAAACGGTTGCCATCGTCTGCGGCGGCGGCCCGGCGCCGGGCATGAACGGTGTCATTTCCGCCGTGACACTGGAAGCTCATCGGCAGGGCTGGGACGTTCTTGGTATGTACGAAGGTTTTTCGCATTTGGCGAAAGGCGAAAAGAACTACATCAAGCTGACCGACGAGGACGTGAGCCGGATTCATCTGCAGGGCGGATGCATGCTCCAGATGTCGCGGTACAATCCGACGAAGAAGGAAGAAGACCTGACCGCGGTGGTCAATACGCTGAAAGAACTCGGCGTTACGTATCTCGTGACCATCGGCGGCGATGATACGGCGTTCAGCTCGATGACGGTGGCGGCGCACGCGACGAAGAGCGGCCATCCGATTCGTTCCGTCCATGTGCCGAAGACCATTGACAACGACCTACCGCTCCCCGAAGGAATCCCGACTTTCGGCTTTGAGACGGCCCGTGCGCTTGGCGCTATCGAGGTTGCGAACCTGATGGAAGATGCGCGCACATCCAATAATCGCTGGTATTTCGTCGTGGCGATGGGCCGCACGGCGGGGCATCTGGCGCTTGGCATCGGCAAGGCGGCGGGCGCGCCGGTCACGGTCATTCCGGAAGAATTCTCGGCGGAAAAGATTCCGCTTCATCAGGTCGTGGACGTTCTCGTCGGCTCAATGATCAAGCAGAAGGCGGCGGGACGTTCTTACGGCGTCGCCGTGGTCGCGGAAGGCGTCATCGAGAAGATCATGGAAGAGGATTTGAAGATGCTCGGCGATCTTGCGCTGGACGAGCATGGCCATATCCGTTACGCGGAGCTGGATTTCGGCGATATTTTGAAGCAGCAGGCGATGCGCGAGCTGGATCGTCTCGGCGTCAAGATGACGATCGTGGACAAGGAAATCGGCTATGAGCTGCGCTGCAACGCGCCGATTCCATACGACATTGACTATACGCGCTCGCTGGGCTATGCGGCGGTGCATTTCCTCAAAGACGGCAATTC
>CACYUQ010000140.1 GCA_902777615.1 uncultured Selenomonadaceae bacterium
ACAACGCGGACTTTGACGGCGACCAGATGGCGATTCACTTGCCGCTTTCGGCGGAGGCGCAGGCGGAGGCTCGTATCCTGATGCTCGCGGCGCATCATATTCTCGCGCCGAAAGACGGAAATCCGATTATCGTTCCGACCCAGGACATGGTGCTTGGTTCGTACTATTTGACGATTTTGCGTCCGGGGGCGAAGGGAGAGGGCATGTTCGTCACCGGCATCGAGGAAGCGTTGCTTGCTTATCAGCATCATTCCCTCGATTTGCAGGCGTCTATCACGACGCGCATCGAAGGCTACGGTCTGGTAAAAACCTCGTTGGGACGCATGATTTTCAATGAGATTTTGCCGGAAGAAATCCGTTATTATGTCAAGAACAAAGAGACCGGCGAATGGGAATACGGCATCCGCATGAACAAGAAGGAGCTGGAACGTCTCGTCGCCAAGTGCTTCAAACATTTCGGAGCGGGCAAGACCGCCGTTGTCATTGATAACGTTAAGAATCTCGGTTATCATTACGCCTGCCTCGCGGGCATGACGGTCGCCATTTCCGACGTTATCGTGCCGCCGGAGAAACAGCAGATGATCGACGAGACGACGGCAGCCGTCAACAAGATTGAGCATCAGTTTGGCCGCGGTCTCATCACAGAAGAAGAGCGTTACAACAAGGTCGTCGCCCTTTGGCAGCAGACGACAAACGACGTCGGCGAAGCCATGATGCACAACATGGATTCCTTCAATCCGATCTTCATGATGGCGGACTCCGGCGCTCGAGGCAACGCACAGCAGATGCGTCAGCTCGCCGGTATGCGCGGTCTGATGTCCGATCCTTCGGGTAAGATTATCGCGCTTCCGATTACCGCGAATTTCCGTGAAGGACTTACGGTTTCCGATTACTTCATATCTTCCCACGGCGCCCGCAAGGGCCTTGCAGATACGGCGCTCCGTACTGCGGACTCGGGTTATCTGACGCGCCGTCTGGTGGACGTTGTGCAGGACGTAATCGTGCGCGAGGACGACTGCGACGTCGTCAGCATCGATTTGGTCCGCGAGCGTGCACGTTTGGCAAATTCTTCTTCGGAAGCTGTCGACATTCTTCGCGATATGCTTGTCGGGCGTGTATTGGGCGCGGCGATTGCCGATCCGGAGACCGGCGAAGTGATCTTTGCGCAGGATACGATTTTGTCAGATGAAGACCTTACGGTCATCGGCAATCATAACGTGCCGGAGATCGTGATTCGCGGCTCTCTGGCATTCTCAGAAGCCGTTATCAGCAATGCGATGGTGTCCGAGACCGTCGTGCTTGGCACGCCGGACGCCAAGGCACGCAAAGCCGCACTCCATTCCTTCCTGCATGAGATTGCGGGCAAGAAGGCGACGGAGACCGTTCTTTCCGGTGATGGCGAAGTTTTGATCCAGGCTGACGAGGCCATTACCGAAGAGGACGTTCAAAAAGCACTGGAAAGCGACGCGCGGGAAATCCGCGTTCGCAACAACAACGTCCGCGGCATCGAGGTCGAGGCCATCAAGGAAGGCAACGGCATCATCGAGCCGCTGTCGGAGCGTATTATCGGCCGCGTATTGGCGGAGGATATCGTCGACCCGAAGACGGGCGAAAAGATTGCTTCGCTGAACGAGACGGTGGACGAGGAATTGGCCGAGAAGATTTGCAAGGTTCGGGACAAGGTTTCCATTCGAAGCGTACTCACTTGCAAATCCCAGTACGGCGTCTGCATCAAATGCTATGGACGCGATTTGGCGAACGCCAACGAGGTGGACGTCGGCGAGGCGGTCGGCATTATCGCGGCGCAGTCCATCGGCGAGCCGGGCACGCAGCTTACGATGCGTACCTTCCATTCCGGCGGCGTCGCGGGCGACGATATCACGCAGGGTCTTCCGCGTGTCGAGGAACTTTTCGAAGCGCGCAAGCCGAAGCACAACGCGATTATCGCCGAAGTCGAAGGCACGGCGGAGATTCAGGACGAAGGCGGAGTGCGCAAGGTCATTATCAGGCCGAAAGATGGCGAGCCTCGCGAGTATGCCGTTCCCTACGGAGCGCGTATGGTCGCACAGGACGGGATGCATATCAAGCTCGGCGACAGGATTACTGAGGGCTCCATCAATCCGCATGACATTCTTCGCGTTTGCGGTTTGAAGGAGACGCAGCGCTATCTCGTTTACGAAGTGCAGAAAGTTTATAAATCTCAGGGCGTCGGCATCAACGACAAGCATATCGAGGTCATGGTGCGCCAGATGCTCCACAAGGTGAAGATTGAGGATTCGGGCGACACGTATTTCCTGCCCGGAGAGTATATCGACATCAATTCCTTTGAGGCGGTCAATGCCCGCGTAATTGAGAACGGCGGTGAGCCGGCAGTGGCGAAGCCGATTTTGCTGGGTATTACCAAGGCGTCTCTCGCGACAGATTCCTTCTTGTCGGCGGCATCCTTCCAAGAAACGACGCGTGTGCTGACGGATGCGGCCATCAAGGGCAAGGTGGATCCGTTGATCGGCCTGAAGGAAAACGTCATCATCGGCAAGCTGATTCCGGCGGGTACCGGTATGGGACGTTACCGCAATATCGGCGTCGTCGATCCCGACGCGGCGGAGCTCGTCCAGGAAGAGACGCTGCCGGAAGGCGCGGAGGCTCCAGTGGATGGCGAAGCGGCGCCGGAGAGCGAAAGCCCCGAGGCGGAAGCATAAAGGCAAGAAAAAACGGTTCGTGCGCGTCAGACGCCGCGAACCGTTTTTTTATAGTAAGGAAAGGCAGGCGGAAATTTTGAGTTCATTGACATTGGCGAAGGCGAAGGAAATTCTGGCAAAGCACACGACCGAGGCACATCTTTTCGTTCATGCGGCGGCGGTCAGCGCTGCGATGGGCGCGTTGGCCGAGCATTTCGGCGGGGACGTCGAGCATTGGGCGGCCATCGGCTGGCTGCACGACGTCGATTACGAGAAGTACCCGGACGAGCATTGCCGCCATGTGCGGGAGCTTCTGGCGCCGGAAGGTGTTGACGAGGAAGATATCTCCTCGATTATCTCTCACGGCTACGGCGCTGTCACCGATGAAAAAGAGCCGGAAACGGACATGGAAAAGAGCTTGTTCGCCGTCGATGAACTGACGGGCATCGTTCACGCCTATGCGTTGATGCGCCCCGAAGGTATGGCGGGCATGGAGGTCAAGAGCCTGAAGAAGAAGTTCAAGGACAAGCGCTTTGCGGCGAAATGCGACCGCGAATTGATCCAAAAGGGCGTCGAGCGTCTCGGCCTCGACCTTGGCGTCTTGATGGAATACTGCATCAAAGGGATGCAGGCGCACGAGGCGGAATTGGATTTAGGGAAATAAAAGAAAGTGGGCGATGATAAAATGAGCATCCGAATCGGAATTTTGGGCTATGGCAATCTTGGGCGCGGCGTCGAGTACGCGGCGGAAGCGTGCGAGGATATGGAGCTGGCGGCGGTGTTTACGCGCCGCGATCCGTCCGCACTTTCCATTCGCAGGAAAGACGTTCCCGTCGTATCGGTGAACGAGATCGACAAATGGAAAGACAAAATCGACGTTTTGATTCTCTGCGGCGGCAGCGCCACCGACCTTCCGGTGCAGACGCCGAAGTATGCGGAAAGCTTCAACGTCATTGACAGCTTCGACACCCATGCGAAAATTCCCGAGCATTTCGCGGCGGTGGACGCGGCGGCGAAAAAAGGCGGAAAGGTCGCAATCATTTCCGTCGGCTGGGACCCCGGCCTCTTTTCCCTAAACCGCGTCTATGCGAACGCCATCCTGCCGAAGGGCAAAGACTACACCTTCTGGGGACGGGGCGTCAGCCAGGGCCATTCCGACGCGATCCGCCGCATCGAGGGTGTGAAGAATGCGAAGCAGTACACGGTGCCTGTGGAGGCGGCTCTGGAAGCCGTGCGGGCAGGGAAAAATCCGTCGCTGACGACACGGGAAAAGCACACGCGCGAATGCTTCGTCGTGGCGGAGGATGGCGCGGACAAAGCGCGCATCGAACGTGAAATCAAAACGATGCCGAATTACTTCGCCGATTACGATACGACGGTGCATTTCATCGACGAGAAAGAATTCAACGAAAAGCACAGCGGATTGGCGCATGGCGGCTTTGTCATCCGGACGGGCGCGACCGGGGAGAACGGCGCGCACAACCATGTGATCGAGTTCAGCCTGAAGCTCGACTCGAACCCCGAATTTACCGCCAGCGTGCTCATCGCTTACGCGCGGGCCGCGCATCGTCTCGCGGCGGAAGGGCAGAAGGGCGCGAAGACCGTCCTCGACATCCCCCCCGCGTACCTCTCGCCGAAGACGGGCGAGGAGCTGCGCGCGTCGCTGGTCTAAATTTCATTTGTTATATATAAAAGCTGTCCACAAGGGAAAATCCCTTCACGGACAGCTTTTTTCTTTGCAGTTTTCGAATTTTTTGTCCTAGAATTGCGTTGAAAGGTGTTTGCCAAATCTGTCCCCGAAAAAATCTTTGGAAATTTGACAGAAGCGTCAACAAGGCTTACAATCTTTATTATGGATTTTTTATGTCCTGTTTTGAAATAGCAACAGTCATGTCCGGGACGGACAGAGGAGGATTTTCATGGCAAAGCAACCGGCGAAGGCGGCGCACGCGAAGAAATCCCGCTCCGCGAAGAAGAGCGGCGGCCACTTTTGGCGGATTCTCGGCGGCTTTTTTCTCGTGGCCTTGGTGATGCTCACCGGCATCGGCTGCGGCTTTTTGACGGCGAGCATGAACACGAGGCCGAATCTC
>CACYUQ010000141.1 GCA_902777615.1 uncultured Selenomonadaceae bacterium
CCATGAAGAAGATCATCGCCGTCAACGACGGCCAGTGCATGATTATTGTGGAAAATGGCGAGGTTGTCGAGGTTTGTGCCGAGCCGGGACAGTTCACTTATGACACGTCCAGCGAGCCGTCGGTCTTTTCGGGAGACCTTGGGGAAAGTATCATCGCGTCTTTTAAGCAGATGGGACGTCGTTTTGCCTTTGGCGGCGATCCGGGCAAAGATCAGCGCATTTACTACTTCAATACGAAGGAAATTATCGGCAATAAGTATGGGACGCCGACCCCGATTTCTTTCCGTGTTGTGGATCAGGGCGCTGGCATTGACGCCGATTTTGACATCAAGTGTTTCGGCGAGTACAGCTATCATATTGTCGATCCGATTCTTTTCTATAAGAAAGTCTGCGGCAACGTGGACAGCGAATATAGCCGTAAGGAAATTGACAGCCAGCTCAAGAGCGAGCTGTTGACGGCGCTCCAGCCGGCTTTTGCAAGAATCAGCGTTATGGGCGCACGCCCGAGCCAGCTTATTGGTTACACGAAAGAGATTGCGAACGCGCTGAAAGAGGAACTTTCGCAAGATTGGACACAGGGCCGTGGCATTGAAGTCGTGAAGTTCGGTATTTCGAACATTAGCATGACCGACGAGGATAAGCAGCGCCTGAAGGATATGCAGGTCGTTCGCGATGCAAACACGGCGGGCCGTGCGATTGCTGCTGCAACGGCGGGCGCAATGCGCGACGCTGCGAAGAACGAAGGCGGTATGGGCGCGATGGGCGCGTTCATGGGCATGGGCATGGCCGGAAACATGGGCGGCGCCAACGCTGGAAATCTTTTTGCTATGGGCCAGCAACAGCAGGCAGCACCGCAACAGGCGGCTCCTGCGGCGGGATGGACTTGTGCTTGTGGTCAGGGAGGCAACACGGGTAAGTTCTGTACGGCTTGCGGAAAACCTCAGCCGGCTCCAGCTGGTGCGTGGACTTGTGCTTGCGGTCAGGGCGGCAACACGGGAAAATTCTGTACTGCTTGCGGCAAGCCAAAACCGGAAGGCGGCGACGGGTGGAAATGTTCTTGTGGCGCTGTGAATCAAGGCAACTTCTGCCAGAGTTGCGGTGCGAAGCGCCCGGCAGGCGAACCACTTTACAAGTGCGATAAGTGTGGATGGAATCCGCCCGATCCGAAAAACCCGCCGAAGTTCTGCCCGCAGTGTGGTGATCCTTTCGACGATAACGACAAAGTTTAAAAACGAAATAGAAAAACTAAGAAGCGGCTTCATTGTGAGGCCGCTTCTTTTATGTATACTTGCCGTAAGTATTGATATTGGATGTTGAAACTACTATAATAATTTCATCGTCCAATTAGGGGCGATTCTTTCCTATTCTGTTTTAGCAATATAAAATGAAGATATAATATGCTTGTTCGTTTCTTGGGTATAAAAGAGGAGAGGATGAGGATTATGGGCGAGTATGGCGGGCTTGGTCTTTTCTTTTTGGTGGCGTTAATTTTTCCTGTTACGGCACTGATTCCGGCATTTTTATTGCAGCCGAGGCAACCGACGAAAGACAAACGGATTCCCTATGAGTGTGGTGTCGATACCGTCGGCAAGACCTATGTGCAGTACCGCGTCGGATATTTCCTATACGCGTTGGTTTTCATCGTGTTTGATATTGAAACGGTTTTCCTTTATCCATGGGCGGTACGTTTTGGACAGCTTGGTCTGTTCGCGCTGGTGGAAATGTTTATCTTTATCGGGATTTTAGCTGTTGGGCTCGGATACGCTTGGAAGAAAGGGGCATTGTCGTGGAAGTAGTCGATATTGTACCGCCGATATTGAAAAATAACGTAATCGTCGTGAAGGTCGATCAGCTTTTCAAATGGGCACATGCGAACTCCATCTGGCCGCTGTCTTCAGGGCTTGCCTGCTGTGCGATTGAGATGATGAGCTGTGCGGCGGCGCGGTTCGACCTTTCTAGGTTCGGCTATGAGGTGTTTCGTCCGTGTCCGCGGCAGGCCGATCTTTTGATTGTGGCGGGGACGTTGACTTGGAAAATGGCGCCTCCGCTAATTCGTCTTTATGAAGAAATGCCGGAACCGAAGTATGTAATCGCCATGGGAAGCTGCGCGATTGGCGGCGGTCCTTTTGCCGATTCCTATTCGGTAGTTTCAGGCATTGACGAGGTGCTTCCGGTGGACGTCTATATCCCCGGCTGCCCGCCGCGGCCGGAGGCTTTGATTGACGGGATGCTGAAGCTCCGCGAGAAAATTATGCACCCGGAACGCGTGGAAGAAGAACGGAAGGCGAGGTTGATGGAGGCATGAAGGCTTATATCGACGCGTCGCTTTTGGCGATTTTGAAGGAAAAATTTCCGTCGGCGGAATATGATAGCGAGGCGACGCAGCCTGCGGTTTATGTACCCGCGGCGGAGATTGTCGCGGTACTTTCATTTTTGCGGGATGACGAGCGGTTTGCGTTCGCGCGGCTCGAAAATCTGACGGCGGTGGATTATAAGACATATTTCGAGATGGTATACCATCTGTTCAATTGGACTGCGGGCGTATGGATTACGGTCAAGGTGAAGCTCGACCATGAGCAGCCAATGGTGGCCTCCGTGACGGGCGTATTTCCCGGCGCGGAATTTGAGGAGCGCGAGGTCTATGATTTGATGGGCGTTGGCTTTACCGGTCACCCGGATTTGCGGAGGATTTTGCTGGCTGACGATTTTGAGGGACACCCGCTCCGCAAGGATTATGTGCAGATTATGCCGCCGCATGTGCGCCGAATCGAAAAAGGAGGTCGATGAGATGCCACAGACGGAAACGTATACGCTGAGCATGGGGCCGCAGCATCCGTCGACCCACGGCGTGTTGCAAGTGCGGCTCGACTTGGACGGCGAGACGATTCTCAAGGCGACTCCCTATATGGGCTATCTGCATCGCGGGATTGAGAAGCTGTTGGAATCGCGCACTTATGTGCAGGGTGTTCCCTATACGGACAGGCTCGACTATGTGTCTTCGATGAACAATAATCTCGGTTATTGCCGCGCAGTGGAAGAACTGGCGCAGATTGAGGTGCCGGAGCGTGCCGAGTACATCCGCGTAATCGTTGCCGAGCTGAATCGCATCGCGAGTCATCTGGTCTTCATCGGCTCTCTGGCTATTGACCTTGGCGCGAGTACCGGGATGCTCTACGCGTTCCGAGACAGGGAAAAGGTACTCGATCTGTTTGACCTAGTCTGCGGTGCCCGCATGACTTTCCACTATATCCGTGTCGGTGGTGTCAGTGCCGATTTGCCGCCGGAGTTCGCCGCGAAGTGCGACGAGTTTTTGAAGGTATTGCCGGAGTTTATGCAGGAGTATGAGGACATCCTGACGGGCAACGAGATTTTTCAGTATCGCCTCAAAGGCACCTCTCGCATGACGAAGGAACAGGCTTTGAGTCACAACATGACCGGGCCGAATATCCGTGCGGTGGGCATCCCCTTCGACATTCGCAAGGTAGACGGCTACGGAGTCTATCCGAAGCTTGCCTTTGACGTTCCCGTGGGCGAGAACGGCGACAACTGGGATCGTTACCGGGTTCGTTATCTGGAGATTTACGAAAGTGCGAAACTTGTCCGTCAGGCGCTCGACGGACTTCCCGAGGGAGATTTCATGGCGAAGTTCCCGAAGGCTCTTCGTCCGCCGAAGGGCGAGGTTTACAGCCGGACGGAAGGAACACGGGGGGAGCTCGGCTTCTACATTGTCAGCGATGGTGGGCCGAAGCCGTATCGCGTGCATATCCGCCGCCCGTCCTTTATTAACTTGCAGGGCCTTGACGATATGTGTCGGGGAATGTTGATCGGCGACTCGGTCGCCGCGTTTTCCGCCATTGATCCGCTGATGGGGGAGGTGGACTGCTGATGGAAATTTGGAATACAATCATGGAGCAGGGCGTCCTTGCCACGGCGTCGGAAATACTGCGCTGGTTCTTCATGCTCGTTTTCGCCAGCGAGCTGATTGTGGACATCATCATGAAAGGAATCGGAATCGGTGCGATTCTCGGTGTGATTTCCGTGGCGGCTATTGTGTTTACCTATGCGGAGCGCAAGGTCTGCGCGTTCATGCAGGTGCGTATCGGGCCGAACCGCGTCGGCGGTCGTTACGGGCTTTTGCAGTCCATCGCCGATATGTTGAAACTGATGAGCAAGGAGGACATCATTCCCGAGGGCTGCGACCGGGTGGTTTGGGCGCTGGCTCCGATGCTGCTCTTCGTGCCGTCTGCGCTGATTTACGCGTTTTTCCCGTTCGACAAAGGCGCGGCCTTTGCCGACGTCAACGTCGGCGTGTTTCTGATGCTGGCGATTTCGTCCCAGGCGGTGCTTCCCTTCCTGATGAGCGGCTACGCCTCGAACAGCAAGTATGCGTTCATCGGCGGTATACGGACGGTGGCGCAGATGCTGTCCTATGAGGCACCGATGGTGTTCTCGCTTCTTGGCGTCGTGATGCTTTCTGGCTCCATGCGGATGTGCGACATTGTCGAGGCGCAGAGCCAGCAGCTTTGGTTTATTCTGATGCAGCCCATCGCGTTTGTGGTCTTCGTGATTTCCGCCACGGCGGAGACGAACCGCACGCCTTTCGACTTGGTGGAGGACGAGTCCGAGATCGTGGCTGGTCCTTTCGCCGAGTACAGCGGGATGCGCTGGGCACTGTTTTTCCTCGCCGAGTACGCAAATCTCCTTTCTGTTTCAATTCTGTTTCTGCCGGGGGTTGTTTGGTTTGGTCTTAAAGTGTTGGCGATGGTCTTCGTGTTCATGTGGTTCCGCTGGACGTTTCCACGTACGCGCATTGACCAGATGCTCGCCTTTAGCTGGAAAGTCCTATTGCCGCTGGCGCTTGCCAACGTGCTGTTTACCGGCGTGGGCATTTACGCGCGGCAGTGGATGTAAGGAGGGACGCTGAATGTTTGGGGAAGGTTTGCTCACGGGCATGGGCGTCACTTGGAAGCATTTTTGGGGCAAGAAGGAGACGTTCTGCTATCCGGAGGAAAAGCTGCCGATGACGGAGCGATTCCGCGGCGGTCATTTGATGTTTGACCATACGAAGTGTGTCGCCTGCACGTTGTGCTCATTGGCTTGTCCGAATCAGGCCATCAAGCTAAAAATCGTGCCGGACGCGATGAAGAAGCGGCACATAGAGAGCTACGTCCATCTCGTCGGACGGTGCCTGTATTGCAATCTTTGCATCGAAGCGTGCAATTTCCATGCGCTGTCCTGGGATAAAAATTACGCGATTTCGACTTGGCACAAAGAGGAAATGGACGACGAGCTTGTGACTGCCGAAGGCAAGGAGTTTTTCAATGAAATGATGGAAAAAGCGAAAGCGGAGGCTGAAGCGAAGGCCAAGGCGGAAGCAGATAAACAAAAGAACGAGGGAGGTGACGCCTGATGGAAGAAGCTTTGAGCCAGCTGCACGGATTCGTCGCATGGGGGCTTGCGTTGGCGGAGGAGTACGGCATTCCGAGCTTGATCGAGGCGGGCCTGTTCTTTCTGTTTGCAGGACTTGCACTGTCCTTCGCCTGTGGCGTCATTTTCTTCCGAAATGTCGTTCACAGCGCGTTGTCGCTGACGGCGACCTTTATCTGCGTCGCGTGTCTGTATATTTTCATCGGTGCGGACTTCATGGGCGCGGTGCAGATTCTTGTCTACAGTGGCGCGGTGGCGGTCCTGATTGTCATGGCTATCATGTTGACGCGGCGTGACGATATGTCACATTCCAATCCGTCCCGAGGCTTGTTCCGTCATGCGGGGGCGATTGTCGTGTCCGGGTTGTTTTTCTTGAGCATGGCGGCGGTGGCGCTGCTTTCGCCTTTCAAGCCGACGCGGCCGATCCTTGGGGACGCGGCGCCGGGGCTGGCGGACTTGATGCTGACCCACTACGTCCTGCCCTTTGAGGTGGCGGCAATACTTCTCTTGATTGCGATGATTGGCGCGATTGTCCTTGCAAAGGGGGCGGATGAGCGATGATGAGTATTGCGGAGCTTATGCAGCTTGTGACGCACGTTGGGATTCATCATTTTCTTCTTCTTTCGGCGGTGCTTTTCGCCATTGGGCTTTTCGGCCTGTTGACGAAAAAGGGGCTGATTCCGCTTTTAATGTGCGTGGAGCTGATGTTGAACGCGGTCAATATCAATCTGGTGGCGTTTAATCACTATATGCCGGTTCCTGATTACTCTGGGCAGTTGATGGCGATTTTCTCCGTCGCGGTGGCAGCCTCGGAAATCGCGGTGGGAGTAGCACTGGCGTTTCGTATTTATCGCGACCGCGGCACGGTCAATGTCGATGAACTGAAAGAATTGAAAGGATAGGAGGGAGCTTCGGATGTTTGATTTTGCGCTGCATCACGCTTGGCTGATTCCGCTCCTTCCGGCGCTGGCCTTTCTCGTCATTGGCCTTGGGACGCGGCAGGACAAAAAGACGTCGGCAATCATCGGCATCGCGGCCATCGGCACGAGCTTCCTGATTTCGCTCGGCATTGTTGGCGCTGTATTGATGAATCGGATTGTCATGGCGGAACCCTTCGTGATGAAGACGGTCTGGGCGCGCATCGGCGGCATGGAGCTTGGCATGGGCGCGCTGATTGATCCGCTGACGGCGATGATGCTGGTCGTGGTCACGACGGTGGCCCTTATGGTCAATATTTATTCCGTCGGGTACATGGCGCACGATTCGGGGGCAGGACGCTTCTTCGCATTCCTGTCTCTGTTCGCGGCGTCGATGCTCGGACTTGTCATTTCCGTGAACTTTTTGCAGATGTATATCTTCTGGGAGGGCGTCGGGCTGTGCTCCTACCTTCTGATCGGCTTCTACTACTATAAAATTTCCGCTCGTGAGGCTGCGAAAAAAGCGTTCATCACGACGCGTATCGGCGATTTCGGCATGCTGCTCGGCATTCTGCTTTTGCAGATTACCTTTGGAACGCTGGACTTTGTCGAACTAAGAGTCATGGTGCCCAATTATATTTGGGCCTGCGGCACGAGCTTCATGACCGTCATCGGCCTGTTGTTGTTTATCGGTCCTATCGGCAAGTCTGGGCAGTTTCCGTTGCATGTATGGCTACCGGACGCGATGGAAGGACCAACGCCCGTTTCGGCGCTGATTCACG
>CACYUQ010000142.1 GCA_902777615.1 uncultured Selenomonadaceae bacterium
CGTCAAGAAAGAGCTGCTGGCGCTCTTCAAGAAACATCCGAAGCTCTCCGGCCTCGAGCATGTGAATGGCGCGGACGTTGCCGACATCAAGTTCACTTCGGCGACGGAGCTGGAGTTCTGGGTCAAGACGCCGCTGGAAGAAGCGGACATTGCCGAGATGAGCGCCTCGCAGGTCATGCAGGAGCAGTATTGGCAGAGGACGCGCGGCGCGGTGCGCACGGCTCTCGAGCAGAGCGTCCTCTTGGTCGACAAGTACGGCTTGAAGATGGAGATGGGCCACAAAGAGGTCGGCGGCCTCAAAGGCCATATCAACGAAGCGGGCGCCATGTCCCACGTCTGCGAGCAGCTTGAAATGGATTGGCAGTTTGCCGACGCGCTGCAGGCGGCGGACAATGAGCTGCTCGTCCGCACATTGGTCAAGGAAGTGTTCCGCGAGAACGGCCTCGAGGTCAACTTCAAGGCGAAACCGATGATCGGCCTCGCGGGCAACGGCGAGCACACCCATATCGGCATGGCGGCGGTCATGAAGGACGGCTCCGTCGTGAACCTGTTCGCACCGAAGGAAATGAAGAAGGACTTCTTGAGCGCGGTGGGCTACGGCGCAATCATGGGCCTCTTGAAGAACTACGAGGTCATCAATCCGCTGGTCTCGGCGACCAACGACTCGCTGAACCGCCTGAAGCCCGGTTTCGAGGCGCCGGTCTGCATCGTGACGTCGCTCGGCCATTCGCCGGAAATCCCGTCGAGAAACCGCACGATCCTCGCGGGCCTCGTCCGCGACGCGCAGAACCCGCTGGCGACGCGTTTTGAGCTGCGCGCCTGCAACCCGTACACGAACACCTATATCGTGTTGGCGGCAATCTACTCGGCGATGCTGGACGGCGTGAAGGCGGCGGCGGAACATACGACCGCAGAGCTTTTGAAAGAGCTTTCCAAGAAGCCCGGGGACAAAGGCTTCTACCTTGAAAAGGGACGCGCCTATCGGAGCGAAGAGGACGTGTTCGAGGACTATACGCCGGAGGAGCGCGACCGGATGTTCGGCGCGCCGCCCGCGACGGTCTGGGAGAACATGGAGAACCTGAACAACTATCCGGAGAAGAAGGCCGTCATCACGGCCGGTGGGGCGCTCGACGAAAAGATCCTGCACGCGTTTGTCGAAGGCGCACTGCTCCGTTGGAAGACCGAGCTCATCAGCCGCATTATCCCGGAGAATCGCGCCATTGTCCGCGCCGCGCAGGAGATCGTCTCTGACCTCGTCACCGATCAGGACGCGTACAATTGGACGAAGATCAGCGGAATTCGCAGCTATCTCGCGAAGGACAGCATCGACGAAAAATCGCTGTTCACGCTCTTGACGAACGCCCTGGCGGGCGGCGATTACGCCACGGCGTCGGGTCTGCAGGTCGAGATGTACGACAAGATCGAGGAATTGAAGAGCCTTTACGATTCCTATTCGAAAAACATGATTTGAGATCGCAATGATTTCTTGTGAATTTCAGGTTATGTTCTATTGTGCGCAGGCTTTGCCTGCATAAGGGACTGTAAGAATCTGACGCTTTCAACCGTCTCTAATCACGTGAAACATTTGGAACTCGTTTTCAGTTTCGAAAAACAAATGAAAACTCCGGGCAAGCACGGATTGCTTGCCCGGAGTTTTGCATTTTCAATGCGTTTTTACGCTTCGTCTTTTTTTGCCGTGCCGGGGATTTTTTCCCAGTCGATGCCCAAAATCTTTTCCAGCAGCTCTTCCTCGGTGTCCGCTTCGATCCAGACGCTCTTCGCGCCGGACGCTTCCTTCGGCTTGCCGTCGGGACCGGTTTCCTTGTCCTCCTCGGCCTTTTCCTCGGCGCGCTTTTCCTTCGCCTTTTCCATGCGCTCCTTCTGCTGCTCGGACATCTTCTCCAGCTCGGCGAACAGCTTCATGTTGCCGTCGCTGTCGAAGCTGATGGAAATGTGCTTGAATTTCACGCCTTCGCCCAGTTCGCCCTTTTCCTCGATACGCTTCGTCATATCGACGGCGGATTCGACCTTCTTCATGACTTCCTCGGCGTATTCCTCATCGTTGGCCATTTTCTCGATTTCGTCGTTGGTCAGGATCACGGAGTAGGCGTTTGAGCCCGTCAGCGATTTCGCGCGCGGGTCGTTGATGTCGTTCACGGCGAAGAAATCATACTTGTCGCCGTATTTTTCCCGGAGCTTCGTGAGGAAATTCTTCGCCTTCTCCGAAAGCTTGTCCTCGGAAATCAGAGACGTCTCGCCGTTTTCCTCGTTCTCCACATCCTGCTTCCGTTGCGCTGCCAGCGCCGCCAGTCCTTCGCCGGACAGCTCGACGCCGAAATCCGCGCCGAAGTCCATGGTGGCCTTTTTCTCATCCTGATCGGCCTTTTTGCCCGCTTTCTGCTTGTTCCCAACCTGCCCAAGCATCTTCTGATAAGCGGAATAATTGGTGTTGATGCCGTTTGCCATGACGCATATCCTCCTTTGCGTTCCTTCGCCGCCGCGCGGATTTTGCGACGTGGCGGTGATATCTTTCCCTATCTGTATATCGAAATATTTCCCTAAAAACTTAAGGGGGAAATGAAAGATTTTTAACTTTTTTTTATGAGGGGAATATGATATGATACAAAAATGAAAGGCGGGGAGGGGCGGCTATGGCGATGGACGGGAAGAAAATCTTGGCGGCGATGCTGGGCGGGCTGTTGTTTTTCACCGGTCCCGCGGCGACGATGCTGCCGCAAGCCTATGCCGCCGCGAAAAAGGCGGCGGACACGAACAAGAACGCGGAAAATGGCGAAAAAAAGCCGCCCCGCAAAAAGGGCGGCAGGCCTGAGGTTTTGACTTACGAGCGCGCGATGGAGATTGAGAGCAAGCGCCACGCGGAACGGCTGGAGCGAATTCGGAAGCATTACCGCAACCATCCGCCGAAGCGGCGGGAGGCTATTCGGCAGGAAAATGCGTTTCACGCAAAGCGCATTGAGGAAATCAACAAAAAATTTGGCATGGCATGATAAAAAATGGGCAGCCTGTTCGGGGCTGTCTTTTTTTAACGAAAAAAACGAAAATTTTCAGCAAGCGACGCTAAAATTTTTTTGTGCGCGGAACGGCGCGACAAAACGGCAATGATAAATCACGGTTATTTGATTGCCATTATTTCGTATGTTATAATACAACATATAGTTATCAAGAACCGAACAAACCACATTACCAAGGGGTCAGGGACGGCATGGCATCGGACATTAGCGCGCATGTGAAGAAGCATTTCGATGAATTTTATGAGGCAAATCCGTTTCTCGCGCTGCTGGGCGTCCGGGTGACCTCCTTCGAACGCGGACGCGTGCGCCTCGATATGGACGTGAAGCACGAGCATACGAACGTTCATCGCATCGCCCACGGCGGCGTTGCGGCGACGATGGTGGACACGGCGATGGGCATCGCCTGTTTTACTTGCGACAAGGGCGTCGTGACACTGGAGATGAATATGTCTTTCATACGCCCGGTGCTGGAAGGGCGCGTTTACGCCGAGGGCGAGGTCATCCATGACGGGAAGCATACGATGGTTTGCGAGGGGCGCGTTTACGGCGAGGACGGCGAGCTCTGCCTGAAGGCGGGCGGGACGTTTTTTGTCGTCCGGAATTTCGTGGAAAATCCAGAGGAATGATGAAAATGAAGATAAAGAGTTTGCGGAAACTGTTCCGCGTTTTTGCGTTTGCCTTACTGACGGCGCTGGCTGTGTCAGAAGCGGCGCTTGCAGCGGCACTGCCGAAACCGCCGGAGATTACGGCGGAAGCGGCGATTCTCGTCGAGGCGTCCACGGGGCGCGTCATTTACGAGAAGAATGCCGACCGGCTCATGTACCCGGCCAGCATGACGAAGATGATGACTTGCCTGTTGGCGCTGGAGCAATGGAAAGATTTGGCGGCGCCTGTGACGGTCGGGCCGGAGGCCGCCGCCACCGAGGGGACGGATCTGGTCGAGGGCGACACGACCTCGATGCACGAGCTGTTGATGGCGCTGATGATGGAGTCGGACAACGGCGCCGCGGTGGCGGTGGCCGAGGCGATGACGCCGTCGCACAGCGCGGCGGAGTTCGCGGCGAACATGACGCAGAAGGCGTGGATGATCGGCGCGAAAAAAACGCAGTTCGCGAACCCGAACGGGCTGCCGGATGTGCAGCACGTCTCGACGGCGCGGGACATGATGAAGATTGCACGGTACGGTTGGGCAAACAAGGAGTTCCGCCGCATCGTCGATTCCCGCGAGCACATGATGGTTTGGAATACCCCGGCGGGCCGCCAGCAGCGGAAGCTCGAAAATACGAACGAACTTCTCTACACTTATCAGGGTATGAGCGGTATCAAGACCGGCTGGACGCGGGCGGCGGGCGGTTGTCTCGCGGGCGCGGCGACGCGGAACGGCGTGACGCTGATCTGTATCGTGATGAACGCGCCGAACGTCGACGACCGCTTTACGGACACGGCGAAACTGATGGACTACGGCTTCCCTCTCGTCCGTTTGGTAAAAGGCCCGGTCAAGGAGAAGATTGAGCGTTCCGTCTGGGTGCATGACGGCAGTACTTACAAGGTGACCGCGCATCCGCGGGAAGACGTCAAATATATGCTGTTCCAAGGCGATGATAAGAAAAAGTTCAAGATCGATTTCGACCTGCCACGATTCATCCGCGCCCCGATCAAGGGTGGCGACAAGG
>CACYUQ010000143.1 GCA_902777615.1 uncultured Selenomonadaceae bacterium
GTGATCTGTTACCTCGACGAACAGCACCGTCAGGACGACGGCCAGCTGCTGCGCGTGCTCACTGACATCCGTCAGGGCTGTGTGAGCCAGCGGGACCGCGACATGCTCGTCACGCGCCTCGGTGTGCTGCCCGAACCGGGACGGCAGGCGGTGAGCCTGTTCCCGGTGAACAGGCAGGCTGACCAACTCAACGACCAACGCCTGCGGCAGATCGACGCCGAAGAGCACACGTTCGCGGCGCAGACGGCGGGGCCGGCGAACCTCGTGGAACGGCTCGAACGCAATATGCTCGCGCCGAAACTGCTCGTGCTCAAAGCCGGTGCGGAGGTGATGGCCCGCGTCCGCGCGGTGCTGCGCCGTCTGGAACGAACGGAGGACGCGCGGCGGACGATTGCCTGCGGCAGTCTCACGCTGTACCCGGAGGAAATCCGCGCGGTGGTCAGCGACCGGCCCGTATCTTTAACGAAGAAGGAATTCGACCTTTTGTGCCTGTTCGCCGAAAACAAAGGGCGCGCGTTTTCCCGCGACCATCTCTTGGACCGGCTCTGGGGCTGGGACTACGAAGGCGACGCGCGCACGGTGGACACGCATATCAAGCGCCTGCGCGCGAAGCTCGCCGCCTATCCCCATGACGATTGGGATATTCGGACGGTCCGCGGCGTCGGCTATGCGCTGGAGGTGACTGCATGACCCGCCGTCTCGTATTGTATTTCTCGTTGGCGCTCTTAATTTTCGCGCTGGTCATCGGCGGCACGTTCAGCTTCCTGTTCCGCCGCTATACGTTGGACCTGCACACCGGCGATTTGCAAACCCACACGAATGCGATCGCCGCGTCCCTTTCGGGCACGAAGCCCAGCGACAATGACGCTCTCCCCGCTATGCCGCGCGGCGGTCACGAAGGTCGTCACGGCATGATGCGGCGCGGCGGTATGGAACCTTCGAGCGCGCAAGAGCACGCCTCGATGGGGGCGCACACATATTGCCGCCGTCGGGTCGCCGCCGCGGACAACACACAATCCTCGGGAAACGGTCCGGAGCAGGGCCTCGGTTCGCTGCTCCGCCAGCTGAACGCCTTCACGGGCAGCGACGTCTGGCTCGTGGACCGCGCCGCGCGGACCATCACGCTGAGCGGTACCGAGACGGACACGGACTATACCGAGCTTCCGCCCGACGCCGAAACGTTGCTGGAAACCGTTTTTGCCGGAGAAAGCGTCGTCGGCGAAAATTTCAACGCGCTGCTCGACGTCCCCTCCGTGACGGCGGGGGCGCCGGTCCGCGACGCCGACGGGAACGTGACGGGCGCGGTTTTGATGCACCGCCGCTTGTCGGACATACATGCCAGCGAAGCCGCCGGATTCAAGATTCTCTCCCTCTCCCTTGCCCTCGCGTTCCTGCTGGCGACGGCGCTGTCCTTTGCGCTGGCGCGCCGCTTCATCCGGCCATTGGCGACGATGGAACGGACCGCGGCGGCGCTGGCCGACGGGAAATACGAGACCCGCAGCGGCGTCCGGCAGGACGACGAGATCGGCTCACTTGCAAGAAGCCTAGACATCCTCGCGGAACGGCTGGAATCCGCCGCCGCAGAACGGTCAAAGCTCGACGCCATGCGGCGGGATTTCTTCGCCAGCATTTCCCACGAGCTTCGGACGCCGCTGACTATCCTGCGCGGCTCTCTCGACGCGTTGTCGGCGGGGCTGATCGAGGATGAGGCGAAGCGACGGGACTATCTCGCGCAAATGCAAACCAACGTCCTGCATTTGAACCGTCTGGTGAGCGACCTTTTCGACCTCGCGCGGCTGGAGAATCCAGACTTTTCCATCGAGAAAACGGAAATCGACCTTTCCGACGCGCTTCGCGACGCCGTGCGTTCGGCCCGCCGTATCGCCGCGCCGAAATCCGTCGAAATCCGTCTCGAGGACGCGCCGCCGATTCCTATGCGAGGGGACTATGGACGGCTGCGGCAGATGTTCCTCGCCGTGCTCGACAACGCCGTGAAATTCTCACCGGAAGGCGGCACCGTCGAGATCGCCGTCGAATGTGCAGAATCCCGTTGGCGCGTCGCTATCGCGGATCATGGTCCCGGCATCGACGCAGAGACCCTGCCGCACCTCTTTGACCGCTTCCGCACGAACCGAGTCGGCGGCACCGGCCTCGGCCTAGCCATCGCGCAAACCATTGCCCGCCGTCACGACGTCATACTGGAAGCGGAAAACGGAACCCCCAACGGCGCGCTTTTCTCCTTCCGTGGCCATACCCTGTCATAAAAAAACAGACTTTCGTTTCTGATTGCATGAAACGAAAGTCTGTGCTATACTATAAAACTGAGGATAGCTGTTTGGCGGTCAATTTTTCTGCCCCTTGAGAAAGGGGAGGATGCCTATGGATCAAATCACCTTGGCTCTGATCATGGTTTTCTTGATTCTCGTCGTCTTAAAACAGAAATAAACCGCCCTAGCGCTCAAACTTTGGCGGTTTATTCCTAGCTAATAAACACCAAGGGGCGACCGCTGGACGGCCATCCTCTTTTTCTTGCCTTAATTATACAAAATTGCTTTTCTAGTGTCAAGGCATGAGAAAAGCCGCCCTAGGCCTCCAAGCATAGGCGGCTATCTCGTATAGCAACTTATCATTGAAGCTGACCGCTCAAGCTCCCAACTGTGCGGCCATTTCTTAGACGTACATAAGGGCTGACCGTTTACCGGCAGCGCCTTCCTCTATGCTCATTATACGTTTTTTCCCATCATTGTCAAGGTTCTACCACAGGTACGCGCGGCCTTTCCATACCGGGAGGGCGTTTTTCTTTTTCGGCTCCCGGATGGCGTTGGCTCGCTCGACGCCCATTTTCTTGACGATGTAGTAGAGGGCGCGCAGGGTGCAGGGGAGATGCAGGCGCTCGTGGAGATCCCGCATTTTCGTGCTGGGATCTTTCGCGAGGATTTTTTGAATCGCCGCGAGCTGCGCCTTCGTCAGGCCCGGCTTTCGCCCGCATCGGTCAAAGCCCAGCTCCACGTCGCCGGTTTCCTCGTAGCGCTGCACCAGGCGGTAAACCGTCCAACGGGACACGCCGTATTCCCGCGCCAACGCCGTCGTCCCCACGCCGCTTTTATGCGCCTCGACGATGCGAAGGCGTTCTTCCTTTGTCAGACGTTTCACCTGCGCCATGTTGCGCTCCTCCTCGTATATAAGCCTTCCCCTCTGGGGGCGCTTTGCGCGGGAGTCCAGTGGACTCCCCGGACGGTGGCGCGCGAAGCGCGACGGATGAGGTCTTATGACGTAACGACTAATGCAAGCGAAATAACTACGAGACCTCACCCACCGCCTCCGGCGGTCCCCCCTCCCCAAAGGGGAGGGCTTACTTACACAAAAGCCCCGGCAGTTGCCGGGGCTTTTGATTTTTGTTGCTTTGTTGCGTTGGAAATCAGAAGTAGAAGCCGAGCTCCGTCCAAACAGCATTGACCTTGTTCTCGGAGAGGATCTCCTTGCCGTTGTAGTACTGCACCTTGCCGAGGATGTTCTTCGCGAAGGTGTAGTTGACGCCAATCTCGAAGCCCTTCTCGCCGCCGTTCATCGGACCGTTTTCACGGCAGGTCGGATGAATGATGGAGGCATCGCCGAGATGACGATAAGCGACGAACGCGCCCCAAGAACCCGGTTTCGCCTTGTCCGCGCCCTTGTAGTTGAGCTGGAAGGCATAGGAGTACTTGAACTTAGCCTCGTCGGAGTAACGATCGCCGTCCATATCCTTGAGTCCCGTAGCCCACGCGTAAACGCCCGTCAAGCTGACATTCTTGTCAAACTTGTAGCCGAGACCGAGATCGAAGATATTGATGTTGTCGCCGATACCTGCGAGATTGCCATGTCCGTTAGTAGTATTGAACTCGCCGCGGACATGTTGCCAGCCAAGGCCCCAGGTGAACTTCTTCGCACGGTCATTGTAAACCTCAACGCCGATGTAGGGAACCGTATCGCCACCAGTCTTCGCATAATTACGATGCTTATCAGCCAGCGGGCCAACTGAGGTAGCGGTGCCCTCGGAGATTCCGCCATGTGCGAACGCAGAGGAATTGCTCAGGTTCAGGCGACCGCCGCGAACAGCGACCTGGATTTCCTTGCCGATAACAGCCTCAGCACCGGCGATGCGATAGTCCATCGTCGTACCATAGTCGGAAGCCGTCTTGACGTTGAACTTACCGAGCTTGATTAGCAAGTTGTTGTACTTGCCCTCGACCCAGATACGGTCAACTTCAACATTTTTCTGATTCTCAGCCGTATCCATTTCCGAGTTGTTGTTGTAGTCGATACGAGCCTTACCGGTCCAGTTCTTGTTGATCTGCATCGTCGGCTCGAGGCGGAGCAACAGACCGTTCGTGTTGACCTTTGCGCCGGCTAGACGATCCGATTCATTCTCCTCATGACGAACGATGTAACGATAACGAACCATGCCGGTCCACTTTACATTGTCGACCTTCTTCTCGAGGGCGGCAACGCGGACGCCGAGGTTGTTCAGCTCATCGGCGAACTCAGCGGCGAGCTTGTCAACGAGGGCCTTGTCAGCGCCGTTGGCGCCTTTCGCCATCGCGCGGGCGATCATCTGCGCCATCTCATAGCGGGTGATCTCCTGGTCGCCACGGTAGGTGCCGTCG
>CACYUQ010000144.1 GCA_902777615.1 uncultured Selenomonadaceae bacterium
AGGCCATGGCAACCGGAAAAAAGCCACGCTTTGCCTTTTACGTGCTGGGCTGGCTTGCACTGCTGGGCGTCCTGGTCGGGCGCTTCATCTGTGGGTGGCTGTGCCTGTTCGGACTGATGCAGGAGCTTCGTCTGGACGAGAAGGCGCAGGAGGAAATCCGGGCGGCGCTGGAGTCGCACGATTTAGTGGGGCTTCAGGCGTTGGCGGAGCGGGAAGGATTGTCGGGGAGTGCGCGGGAGGCGCTCTGCGGCGTGCCGCTGCTGCACGGAGGGATGGAAGTCCTCGAAAAAGCGCGGGAGCTTGTGACGAACGAGCAGAGCCGCCGTGCTCTTGATAATCTCCGCGCAATTTATCGGCTCTTGGACGTTTACGGAGTGGCGGAATATGTGCGGTTCGATCTCGGGGTTATCCGTGATTTCGGGTACTATACGGGCATGGTGTTCGAGGCGTACACGCCGGGACTGGGGTTCCCGATATGCGGCGGCGGACGATATGATCGGCTCCTTTCGGACTTCGGCAGCGCGTGTCCGGCGACGGGCTTTGCGCTTGGTATCGAGCGGGTGATGTTGGCGTTGGAGCGTGAGCATTTGAAGCAGCCGACGCCGCAGAAGGATGTGTATATCGCCTACGCGGCGCAAAATCGGGAAGAGGCGATCCGGCTGGCGATGGAAAAACGCGCCGCGGGAGCCATCGTCGAGCTGGCCCCGGCCGAGGAGACGCGGGATGAGGCGACGCGTCGCCAGACGGTGAAGGGCTACCGTGAGCTGGTTTACCTCGCATGATTTCGGGGCGCGTCCTGCAATTTGTTCGGGCGATTTTCGCCCGCGTTTCGACGGAGGACATGGCGTTAGTCGAACAGTACCTCCCGTCGGAACTGCATCCTTTGTTTTTCGCCTTGTCTGTGCCCGACCAGTGCCACGCCCTGCGCACTGCGCGAAATGCGATGGCGTTGGCGGGATCGTTGGGGACGGTCGACAGGCTGCTTTTGACGCGATGCGCGCTTTTGCATGACGTTGGGCGGAAAAAAGGCGATCTTGGTACGTTCTGGAAATCTTTCGCGGTACTTTTCGCCGCGATTTGTCCGGATCTTTCCCGCGCTTATGGGGACGGGAACGACGGCGGCGTACTGGCCCGTAAGATGCGCGTTTATTTCCATCACGCGGAAATCGGGGCAGAGCTGCTTGAAAGCGTAGGTTTTGCGCGGGAAGCGGAAATCGTCCGAAAACATCACGAAGCCCCGGCGGAAAACGATCCGCCGGAGCTTCGGATTTTGCGCAGGGCTGACGAGATGAGTTGATATGATCAATACCCGCGTTCTTTATCTATGATGTTTTTCATTTTCGAAATATCGGGGTAGGCTTTGAGATTTTCGACGAAGACCTCGACGGCGCGTTCCATGTAGCGCGGCGAGGTGGCGGCATGGTGCGGCGTAATCAGTAAATTCGGCACGTCCCAGAGCGGCGAGTTTTCGGGCAGCGGCTCCTCGCAGAAGACGTCCAGACCCGCGCCGCCGATGACACCGGAGCGCAGCGCGTCAGCAAGGTCGGCTTCGTTTACGATGGGGCCGCGGGCGACATTGACGAAAAAAGCGGTAGGCTTCATCACTTCGAAGGCTTTTTTCGAGAAAAGGTTTTGCGTTTCCGGCGTCAGCGGCAATGTGACGATGATGAAATCCGCTTGCGGCAGCACGTCGAAAAGCGCGTCGGGCGTGTATAGCTTGTCCACGTCGGGTTCTTCCGTCTTGGACTGTTTGACGCCGAGGATGGTCATGCCCATTGCTTTGAGGCGGTTCGCGATGACGCCGCCGACGCTGCCGAGTCCGACGACGGCAGCGGTTTTTCCGTACAGTTCGTCGACGCCGCGCAAGCCTTTCCACGAGCGGTTTTTTTGATTGTCGTGGGCGGCGAGCAGACCGCGCGTCCGGGACAGCATCATGCCGAGAACGTGCTCGGCGATCGGGATGCCGTGGATGCCCCGCACGTTCGTCAGCAGAATGTCGGATTTGCGGAACGCATCAAGCGCGATGAAACCGTCGACACCGGCGGTCAGCGCTTGCACCCATCGGAGTTTCGGCGCCTGCGGTAAAATCGGCGCGAGATTTGTCTGACCGAAGGCAAGTAAAATTTCGGCATCCGGCAGATAGGAAGCGCAGTCCTGCGCTTTAGCAAGCTGGAGTTCAATGTCGGGGCGGGCGGCTTTGATGGTCGCGATTTGGGCGTCCCGGAGGGGATGCAGGGAAAGAATATTCATAAGCGTAAATCTCCTCTCACGTTGTCTCTTCAAAGGAATGTTTCGACGATGAAGAAAATATTCCTTTTTTGTCGACAATTTTGTTGACAAAGTTTGATAGATTTATTATTATATTAACACGTTAATCCTTTAATTAAATAAAGAATTTAGGTGGGTTTATGGGAATCAATGATTTGGAATATCTGACAGTGGCGCTTCCGAAAGGAAAACTTTTTTCGCCGTCGGCGGAGCTGTTGGCGCAAGCGGGGCTTTCGGCGGAAGGGCTTTCGGAGTCGTCGCGGAAGCTCGTGATCACGAACGACCGCGCGAAGGTGAAGTTCATCATTTCCAAGACGGCGGACGTGCCGACCTATGTGGAGTATGGCGCGGCGGATATCGGCGTGATCGGGAAGGACGTACTGATGGAGTCCGGGCAGGACGTTTATGAACTGCTGGATCTGGGCTTTGGCCGGTGCCATCTGATGATGGCGGTGCCGGAGGGGAAGCGCCGCCCGCATTTGGAGGATTACGCCCATACCCGCGTCGCCACGAAATTCCCGCATATCGCGGAAAAATTTTTCAGCGAGCACGGGATGCAGATGGAATATATCAAGCTGAACGGTTCCATCGAACTCGGCCCCATCGTGGGGCTTTCGGAGAGCATCGTCGACATCGTGGAGACGGGAACGACGCTCCGGGAAAATCATCTGGTGGAGATCACGAGCATCATGGACGCGACGGCGCGGCTCATATCGAACCGCGTGAGCTTCCAGATGAAGTTCGAAAGGATTCATCGGCTGGTTGAGGATTTGAAAACTATTATGGAGAAGGGAAAATAAACGATGCGGATTGTCAACGTGAAGGATTGTGGGGAGCGGGAGATTGAGCGGCTGCTTAAAAAGGCGGCTTTCGACGAGGTGGAGCTCAGCCCCGCGATCCGTGAGAGTAACAAGAAGCTGTTCGGCGCGGACTTGACGGCGGAAGAGGTTGTGGCGAAAATCGTCGGCGACGTCCGGCGAGAGGGTGACGCCGCCGTCATCCGCTACACGTCGCTGCTCGACCGCACGGAACTGACGCCGGAAAATTTTGTCGTCAGCGAAGCGGAATTTGAGGAAGCGGAAAGACTGGTCGATAAAGAGGTCATGGCGTCGCTTCGAAAAGCGATTGATAACGTGCGCCGCTACCATGAGGAACAGAAGCCGAAAACGTGGATGACCTACCGCGAGGAAGGCTCGCTTTTGGGGCAGTCGGTGCTGCCTCTCGACCGCGTGGGGCTTTACGTTCCCGGCGGCACGGCGGCCTATCCGTCCTCGGTGGTGATGAACGCGGTGCCCGCGAAGGTAGCGGGCGTGCGGGAAATCGTCATGATGTGCCCACCGCGGGATGGGAAAATCAATCCGTATGTGCTGCTGGCGGCAAAGGAAATCGGCGTGTCGCAAATTTTCACGATCGGCGGCGCGCAGGCTGTTGCGGCCATGGCGTTCGGCACCGAGACAGTCCCACGGGTGGATAAGATTACGGGGCCCGGCAATATTTTCGTGACGCTGGCGAAAAAAGCCGTTTACGGACATTGCGATATTGATATGCTGGCAGGGCCCAGCGAGATATTGATCCTTGCCGACGAGAGCGCCGACCCCGCTTATACGGCGGCGGATATGCTGAGCCAGGCGGAGCACGATCCGCTGGCGTCGAGTATCGTGATTACGACCAGCGCGACGCTGGCGGAAAAGGCGGCGGCGGAAGTGGAGAAGCAACTTGCGAATCTGCCGCGCAAGGCGATTGCGGGGGCGTCCATCGAGCGGAACGGCCTGATCGTCGTCGCCGAGGACATGACGCAGGCCATCCGTTTCGCGAATCTTTCCGCGCCGGAGCACTTGGAGCTTCTCGTTGCGCAGCCGTTCCAACTTTTGCCGTATATCCGTCACGCGGGGGCGGTTTTCCTCGGTGCATACTCGCCGGAGCCGCTGGGCGACTATTTCGCCGGACCGGATCATATCCTGCCGACGGGCGGCACGGCGCGGTTCTATTCCGTGCTGAATGTCGAGACGTTCATGAAGCGCACGAGCTTCATTTCCTATACGCAGCCCGCGCTGCAAAACGTGTCGGAGGACATCATACGTCTTGCCGAGGCGGAGGGGCTCCAGGCACACGCGAACGCAGTCCGGCTGCGCAAGACGGAGGGAAAACCATGCTGAATTATCGAAACGGTCTCGCGGATATGCCAGCCTATGATGTGGCGGAACGGGATTGGCGTTTGAAGCTGAACGCGAACGAAGCGCCAACGAGCCTGCCGCCGCTGGTGGAGGAGCGCGTGATGGCGCGTTTGTCGCGGGTGGCATTCAACCGCTATCCGAATCAGGAAATGGGCGACCTCATTGCACAGGTCGCGCAAAAGTATTCC
>CACYUQ010000145.1 GCA_902777615.1 uncultured Selenomonadaceae bacterium
GCGTCCTTGTCGACGGGCGCATGACACTTCGCCCAGAGCTGTTTCATCTCCGGGAATTTTTCCTGATATTCGTTGAATAACGCGTTCCAATCTTTTTCTGCTTTTTCGCCCGCCTCGGCGAGTTTCGCGTAGTTCGCGTATACTTCGTCCGGCACGGCGAAAGGCTCCTGCGTCGGCCAGCTCAAATTTTCCTTGAGCGCCTTGATGTTTTCCTCGCCCAATGGCTCGCCGTGGGCGCTGGCTTTGCCCTGTTTCGCCGGACAGCCGTAGCCGATTTGCGTCTTGATCGTGATGAACGACGGACGCGTTTTATCCGCTTTCGCTTCCTCGATGGCTTTTCCGATGGCCGCAAGGTCGTTGCCGTCCTCGACGGTCAGCGTCTGGAAGCCGAACGCCTCCATGCGCTTCTGCACATTCTCGGTAAACGCGAGATCGGTGCCGCCCTCAATCGTTATCGAATTGCTGTCATAGAGCACGATGAGCTTCGAAAGGCCCAGCGTCCCCGCCAGCGAGAACGCCTCGGAGGAAATCCCTTCCATCATGCAGCCGTCGCCGCCCAGCGCGAAGGTATAATGATCGACGACCGGGTAGCCCGGCTTGTTGAACATCGCCGCAAGATGCGCCTCCGCCATCGCCATGCCGACCGCCATGCCCATACCGGCACCCAGCGGTCCCGTCGTTGCCTCGACGCCAACAGTGTGACCATACTCGGGATGGCCCGGCGTAAGCGAACCGTCCTGACGGAAATTTTTCAAATCGTCCAGCGTCAGCCCGTACCCAAAAAGGTGCAGCAAAGAGTACAGCAGCATCGAGCCGTGCCCGCCCGACAGGATGAACCTATCGCGGTTCGCCCATTTCGGATTCTTCGCGTTGTGCTTCATGTGCCGCGCCCAAAGTTCATAGGCCGCCGGTGCAGCGCCCAACGGCAGTCCCGGATGGCCGGAATTGGCCTTTTGTATCGCGTCCGCAGCCAGTACCCGGATCGCGTTCACGCTCATCGCGTCTATCGACATTCCTTCATCGCCCTTCTATTATCAATAATATTACCGCGCCGCGATTACGTCAATCTCGACCAGCGCGCCCTTCGGCAGCTTGCTGACCTCGACGCAGACCCGCGCGGGCGGATTTTCTTGGAAATACTGCCCGTAAATTCCGTTGACCTTCGTAAAGTCGTCCATATTCGTGATGTAAACCGTCGTCTTGACCACAGCCTCCAGCGACGAACCCGCCGCCTCAAGAATCGCCTTGAGATTTTCCAAGACGCGCGCAGTCTGCACCTCGACGCTGCCCTCGACAAGCTCTCCCGTGGTGGGAATCAGAGGGATCTGTCCCGAAACGAACACGAAGCCGCCCGCCTCAATGGCCTGCGAATAGGGTCCGATGGCCTGCGGCGCATTCGCCGTGGAAATGACTTTTTTCATGCTTAAATACTTCCTTCCCAATATTTATTGCTTTGTTTTGATTATTCTTCGTCGTCCGGCCGCTTCATGACGAGGTCCTGCCGGAGCAGCGCCGCCTCGCCGAGATAGACGTGGCGGATGTCCTTCTGCGCCTTGTCCGTATCGGCAAGCACCAACGCGCGGATGCAGAGCGGCAAGCTGTCCTCGACCGCCATCTGGCGCGTATCAAAGAGCGGAACCGCGTCGAAGCCCGGTATCTGCCGCGCCCCCGCCGCCGGAAACGCCGCCGTGATGTCCTCCGTCGCGCTTAAAATAACCGCGCCTACGTCTTCAGGCTTCACTCCGTTATGACGAATCATCTCCGTCACCATCCAACGCACAGCCGCTACAATTTCAGCCTCGGTATCATTCTTGATCGTGATTGCACCGCGGATTCCCCGCATAGAGAAAACCTCCCTTTATGAATTCCGTATTATATCCCAAAGCAACCGCCCGCAAAGCACGAGCGCCGCCAAATAGCCAAACACGCCCAACAGCGGTATTTCCATGATTTTCGGCGTCATCTGCGTAGTACAGATGACACTAGAGCCAAGGAGCAGCGCCGATCCGATCATGCCGAGGACGAGCTTGTTCATCATACCGTCGATACGCCGAAGCGGTTCCTCCGAACCGGTCAAATCAAGGTTGACCTTTGTCTGCCCGCGCATCGTCATTTGCAGGATGTCGGAAATCTGCTCCGGCAGGCGCATCGTCTTCTTGAAGAAAACATACCCTTCGCGCTTCAGCCGATCCAGTTCCACGCGCCAATTGAATTCCTTCTGCAAATTAAGCTGAATGCTCCGCGCGAAAATCTCCACGAAATTGACATCCGGGCAATAGGTGCGCATGACGCCCTCGATGGTCAGCACGCCCCGGGCAAACATGCTGAGCCCCGGTCCAATGCCTATCCGATGGCGGCGCAGTACGTCCATGATTTGCCGGGTCAGGACGCCCATCTGAAACGTGCCGAAGTCCAGGTTCTCATAGGTCGTCATCATCGCGTCAATATCCTCATAGAGACGCGTATGGTCGATACGTCCCTTCGGGACGCCCAGCGCCAGCACCGCAGTTTTCATGTCCATCGTGTCGTGATTGGCCAACGAGAAAAACGCCTTTCGGATGGCCCGACGATCCCGATTGGAAATCCGCCCCATCATGCCGAGATCGAGCCAAACGATTTTCCCGCTCCGCACGCGGATATTGCCCGGATGTGGGTCGGCGTGAAAATAACCGTCCTCAACCACCTGCTTGACGTAATTCTCGGCCAACCGACGTCCGAGCTGATTGATATCGAAGCCCTTTTCGCGAAGCGCCGCCGAATCGTCGAAGCGAATGCCGTCCACATATTCCATCACGAGAATCCGCGACGTCGTCAGGTCATGATAGACCTTCGGACAATCCACATATTCCTCGCCCGCGTTGAGCTGACGGAACTCGTCGATATGATCGGCCTCCATCAGGAAATCCATTTCCTGCTTGGCAATCCGCCACATCTCGTCAAGCAACATGGAGACGTCCAGCACGCCCCGCTCCTCGCCGACGACCTGCGTCAATGCCGTCGCACGCTTCAGGAGCACAATGTCCTGTTCCATCACGGAGTAAATACCGGGCCTCTGTACCTTGACGACGACTTCTTCTCCCGTCGCCAGCGTGGCACGATGGACCTGCGCGATGGATGCCGAGCCCAGCGCCTCCTGCGAAATCGAGGCGAATTTCTTTTGCCACGGGCATTTGTATTCCTGCTCCACGATGGAAAGCACGACATCGAACGGCATCGGCTTGACATCTGCCTGCAGCGTCGTCAACTCGTCGCAATATTCCTGCGGCAGGAAATCGGGCCGCATACTCATAATCTGCCCGAGCTTCACAAATGTCGGACCCAAGTCCTCCAAAATCTGGCGAATCTTGACCGGCGTGACGCCGCGCATCAGTTCCCGATTTCGAAGGACGCGTACCATTTCACGGAAGCGTCGCGTTGGAAGCTTTTCCGTTTCTCCGCTATTCGATTGTGCCATCAGGCTTTCCAGCATGGGAGCACCTCATCGTTCAGCCTTTTCCCGGCTCCTGTAAAATCTGTTGAAAAATATTCATGATCCGCTGCCCGTAAGTAGTGCCCGGAACCGCCCAACGGCCGTTCAGGTCCAACCAACTTGGCAATGTCATACTGCCATAAATATCGCGAACCATCAAGTAACGCGGGTCAACGATTTCCTCCGACGGCAAACGCGTCGTCGCATAGGCCAAAAGATGCTGGATATGCGCACGCACGCCAATCTGCGCCGATGGGAAATATCCGCCCTGCACATAATCGCTGGTCGTGCCGAGGCCGCAATAATTGTTCTGATCCGGCGTCACCGTTCCGCCATAACTGAAGTTGCCCGTCTCATGGAGCGCCTGTGCAAACGCAACATCCGGACGGACGCCTTCCCGGGTCGCTTCCTCATAATAATAGGAAACAAGTTCCTCCGGCGTCACCGAAATATCCGGCGTCGGATTGATTTTCAAAAGATAATTGACGCACTGCGCTTCCGTCGCCATCGGGCCGCCGAGAATATCCTCATTGTCGAGGTCCACGGGCAGCAGCTTGTAATCGACTTTTTCCCGGCTCGTCTTCGGCGTTTCCGCTTGCGGATGCAAAAGCGCGTCGATTCGCGCCTTGATGCCGCCTTGTTTCGCGCCTGCGACATTCACCGTGCTATCGCTGCGAGTCTGTACCGCGCTGCCGTTCGTCACCTGATCGTGAAGCCTCTTTCCGGCATCCGCCGTCCCGGAAAACGAAAACACGCACGCGCCCGTCAAAAGCAACGCACAAAAAACCTTTGCGTTCTTATGATTTCCCAAACCTTATCCCCTCCGTAACGTCCTACGAAAACAATCAACGTAGGGATATATACACATACGTTTATTATTTTACCACAGACCGCCCATAAATGCCAACATGAGAAAACATAGAAAAAGGCAGATGAAATTCATCTGCCTTTTTCTATGTTTATGTAATTGTCAGTACGCTGCGAAAATCAGAGCTGCGGGCCTGCCGCGACCAGCGCCTTGCCCTCGTCGTTCGTCTCGTACTTCTTGAAGTTCTTGACGAAGCGCTGCGCGAGGTCTTTCGCCTTCTTCTCCCACTCGGAAACGTCCTTGTAAGTATCGCGCGGATCGAG
>CACYUQ010000146.1 GCA_902777615.1 uncultured Selenomonadaceae bacterium
GGCTTATTTTCATGCGCCGCATCGTGCCGTCATCATCGGCGCGGCAAGGCTTCTCGTCATCTGCGCCACGTCCGGTGCGGTCACCAGCCCCTCGCCGACGAGGATGCCGTCGCATCCCGCCGCCATCAGCCGCGCCGCGTCTTCCTTATCCCGCACGCCGCTCTCGCTGATCACCGTGCGCCCCTCGCCGATTTTCGGCAAGAGCGCCAGCGTATTTTCTATATCGGTGACGAACGTTTTCAGATTGCGGTTATTGACGCCGATGAACTCCGCCGGCGTATCGAGAGCCGCGCGCAAATCCTCTTCGTCGTGAACCTCGACCAGCGCATCCATCCCCAGCCCCCAAGCCAGATAGAGAAAATCCCGAAGCTGCCGCGGCGTCAGGATCCGCGCAATCAGCAGCACCGCGTCCGCGCCGAGCATCCGTGCCTCGCAAATCTGGTACTCGTCGATGATGAAGTCTTTCCGCAAGAGCGGCAGATTCGTCATCTCGCGGACTTTCGTGAAATCCTCGTTCGAGCCGAGAAAATGCGGGTCGGTGTGCACCGAAAGAGCGCTGGCGCCGTTTTCCTCGTAAATCGCGGCCAACTCCGTCACCGAATAGGCGCGGCAGAGGCGGCCTTTCGCCGGGGACTGGAGCTTACATTCAGCAATCAGGCTCCATTCTTCGCCGCGTACCCGGTGGGACAGACCAAACCTGCCGGGACGTGCCCGCCGCTTCACTTCATCCAAAGGCAATGCCTTTTTCGCCGCCTTCACGATTTCTTTTTTCTTCTCGACGATTTCTGCAAGAATGTCTTTCATGATGCTTCCTCTTTCCTTATCGTCTTTATCTTCTGCATGAACGCCCGGATTTTCTGCGGCGACTTCTCGCCGTCTTCCTCCAAGCTTCCCGATACGTCCAGCGCGAAGGGGGAAAGCGTCCGCGCCGCCTCCTTCGCGTTTTCCGCCGAAATGCCGCCCGCAAGGAGCAGCGGCTTGTTCAGATTTTTGGTTTCCTCCGCCGCCTCGCGCCATCGAAACGCCTCGCCGGTGCCGCCCACCATACCCTTCTTGAACGTGTCCAGCAAGATGTAATCGGCAGGATAGTCGTTTGCGGCCTCGACAGAGAAATCGTCCCGCCATCGAAACGCCTTGATGATGCGGACGTCCGCCGCAGCCCGAAGCTCCTCCGCGTACTCCGGCGACTCGTGGCCGTGGAGCTGGATCGCATCGAACCTACATCGACGTGCGATCGCCGCGACCTCCTCAAAAGGCTGGTCCACGACGACGCCGACGGCCAGCGCGTCCTCCCGGAGCGACCGCACGATGCTCGCCGCGGTGCTCGCGGAAACGTAGCGTCGGCTTTCCGGCCAAAGGATGAAGCCGAGGAAGTCCGCGCCCGCGCGCTCCGCCACCCGAGCCGCCTCCATGGTCCGAAGGCCGCAAATCTTAACTTTCATATCGTCTTTCCTTTCTTTCCGAAAATAAATAACGCCCCGACGGAGACTTATTCCTCCGTCGGGGCGAAAATCTTTCGCGGTGCCACCCTGCTTAGGCTTCTCATCGGATACAAACGTAATATATCCTAGCCCTGTAACGGGGGCAACCGTTCCCATCTACTCGCGAAAAATCCCGCTTTCAAAGGACGCTCGCAGAACCATTCGCCTTGCGCCTCCGGCCGACCATCCCACCTCCGGTTTCCCGGTCGTCGACTCGCTGTGCGGATTGAACAAAGTTACTTTTTCTGCTCAACGCTTTATCATATTGATGGGATTATCATAGACGAAAACCACCCTATTGTCAATCGTTTTTTGGGAAAAATTTCAAATCACTCAATGCCCGCTTTTCTTGAACCTGCCTCCGACGATGTCGTGGACCTGATTGATGGTGACAAAAGCCGTCTCGTCGTACTCCTGGACAAGCTCCTTCACTTTCTGCACTTCGAGGCGCGTGACGACAGCGTACAGCACTTTCCGCTGCTCTTTCTTGTAGCCGCCCTCACCATAGAGAATCGTGATGCCGCGACCAAGCTCGTCCATCAGCGCCTGCCCGATTTCATCCGGCGCCTGCGTCACAATCATGACCGAATAGGACTCGTCCATGCCCTTGAGAACGGCGTCAATCGTCTTCGATATGACAAAGTACGCGACAACGGAATACATGGCCCGTTCCCAGTCAAAAATAAAACCCGCCGCTGCGAAAATGAACAAGTTGATGAACATGACAATCTCGCCAACGGAAAACACTGATTTCTTGTCCGCGATAATCGCCACGATCTCGGTGCCGTCCAGTGAACCGCCAGCGCGCATAATCAAGCCGACGCCGCTGCCGTCAATGATGCCGCCGAAAATCGCCGCCAAAAACAGGTCATCGGTGAGCTGCGGCACCGGCTCGAAATATTCGGTCCATATCGCCAGAATTAGGATGGCAATGGCCGTCGAGACAACAAAATCCCTGCCGATTTGCCTGTAAGCGAGGAAAAGGAACGGGATATTGAAAAGCACGAGAAAAATGCCGTACTCGTTATCCGTGATGGCGCCCGCCATGATGGAAAGGCCGACGACGCCGCCGTCGATGATCTCGTTCGGGACGAGGAATATTTCCAGCCCGACGGACGCGACAAACGCACCAAGGAACAACAGTAAAAACTTTTTAGCCAATGACTTCCAAGAGCGAGCCGCACGCCGCAACGGAACAGTGATTGCTCTTTCCATAAGGCTCCTCCCCGCTTACTCCCCCAAACGACGGCGGAGCTCCGCCAGCGCGTCCTCCCGGACCTGTTTCAACGGCACGTTTTTCTCTCTCGCGAGACGGCGGCAGTCCTCATACTCCGCCGAGAGCGAGACAATATGCCCCTTGTAGGCGCTGATTTTGCAGGACACCTCACCATAGGGCGTCGCGACCATCGCCGTCCGACGCGCCGCCTCCAGCCGCTCACCGACAGGCACGACACGCAGCCCGATACTCGTCGTCTCCCGGAACAGCAAATCCGCGCAAGCGTCCTTTTCCGCCTCGCCGACCAGCACCGAGAGCGTCACCGCCGGACGGTTCTTCTTCATAAAAATCGGCGTGGCCCAGACGTCCAGCGCCCCCGCCTCCAAGACCTTCTCATAGACATAGCCGTAGTCCTGCGGATTCATGTCGTCGATGTTCGTCTCCAGGATATATAGCCGCCGCGCCTCGCGCCCCTGATACTCACCCAGATACATACGAAGCACGTTTGGAATGGAAAGGTCCCACGTTCCCGCGCCGTAGGCGATCTTTTCCGGCTGGAAATCGCCTGGCAGATTTTCCGCGAATTCTGCCAGTGCACGGATGACCGCCGCCCCCGTCGGTGTCGTCATCTCCTTCTCGTCCGCGGCATGGTAAAAGGGAAAGCCCTGCAACAGCTCTGCCGTCGCCGGCGCAGGCACCATCATCGTACCGTGGGCACACTCGATGAAGCCGCTGCCCGTGTTGATTTTCGACACGAAAATCTTTTCCACTCCGAAATAATCGAGGGCAATGGCCGTCCCGACAATATCGGCAATGGAATCCGTCGCGCCGACTTCGTGAAAATGCACTTCGTCTGCAGGAAGTCCGTGGACCTTCCCTTCCGCTTCCGCCAACCGCTCGAAAATCGCGATACTTTTTTCCTTGACGTTTTCGCCCAGCGACGATTTGTCAATCATCTCTCGGATGATCGCCATGGTGCGGTGCGCGTGGTGATGTTCGTGATGATGCTCCGCGTGATGCGGGCAATGGGCATGTTCGTGATCGTGATTGTGATCGTGGTCATGATGATGTTCATGGCAATGTTCGTGGGGCGTCGGCACGGCGGCGTGGAACTCCGCTGGCTCCCCATGGACGAGTACGCGCACGTATTTGGCGCGGACGCCGTTCTTGGAAACGTCCGTGACCTCCACCGAAAACTCGTCCGGAGGCAGCACCTTTTTCAGCTCCCCGACGAGATGCGCCTCCGGCAGCCCGGCCTGCAAAAAAGCGCCCAACAGCATATTGCCGCTTATGCCCGCGAAACAGTCAAGATAGATTGCCTTCATCGTCATCCCTCATTTCGTTTTGTTGATTTTGCTCGCCAATACCCCGGCGCCGTAACCGTTGTCGATATTCATGACCGCGACCCCCGCCGCGCAGGAATTGAGCATCGCCAAGAGCGCTGAAAGTCCGTGGAAGCTCGCACCGTATCCTACGCTGGTCGGCACCGCGATGACCGGCCGCGCCGTCATACCGCCCACGACACTGGCCAGCGCTCCTTCCATGCCCGCCACTACGATAATCACGTTCGCCCGGCGAATCTCGTCCTCATGGGAGAACAGCCGGTGAATCCCCGCCACGCCTACATCAAAACAGGTGTCGACCGCGTTTCCCATCAGCTCCGCCGTCAGCGCGGCCTCCCGCGCCACAGAAATATCGCTGGTTCCCGCCGTCACCACCAGCACCCGACGCGCCTCGTCGATAGATCCCGTTTCGCGCCGGACATACAGGATGCGCGCCATCTCGTCGTATGTCGCTTCCGGCGCCGCTTGCAGAAT
>CACYUQ010000147.1 GCA_902777615.1 uncultured Selenomonadaceae bacterium
CTTCGCCGTGATTGATAATTTACCATTCTCCACGCTCACCGCGTAGTTCGGATTCGTTCCCGCCGTCACCGTGATGGTAAAGGCGTTGGTCGCCTCCACGCTGGAGACACTGATCCTCCCCGGTACGCTGTCCCGGCCAAGGTCCTTCGCGATCATGGACTGCTTGAAGCCCATGTTGTAAGCCATGCGCTTCGTCTGGAAAGGCATCAAGCCGACGCCCGGATCGATATATTCTTTGAAAATCTTCTCGGGCGTATTGGCCGCGACCTCCTCGATTTCCATGCCGCCCTCCGCGGAGCCCATCATGACAATCTGAGCTGTCTTTCTGTCCACGGTGAGGGAAAGATAATATTCCTTTTCGATATCGGAAGCCTCTTCAATCAGGAGGCGATGAACTTCCTTGCCCTCTGGGCCCGTCTGATGGGTCACGAGAATCCTGCCGAGAAGCGACGAAGCGTACGACTTCACCTCATCGATATTGTGCGCGAGCTTTACGCCGCCCGCCTTACCGCGGCCGCCCGCGTGAATCTGCGCCTTGACCACTACCACGTCGGTCGAGAGATCCTTCGCGAAACGCGCCGCCTCCTCGGGGCTGAACGCCGGGTTTCCCGCCGGGACCTTGACGCCGAATTCCTTGAGGATCTGCTTGCTCTGGTACTCATGAATATTCATAGACTTGCCTCCCTCATAAAATTGCCCGCCGCGCTCTCAAGGACAAGGCGACGATTGCATATTACCTATTTTAGCGGATTTTGCTCCCCGCGTCTACCGTGAAAGTGGAAAATTTCGGAAAATATTGCCGATTGCCTGTCAGCCGTTTTCCTTCCCCTGCAAGTAACAATACCAATACACACAGCCCACGCAAATCGCGCCGCCGATGATATTGCCCAGCGTCACCGGCAACAAATTGCCGACCAGGAATCCGTCCATCGTCACTGCGCCGACACTCACCCCGGCGGCAGACGCCGCGTCCAGATACGCGGGCACCGACTTCGCGAAAAGCCCGGCGCTGATGAAGTACATATTCGCAACGCTGTGCTCAAACCCGCAAAGCACAAACATCATAATCGGAAAAAACACGCCCGCGATTTTCCCCACCACATCCTTCGCAGCAAAGGCAATCCAAACCGCGATGCAGACGAGGAAATTGCAAAGGATCCCGCGAATCAACGCGTCGCCAAAGGGCATCGCGCATTTTCCCGCGGCGGTCGAAAGCAAAGAAACGGCCAACCCGTTCCCGAACAGGCTCGGCTGATGACTGAACACCACGCCCGCAGCCACAAGACAAGCGCCGACCAAATTGCCCAGATAAACGACGCTCCAATTCCGAAGCATTTCACCGACGGTGATCCGTTTCTCAAAAAGCGGGATAACCAGCAGACAATTTCCCGTAAACAATTCGCTCCCCGCCAGCAGCACCATGATCAGGCCGCCGGGAAACACGCAAGCGCCGAGGAACTTCGCCAAAGACGCAAACGGCACCGAAACCGCAACGGTCGTCGAACCGATGCCGCCCATAGCGATAAACGCCCCCGCCAAAACGGAAAGCAAAAGCATCCGCAAAATCGGCGTGCGCGCCTTCGTAACGCCCGCCGAAATATAATTTTTCGCGACTTCCGCCGGAGAAAAGAAATTCACAAAGATTCCTCCTTTACCGCAAAAAAGGGGTCCAAGTTTCGCGTCTTGATTTTTCTATTGTAACGGATTGTACGCTCCTCGTCTACGGAAATTCCCGGAAAACGATTGTATACATTTCCCTCCTTGATTTCTGCAACCATCACGATATACTTATTTTGAAATATCCCTTCAGTAATATAAAAGGAGGACATACATCGTGAATGGACCCGACACGCGCCGACGACGCATCACTTCGCGACTATATAACATGCTTTTCCCCGTGTGGCTGTTCTATCTTTTCCCGACGGAAGTCTGGCTCCTCATTTTACCCGCGAACTTCGTCATTGACAGCTTGATCCTGTATCTTGCCATGAAGCGGCAAAACGTCACCCAGCCCAAAGAAGTTTGGAAGCGCAGCATTCTTCGTATCTGGGGCATCGGCTTCCTCTGCGACCTCTTGGGCGCCGGCCTCATTTTAGCCATAGAGCTTTTGCAGGACGCCCTTCATCTGCATTGGAACACCTTTCTTTTCCCCGGCGCGACGCTCGTTGCGCTGCCCGGCGTCATACTCGCGGCATTCCTCATCTACCTCCTCGACAGACGATTCGCCTTCACCAATTGCCCGCTGGACAAATCTCAAATCCCAAAACTAAGCCTAGCGCTGTCAATCTTCACCGCCCCTTACGCAATGCTGATTCCTTTATACGGTTGATTCCCATACCGTTTGAAGGTATAAAAGACGCCCGCGCCATGCCAATGCACAGCGCGGGCGTTTGATTCCGCAATCTATAAACTTTTTTACCCTTTCACCGTCACGATGAACTTCGTGCCTTTTCCCAGCTCGCTTTCCACGTTGATCGTTCCTCCGTGCAGGGTTACGATTTCCTGTGCGATGGCGAGACCCAGTCCGTTTCCGCCCATTTCTCTGGAGCGCGCCTTGTCCACGCGGAAGAAACGGTCGAAGATTTTCGTCTTGTCCTCTTTCGAGATACCGATGCCGGTATCTTCGACCTCAATGCGGATTTTTCCCGCCGCCAGCAACAGGACGCGCACGGTGACCTTTCCGCCTTCCATCGTGTACTTGACCGCGTTGTCCACGAGAATCAGGAGAAGCTGCTTGATCTTCTGCTCGTCGAGCTTCGCCACGAGCGCCGCCTCGCCCTCGCGAAGCAGGGAAATCTGCTTCTTATCTGCCAGCGGCTGCATGAGCCGGATGGTCTGGTCAGCGGCGGCGGCAACGTCGATTTTCGAGCGCTTGAGCTTCAGCGCTTGGTTGTCGCTGCGCGCGACGAAAAGCAAGTCGCTGACGAGCTTCGTCATTTTCTTGACCTCGTCGCGCACGTCACCGATGACTTGCTTCAGAAACGGCGAAGTAATCGACGGGTCGTTGTCAAGAAGGTCCGCCGACGCCATGACGACGGAGAGCGGCGTCCGAAGCTCGTGAGACGCGTCCGCCGCGAATTGGCGCTGTTTCTCATAGGCTTCAATCAACGGCACGATAGCCTCGCCCGCAAGCACATGACCGACGCCCGCCGCCAACGCCAGCGCGAGGACAGCAAGCCCCGCGAGGGAATAGGTCGCTTTTTCGAGGCCGTTGTACATCGCGGTGACGTCCTTGCCGACGTAAACCGTGGCGACCTGCTCCCCGTCCGCCATCATCGGCTGCGAGGTCATCATGATCCGCGACTGCCGCCGTCGGCTATAGTCGGTCACGACGTCGACTTCGCCCGGGTCGGTATTCCATTTCCCAATGACGTCCAACACAAACGGCTCGAGCTGCTCGGAGGCGCGGGAAAAATTGACCGGCTCTCCCTCATTATCGAAGACGTAGAAAAACAGCCGGTCGCTGCTCTCCATCCGCCAGTCATCGGCATCCTCCAGAAGCTCCGGATGCTGCATCAGATACTCCTGACCGCCCGCGATGCGTCCCGCCGTATCGACGAGCTCCCGCGCCTGCTCGGACTCCATCGACCACTCCATGCTCTGATGCACGACGATGATCAGCACAATCAGGAATACCGCCATGATCAACGAATAGTACAGCGTCAGTTTCTGGCGGCTCTGTTGAAATACATTGATTGGCACGATGTCACTCCGCTTCCAGCTTGTAGCCGACGCCGCGAATCGTCTGGATCATCGTCGATCCGTCGCCAAGATCGAGTTTCTTGCGAATCAGCTTCACATAAGAGTCGATGTTATTGGAGCTTACTTCAGACTCCAAGCCCCAAATGCGGTCGAGAATGATCTCCCGCGGCACGACAATGCCGAGATTTTGCGCCAGCAAGTCGAAAATCTGGAATTCGCGCGGCGAAAGCTGGATGACCTGGTCCTTCTTCTTCAGTACCTTCGCGGTGCGGTTCAACGTGAAGTCGCCGACCTTCACCACGTCCTGCTGGATTTTCTGGCTGCTGCGCCGTCCCAGCGCCCGAAGCCGCGCCAACAGCTCGGCGAATTCGAAAGGCTTCACGAGATAATCGTCCGCCCCGGCGTCGAGACCCGTCACGCGGTCAGCCACATCGTCCCGCGCGGTCAAGATCAGGATTGCCTTCTCGTAGCCGTTCTCCCGGAGACGCTTGCAGGCGTCCACGCCGCTCTCCCCCGGCATCATCCAGTCCAGCACCAGCACATCGTAATCGTCGTAGTTCGCATACTCGACAATCTCGTCGCCGCGCTTCACCCATTCCACCTGAATGCCGTTCTGCTCCATCATGTATTTCGTCAGCTTGCCCAGCCGCGCATCGTCCTCTGCCAAAAGAACTCGCATCAAAATTCCTCCTTTACATTGTTTCTGCCTTTATTATCGATGATGTTTATGAAAAAATGCGGGGCAAACGCCTTGCCGTTCAATGCGCGCCCGTCGCGGCGCGTCTACAGAGCAAAATTACCGCG
>CACYUQ010000148.1 GCA_902777615.1 uncultured Selenomonadaceae bacterium
TTGGGTGCAGTTTGAAGTCCGTGCCGTAACGATTGTAGATGAAGCTGACCTTCCGCTTTTCTTCTATGGCATCATTCAGCACATCCAAAGCCAACATGACTTGCTTGTTGTCCGAGTGGAAGAGTTCTGGCAAATTTGATACATGGGACGCCTTGGCGTGAAAGTAGCGATTGCCGAATCCCTTTAATTTCTCGATGAGCCGCTTGGACTGCTTTCCTGAGATGCTCTTAGAAAACAGGACACTGTCGATTAACATTCGGAGTTCCGCATCGTCAAACTCCCGCTCCGACAAGTAACAACCTCGCCGAGTCACGATAATCTCATATCCCATATCTTTGAGCGACTGGATATTATTGCGTATGGATCGACGGTCGCAATCCATACCGTAATTGCGACGAAGCAAATCAATGATTTCCTGCTGCGTCAAAGGATGCTCCTCGTCGGTATATTCTTTTAGTATTTTCAAAATCAGCATGTTGAGCATCTTTTTGTTGGCTCCGGTGTACATATTATCCATCTTCCTCGCCTCCTGAGAGCAGTACCTTTTCCTTCTTTTGATGGCATTATATCATAAGTTATGGGTAATTTTTTACCCATAAGGTTATTGCAAATATCATTTTTGTCGTTCCATTATTTTTAGAGCCTGATTTCGACTTATCCGGACAAAAAAATCCCCTGCGGCTTCCAACTCGGAAGTCCGCAGGGGATTTTTTGATTCATGTTACACCTTGAGCAATCCCAGCGACTGCATGAACAGCACCAACAAAAGGAACGGGACGATGTAGCGGATCATGACGGAGTAAAACCATTTGCAGCGGAACGGCTCGCCGTTTTTCGTCACTTCGTCGAGGACTGTTTTCGGTCCGACGCCCCAGCCAATCAAGAAGCAGGTCGCGATGGCGACAATCGGCATGAAAATATTGTTGCTGAGGAAATCGAAAATGTCGAGAATCTGCCCTGTGGCACCGTGGGGCATCGGCGCTTCAAAATAGAACACATTGTAACCGAGACAGACGAGCGTCCCGATGGCGACGGCGACGATTCCCTCGATTACCGTCGCTTTTTCCCGGGACCACGAAAACGCCTCCATCAGCGACGCGATAACCGCCTCCATGATGGAAATGGAGCTGGTCAGCGCCGCAAAGAAAACCATCAGGAAAAACGCCGCGCCGACTATGTGACCGGCCGCGCCCATGGAATTAAAGACATTCGGCATGGACATGAAGAGTAGCGACGGACCGGACGCGCTCATGCCGTCCTTGCCCAAGAACACATAGACCGGCAGGATAATCATGACGCCGGCAAGGAACGCGGCGAAGGTGTCGAAGAACTCAATTTGCACAGCGCTTTTGAAAATATCACCGTGATCGTCGAAATAGGAGCCGTAGGCGATCATGATGCCCATGGCGACGCTGATGGAAAAGAAGAGCTGCCCCATCGCGTCCAACACCACCGAGAGGAAGGCGCCGAGCGTCATATCGCTGATGTCGGGCACGAGGTACACCTTGAGCCCGTCGAGGCCCGTCCGCACCACAGTCCCGTCGTCATGGCTGATGGTCAGGCAGAAGCACGCGATGCCGATAATCAAGAGGAGCAAAATCGGCATCAGGATTTTCGACAGCTTTTCAATGCCTTCGTTGATACCGCGATAAATGACGAACGCGGTCAGGAACACATAGATTGCCATGAATACCAGCGGCTCCGCCATACCCGTGATATAGGCGCCGAAAAATCCGCTGTCCACCGCCGCATCAAGCTGCCCGGTCAAAAAAACTACAAAATATTTCAGTACCCAGCCGCCGATTACGCAGTAATACGGCAAAATCAGAAACGGCACCAGCGTGGAAAAAACGCCAATCCAACGCCACTTGGAACTTAGCGTGCCATAAGCTTTGAGCGGACTATGTTTCGTCCTCCGCCCGATGGAAATTTCCGTAATCAGAAGCGTAATGCCGAAAGTCACCAGCAGTACCAAATACGTCGCCAAAAAGACGCCGCCGCCGTTCTTTGCCGCGAAATACGGAAACCTCCAAATATTTCCCAATCCGATCGCGCTGCCCGCCGAAGCGAGCACAAACCCTATCGTTCCCGAAAACGAATTCCTTTTCTTCTCCATAAAATGAGTAGCCCCCAAAGTAATTAGTATTTTTCAATCGGTCAGCGATTTTCTTCCCGATTGTCTTGCCCATTTTTTCCCGCGCGTTTTTTCTGCACGTACCATATCGCGACATAGACGATTGTCGCCGCCGTCACCACCGCCGCCAGCCGGTGCATGTGCTCATGGAACAGCACCGCGTCGTGTCCGATGATGACTTCCAGCGCCGTAGACGGAAATTTTCCTATTAAATTGGAAATCATATAATCCTTGACGCTGATTCGACTGACCGCCCCAAGCGCAGTCAAGACGCCCGACGGAAAATAAGGGATCGTTCGCGCGATCAGCATCATCTGAAAGCCTTTCTCCCCGCTAAATTCGTCAAGTCGGGTCAAATACGGGCTTTTCCGTATCAGCTTCTCCGCCGAGTCCCGCAGGATGGTCCGCATCAGCAAAAAACTCAGAATGACGCCCGTCGTCTCCGCAAGCCACGACACGATGACGCCCGGCACGATGCCAAACAGGACGCCGTTCGCCGTCGAGATGAAAATGGACGGCAGGAAACCGAGGGCATTGACGAGTACATCGAGGAAAAAGCTGAACAGCATCGCCCATACGCCGAAGGATTGAATATAAGCGATGGTTTCCTCCATACTCCCGCAAGTCATCACATGCCAGAGGCGGGCGCAGACGCCCGGAAACAACCAATGAAGCCCCATACAGAGCAACACGAGCAACAGAAACGCGATAAGACGCACAGTTTCTTCCGATTTGACGCGCACAGCTAATCCCCCCTCTCGCATCATAGCCTGATAAATATAACGATACATTCTGAAAAACGGCAGGGCTATGCGTCCAATATGTTGCCGAACCGGTTCTGGTAATTCAACCGCAAGACTTCCAGCACGTACCGCATATCCCGTGCCTCCTCCATCGTCTCCATGGCCGCACGGCGCGCGCGCAAAAGGATATCAGTATCCCGAAGCACATTTGCGACTTTCAGGTCGCCGAGGCCGTGCTGCATCGAGCCGAAAAACTGTCCCGGCCCCCGCAGGCGCAAATCCTCTTCCGCGAGGTCAAAACCGCTGGACGTGCGCTCCATCGCGGCAAGGCGGCCATTCTCCAATCCATCTTTCCCCCCGCCGATTAAGATGCAGTAGGATTGATACTGCCCGCGCCCTATACGTCCGCGGAGCTGATGAAGCTGCGCCAGGCCGAAATGCTCTGCGTGCTCCACGACCATCACGGTCGCGTTCGGCACATCCACGCCCACCTCGATGACCGTCGTCGCCACCAAGAGCTTCGTCTCCCCGTCGTAAAAGGAGCGCATGACTTCCTCTTTTTCCTTCGGCTTCAACTTGCCGTGCACCAATCCGCAGGCAATACCGCGAAACACGCCGACGGAAAGCTCCTTGTAGATAGCCTCCGCCGACGGAAGATCCGATTCCTCATCTTCCTCAATCCGCGGACAGACCACATACGCCTGCCGCCCCGCTTCAATTTCTTTTTTCACGAAGGCGTAAATCAATTCGCGCCGCTCTTCGGTACGGACGAAGGTGCGGACGGTCCGACGCCCCGGCGGCAGTCCCTCAATCCGCGAAACATCCAGATCGCCGTACACCGTCAGCGTCATGGTCCGAGGAATCGGCGTCGCCGTCATGACCAGTACGTCCGGTGTCTTGCTGCCCCGCCGGTTCAGCTCGGCGCGCTGGGCGATACCAAAACGATGCTGCTCGTCGGTGACGACAAGGCCCAACGCGTCATAGCGTACCTTGTCTTGAATCAGCGCATGAGTGCCGATGACGATGTCCGCTTCATGCGCCTCGATACGCGCCAACGTTTCCTCATGTTCTTTTTTCGTCAGCTTGCCCGAAAGCAACGCGATACGAATTTCCGTGTCAGAGAGCAGCTTCGTGAATGTCTCAAAATGCTGGCGCGCCAAAATTTCCGTCGGCGCCATCAGCGCGCCCTGATAGCCGTTTTCCACCGTTTTCACGAGCGCGAGCAATGCCACCGCCGTCTTTCCTGAGCCGACGTCGCCCTGCACGAGCCGACGCATCGGCGTCGGCTTTTCCATGTCGGCGGCAATCTCCCGCCACGCCTTCGATTGCCCTTCCGTCAATTCAAACGGAAGCGACGCCAACGCCTTTTTCACTAAGGCGCCGTTCATCAGATGCCGAACGCCCTGTTCCTGCTCCCGTGCCCGTTTCCGCACGAGAAGCAAACCGCATTGAATCAAATACAGTTCCTCAAAGGCCAGACGATTCCGCGCCTCGGAAAGTTCTTCCGCCGACCTTGGAAAATGCATCGCAGAAAACGCCGCGTCGCGTCCCATCAACGCGTATCTCTCGCGCACGCTCTCGGGAATCACCTCCGAGAAGCACGACAGCTT
>CACYUQ010000149.1 GCA_902777615.1 uncultured Selenomonadaceae bacterium
AGGCTCATAAAAGCAAGCTTTCAATCGCCCCGTTCGACTTGCATGTGTTAAGCACGCCGCCAGCGTTCGTCCTGAGCCAGGATCAAACTCTCCATGAATTATGGAAAGCCTCTCGGCTCCGAAATCGTCTTTGTAAAAGAAATTGTTAGGTTTTATGATAATGGAGCGGAAAACGGGACTCGAACCCGCGACCCCCACCTTGGCAAGGTGATGCTCTACCACTGAGCTACTTCCGCATCTATCACAAACCGCACATCTGGCTTGAATCTAGATGATTCATTTCTGCATTGTTCAGTTTTCAGGGAACACCCTTGACCGTGAGCCCTGCTCACCGGTCAGCTTTTATATATTACCTCGAAAAAAGCACTTTGTCAAGAACTTTTTTGAAGAAATATTCGATTGGTGGGCAGGGCTGGATTCGAACCAGCGTAGCCGCTAGGCGACAGATTTACAGTCTGTTCCCTTTAACCACTCGGGCACCTACCCATATTTTGGTGGGCCCACTTGGACTCGAACCAAGGACCGGCCGGTTATGAGCCGGCTGCTCTAACCAACTGAGCTATAGGCCCAAAAGAAAAACCGCACACCTTGGTATGCGGGTATAAGTCATGGAGCGGAAAACGGGACTCGGACCCGCGACCCCCACCTTGGCAAGGTGATGCTCTACCACTGAGCTACTTCCGCATTTCCCCATCCGCCGCGCCCGCAGGACGCCGTCGGACTGACAAGGCATATTATATCGTGGCGGTTCTTGTTTGTCAACTGCTTCCCGTGGATTTTTTGCATGCATAAAACAAAGTTTCTTCCATTTAATTATTCCACGTTCTTTTCATGCTCTTGATATAATATGGGCGCAGAAAGAAAAGAGACAACCTCAACTGCATCTTTTCTCATCTCCCTTCACCCCGTCTGGTGTCCCCTATCACCGGACGGGGCTTTCTGTTGGGGTATTTACCTAGACAGTCAAAAAAATCCCGCGATAGGAAAATACAAAAACTGCCGTGCACACGCACGGCAGTTTTTTCTTTCCTTATATATTATATAATCCCGAAGATATGCGCGACGAAATAGGCGAGCATGCCGCCGCAAAGCGGAGCGACAACGGGAACCCAGGCATAGCCCCAGTCAGAATCGGCCTTGTTCGGAATCGGCACGAGAAGATGCGCAATGCGCGGGCCAAGATCGCGAGCCGCGTTCATCGCGTAGCCGGTTGGACCGCCAAGAGACAGGCCCAGCGCCCAGATCAGCATCGCGACCAAATACGGGCCAAAGCCTGCGGGCAGCGGGCCATTCGGCTTCGCGAAAATCATCCAAATCACGAACATCAGGAAAAACGTCGCAATCGCCTCGGAAATGAAATTCGCCGGGATATTGCGAACCGCCGGCGCCGTGCAAAAGACGCCGCGCTTCGTCGGGCCGTCTTCCGTCTCCGCCCAGTGCGGCAGATACGCAAGCCAGACGATAATACCGCCCGCGACACCGCCCGCAATCTGAATGAGCGACGTGGCGATGCACTGCTGAAGCGTATATACGCCGGCCAACGTTTTCGCCAAGGTAACGGAAGGATTGAGATCGCCCTGGGGCGCACCGAGCGCCACCGAAGTGTAAACGCCGAGCAGAACCGCAAAGGCCCAGCCCGTCGTCGTGCAAATCCACCCGCCGCCGTTGCCGCAGGTTTTCTTCAACGCCATGTTCGCGTTGACGCCGCAGCCGAATACGATCAGAACCAGCGTCCCCATAAACTCGCCAAGCAAATTATCCATATTGTTCTCTCCTTTTTCATCAAAGCAAAAATTTTTGCGGTAAGATATTCTTATTTTCCTACTTTCATATTTTCTTACTTCAAAACTTTTTACTCTTCATCCAGCCAATGCATCGCGTGCTGGACCGCTTTGCGCCAGCCTTTGTAAAGGCCGTCTGCCTCGTCTTTCGACATTTTCGGCTCAAAGCGGAGGTCGAGCTTCCAGCTCTTCTTGAGTTCTTTCTTCGAAGACCAAACGCCCGTCGCCAGTCCGGCCAAATACGCCGCACCCATCGCCGTCGTCTCTATACACTGGGGCCGCTCAACCGGAACGCCGAGAATATCCGCCTGGAACTGCATCAGCATATTGTTCGCTACCGCGCCGCCGTCCACCTTCAGCGAAGCGAGACGAATCTTGGAATCGGCTTCCATCGCGGAAAGCACGTCACGGGTCTGATACGCCATCGAATCCAACGTCGCGCGCACAATGTGTCCTTTGGTCGTGCCTCGGGTCAATCCGATAATCATGCCGCGCGCGCTCATATCCCAGTACGGCGCGCCAAGGCCGACAAACGCCGGCACCACGTAAACGCCGCCCGCGTCCGGCACGCGTTTCGCCACCCACTCGGAATCCGGCGCGGCGTCAATGATACGCAAACCGTCGCGCAGCCATTGGATTGCGGAGCCCGCGACGAAAATCGAACCTTCCAGCGCGTACTCGACCTTGCCGCCCTCGCCCCAGGCAATCGTCGTCACAAGGCCGTTCTTCGACTCATGGATTTTCGTGCCCGTGTTCATCAGCATGAAGCAGCCCGTGCCGTAAGTGTTCTTCGCCATGCCCGGCTCAAAGCAGTTCTGCCCGAACAGCGCCGCCTGCTGGTCGCCCGCCGCGCCCGCAATCGGCACCGCGCCTCCGATGACCTTCGCGTCGGTCTCACCATAGACCTCGCTGGACGCGCAAACTTTCGGCAGCATGGAAGCCGGAACCGTCAGATAGCGGAGCAAATCCTCGTCCCATTTCAATTCATGGATATTGTACATCAATGTGCGGGACGCGTTCGAATAATCCGTCACATGGACCTTGCCGCCCGTCAGCTTCCAGATCAGCCAGCAGTCGATTGTGCCGAAGAGAAGATCCCCCTTCTCCGCCGCCGCTCTTGCGCCGTCCACATGATCGAGAATCCATTTGACCTTCGTCCCGGAGAAATACGCGTCAATCACGAGCCCCGTCTTGTGGTGGAACTCATCGGAAAGCCCCTGCCGCTTCAGGTCTTCGCAGATGTCTGCCGTCTGACGCGACTGCCAGACGATCGCGTTGTAGACAGGCCGCCCGGTGTTCTTGTCCCAGACCACCGCCGTCTCGCGCTGGTTCGTAATGCCGATGGCGGAAAGGTTGCCCGCAGTCAAATTCGCCTTTTCCAGCGCCTCACGCATGACCGTGACCATCGAGCTCCAGATTTCCTCCGCGTCATGCTCGACCCAGCCCGGCTCGGGGAAATGCTGCGTGAACTCCTTCTGCGAGACGCCGACGATCCGCGACTCCTCGTCGAAGATAATCGCCCGGTTGCTCGTAGTCCCGGCATCCAGCGCCATCACGTACTTTGCCATGAATAAATCCCTCCCGTTATAATAATGTACGAGTCTTCACTTACCATTATATAAACAAACAATCAGATTATCAATATTTTTCAGTCAGTTTGAGTATAAAAAACGGTGCTTCTTCGATACAAGCGAAGAAGCACCGTTTTTATAATAAAATTCACTTTTTTACCACGTCGGTATTTTCCTTGTCTACGATAACCGGGATGCACAAATAGCTTGGAATCGTCTTCACGTCATTCTTGATATTTTGCACATCGTTGACCGCGGGCTGGCTGCCTTCAACGACAGCCTTGATCATACGGACGACTTTCGCGCAAAGCACGTTGGGATCTTTGTAGATAGTCATTGCCTGACGCCCTGCACGAATGTTCTCGATAGCTTTATCACTGGCGTCCTGTCCGGTGAGCAGCGTCGGTCGCCCTTGATAGCCGACGGATTTTTGCGCTTGCAGCACGGCGTCGGCAAGATCGTCGTTCGCCGCCACCACGACGTCCAAATTTTTGCCTGCGTAATGCTGTCGCAAAATCGTTTCCATGCGACTCTTTGCTTTATCCGCGCTCCACCCCTCGGTGGCCACATCCTTAAACGCAATCTGTCCGGAAGGGACGACAAGCTGCCCCTTGTCGATATAAGTCTTCAACCGGTCATACGCGCCTTGATAAAACGCCGGCGCATTCATATCGGACGGATCGCCAGCGACGAACTCCAGCGTAAAAGGTCCAGCGCCGCCTTTCAAATTCAATTTTTCCTCAACGAACCTCCCCATGAATTCGCCGACAGCAACATTGTCAAAAGAAGCGTAGTAAGAAATCGCATCCGTATGCATGACGAGACGGTCATAGGCAATGACGGGAATCTGCGCCTCTTTCGCCGCTTTCAGCGCGTCGCCGAAAATCATCGCGTCTTGCACCGCCAGAACGATACAAGCAGGCTTTTCCGCAACGGCGGCTTTCAGACGTTCGACCTGATCTTGGGGTGACGTGCAGAACTCCATCTTGCAGTCATACCCCGCATCCTTGACATATTTCTGACAGAGCGGACCGACCATTTTCCACGGCCCGCCCGCTGCAGGATCTGGAAACAACAAGCTGACTTTTTTCGCCGCATCTTGCTCTTGCCCACAGCCTGACG
>CACYUQ010000150.1 GCA_902777615.1 uncultured Selenomonadaceae bacterium
CATGGCAATATTCCTCCCCAATTTTCTCAAGATGACGGTATCATACCATAAAATGGACAGCAAATTCAAACCCGGCGTAAATTGACAAACGGAAAGTTGTGCTTTACTATCTTAATAGTAGATTTTCGTGCGGAGGCTGTTTGTGGATACAGACAACGTATATCGTCGGATAGAGACTTTCTATCGTCGGCGGAAGGAATTGAATAAAATTTTGCGGAAAACGCGCATGGAACGTTATTTCCGTGAATTAGCCTGGCAGGGGAAACGCGATTTGCTTCTCAGGCGGATTTTTGGCGTTGTCTCCGCCATGCTAGATTATATGTTGCGTCAACGGTTGTATAGTTTTTCCCTGTTGACGCGGCATGATTATGTGGAAATTTTTCATCAGTACGCGGCTGCGCGGCCGAAATTGCGCCAGATTGAGCGAAACGTTGAAATGTTTTTCGGCTATCTGGAGCAATTTTTGAAAGCCATCGTTCCCGACGACGTTGAGTCGGTGAAATCGCTCTCGGAGGGGCGTGCGCTGTTCTATGAGTCGGGCATGTTTTCCGTCCCGGAACGGCAGGAATACGATTCGTTTTGCGATATGTTGGAGCATACTGACGAGGTCGGCGAAGAAGTTCTGGACCATCTGAATGAATTGCTGGATACGTTAATCGCCGATATGATCCGGTATTTCCAGCGAAAGGAGATGCACCCGGATTTTGCTCGGGCGGTCGCGCTCTATGCCGGGCCGTATGTGAAGCCGGAGGAAGCGGATGAAAATTGGTGGATGGGTTTTTGGGATTATTTCTTCTTCGATTATCATTGTAAGGCGGACGATTTGTCGCCGGCGTTCTATTATCTGACGCAGGAGAAGGAACACTTGTCGACGGAGGAGCGCTATGTGCTGCGTGACTTGACGCGGGCCAAGCTGAAACTTTTTTCCGTGGTCCGGTTAGAGGAGGACGTTGCTGTCTGTGTTGATCTGCTGTCCGGGGAGAACTTCGAGCTGCCTTGTCCCGATGCAGCTTTTTTGGAATACAGGAACATGATTTTTTTCGGGCATATCCAGAGGCGGGGCGTGATGCTGCTAAACTATATTACGGGGTTGTCGGCAAGCAAACGGCTTCAGCGGCGAATGAAGGAAGAAATTGAAAAGCAGTTCGAGAGGTTTCAGGCGTATCAGATGCCTCATGCCACGATGGAAGATTTTCTTTTGCGTCACGCGGCAGCGGTTCGTCATACGGTGCAAATTTTGTCAGGCTTTGCTCAGCTTCGCGTCGTGCCTGACGCCGAATGTCCGCCCGTGCCCCGCAAAACGCCCCACGCGGCTCTTTTGGAGCCGGAGGAAACACGGTTGGAAACGCAGGCGCGTTCGCTCGGTTTCAGTGCCTATTCGATATTTTTTGCGAAGCGGCTTTATGAGGATTACGCGGCGGTGGCGAAAAAGCGCGGATCGCAAAATGTGCTCGCGGCGATTTTGATTTTAATTGGAGGAATCAATGGGACGGAATACGCTCCACTGGAAAAAATTCTTTCGGCCTTCGGGGTGAAGCAGGACGAAACCCTTCAAGCGGCAAACGAAGTGGGGCTGACCGTGAATTGCGTCGCTTTGGATCCTAGATATTTGGCAGAAGAAGGATATGTGCAGCAGTTGTATTTGACATGAGGAGGAGACGATATGCGATGTGAACGGTGCGGGGCAGAGCTTTCGGAGGAAGGGCGCTGCATGGCGTGCGGTGCGGACGATGCCGCCGAGGGGCGCGTTCAAGTCTTGAGCCGAGCGGAACGGAACGCTTATACAGGCATCACGATAGACGAGGGAATGGATGAGGACGCGGGCCGGACGGATATCCGCTTCGAGCGAAAGCAAGGGAAGAATTGGGGCGGCTTTTCGTATATGACGAGTGGCGGTTCGTGGCAGGGGAATCTGACGCTGATTTTAGGCGTGGCGGCCGTCCTGTTTTTTGTGTTCTTTATCGCACTTCCTGTGGCCATCGCGGCGGTGGTGTTCAGTGTCGTCTCATGGTTCCTGTATCGGCTGTTGCATTGAGCGGCGAAAAAACAGTAAAAAAAGAGAGCTTCAAACGTAAAAAACGTTACGTTTGAAGCTCTTTTTCTCTAAATGGAAGAAAAAGTCGGACACGGTGAAGTGCCGAAATAAAATCTTCCGGCGGCGGCGCATTGACGGTTAGTGTTTTTTGGTCGACCGGGTGGACGAGGTCGAGACAATAGGCGTGGAGAGATTGCCTTGCAATCAGCGGCGATGCTTCGCCGTAGAGGTCGTCACCGAGAATCGGGTGGCCGACGGCGGCGAGGTGGACGCGGAGCTGATGTGTACGTCCCGTGATTGGGCGAAGCTCGACCAGAGAAAATTCATCTGCTTTCGCCAGAACGTGCCAGTGTGTGACGGCGTTTTTCCCTTCTTCGTGTGTTTCCTGCTCGATGAAACTCGTCGGCTTTCGCCGTATCGGCAGGTCGATTATGCCCTGCGCTTCGTCAAAATGTCCGTGCGCGATGGCGAGATACGTCCGATGAAAGCGGGGTCCGTCCTGTCCCGTCAAAAGCGATTGGATATGCGGCTGTTTCGCAATCAGTACTAAGCCTGTGGTGTTCCGATCGAGTCGATGCGTCGGATGAAAGATGCAAGGCTCTTTTTTTATTTCGTAATAATAGGCGACCGCGTTCGCCAGCGTGCCGTGCTGTTCCTTTGCAATCGGATGGACGAGCATTTGTGCGGGCTTGTTTACCACGAGCAGATAGTCGTCTTCAAAGCGAATATCCAGAGGAATTTTCTGCGGCTCGACAGCGGTCTCCTCGGGAATTTCGCAACGTAGACAGTCACCTGCACGGAGCGTGGCAAGCGTAGCGCGCAGAATCGGTTTTTCGTTGATAAAAAGTGCGCCCTGATGCTTGAGGCGACGCCAAAGATGCGTCGAAAGCCCCTGGTGTTTTAAAAAGGAGCGCACCGAAATTTCTTCGGCTCGCTCGTCAATTCGGTATTCGAGAATCATTCCGTAGCGTCTCCGTTGTCTTTGCCATGGACGTGTTCAATCAGCCGGAACGCCAGATTTAGAAGAATTGCCAGCACCGTGGCCAGAGCCATGCCACGAAGCGCAACGCCAGCCACCGTGACGCCCGCGCCGGATACGCCGACGCCGAGCACAATCGCGGTCAAAATCAGATTTGTCGGCTGGTTGTAGTCTACCTTCTGCTCGACAAAAATGCGGACGCCCGACGCTGCGATTACGCCGAACAGAAGTAGTGAAACGCCTCCCATGACCGGCGTTGGGATGCTCTGGATTGCGGCGGCGAGTTTTCCAAGACAGGACAGCAAAATCGCGCAGACGGCGGCGCCGCCGATGACCCATGTGCTGAACACCTTCGTAATCGCCAATACGCCGATATTTTCGCCGTAGGTCGTGTTAGGCGTTGAGCCGAAGAAACCGGAGAGAATGGTCGATATACCGTTGCCAAGGAGCGAGCGGTCAAGGCCGGGATCTTTCGTCAGGTCGCTGCCGACGATATTGCCGGTGACAATCAAATGGCCGACGTGTTCAACGATAACGACCAGTGCGGCGGGTACGATAATCAAAATTGCGTTCATATTAAATTCTGGCGTGTAAATCGTCGGCAGCGCGAACCACGACGCGGCGGCAATCGGCGCCCAGTCCACGAGTCCAGCGAACGCGGCGATGATATAGCCGCCCACCACGCCAATCAAAATTGGTAAAATGGCAAGCAATCCGCGAAACGCCACCGAGGAAAAGACCGTAATCGCCAGCGTCAGAATCGAGACCATAATTGCACGCGGGTCTGGTGTTTCCGCCGTCAGTCCCGCCATGCCCGCAGCGGTCGGCATCAGCTCCAAGCCGATGACTGCCACAATAGCGCCCATTGCGGCGGGCGGGAAGATATAGTCGATCCATTTTGTACCGACGGCTCTGACAATCATTGCCACGAGACAAAATATCGCGCCGACCACGATAAAGCCGCCCAGCGCCGCCTCATAGCTGTATTTTGACAGCACGAGAAACACGGGGGAGAGAAACGCGAAGCTCGACCCGAGGTAAGCGGGAATCTTTCCCTTGCAGAGCACCAGATAAATCAGCGTGCCGATGCCATTGAACAGAAGTACCGTCGCCGGATTGATTTTGAACAGAATCGGCACCAACACCGTGGAGCCGAACATCGCGAAAAGATGTTGGAGGCTCAAAGGGATCGTTTGCCCGAGCGGAAGCCGCGCGTCGGGCGGAATGGATTTTTCGCGCATAAAGAAGGACGCCCCTTTCAAAATATTTCCATAAGACTTTATCATAAATGTGGGGAGGTGTCCAATTTCCTTTACGTTAAATCGTTGAGAAAATGGTAAGATTTTCCCGTGAAAAGGACTTAAGATTTTTATAATTTTTTTCGATAAAAGATTAAGAAGAGTTTTCGGAGTGAGAAAGAAGGAACTCAATATGATGATTTATAATGGCGGAC
>CACYUQ010000151.1 GCA_902777615.1 uncultured Selenomonadaceae bacterium
CGTTCCCACGAGGCCAAGCTCCTCGCCCACCACGGCAAAAATGAAGTCCGTGTGATTTTCCGGCAAAAAATCGAGCTGACTCTGTGTCCCCTCAAAGAGCCCTTTGCCGAAAAGCTGCCCGGAACCTATAGCTATCTCCGATTGAATGATATGATAGCCGGAGCCGAGAGGATCGACGTTCGGGTCGAGAAAGACGAGTATACGCATTTTTTGGTAATCTTTCAAAAAATGCCATAGCACGGGACTCGCGACAAGCCCCGCCCCAAAAAGCGCGCCCAGCAGCTTCAAATTGACCCCGGCAGCGAAAATCATGCCGAGAAAAATCGCGATGAACACCAGCGAAGTGCCGAGATCCGGCTGCTTCAAGACGAGCAGGAACGGCACGCCGACAAACGCGGCAATCGGCAAAAGATCATGCAGGGTATTGAGCTTTCCGACCTTATCCTCCAAGAGCGCCGCCAATGAGACAATCATGATGACCTTGGAAAATTCCGACGGCTGCAGCGTAATCGGACCGATCTGAATCCATCGCTGCGCGCCGAGAGCGCTATGCCCAAATAACATAACAGCGAGAAGTAACACGATATTAACGGCATACAGCTTCATGCCATACCGCTGGAGCATCTTATAATCAAAATTCATAAGAAAGACCGCCAAAGCAATGTTCAAAACCGCAAACAAGCCCTGCCGTTGCACAAAGCCATAGCCACCCGCAGAGGCGGCATTGATATGCGTCGCGCTGCCGATAATGACCAAGCTCATCAAAATAATCGCGACTGCCGCAAAAATCAGCGTAAAATCCATACGCCGGAGCCATCGCTTGTTCATGCAATCCTTCCCCCAAAATTGAAGTGCAAAGACGCCAAAAAACGCCGACGCAGCCGCGTCGGCATTTTCGTTCCGATCAATGCTTACGTCCCACAACCGGGCGCATACGGTTCACGGGAATATTGGCGACCAGCGCAACGGCGTCTTCATCATTCTCCAAGGAGATATCCATCCCCTTTTGGTCAATTTCCATATAGTTTGAAATGACTTTAATGATATCGTTCTTGATATGCTCCATAATCTCCGGAGACACATTCGCCCGATCATGAATTAAAACGAATTTCAGCCGCTTGTGCGCCTGCTCGGAGGAGCTGTCGGACTTTCCGCCGAAAAGCCTCATAAAATTGAACATACTTTCATCTCCTCCTTAATGCCCGAACACGTGCTTCAGACGCTGCCAGAACGTCTCCGCCTCCAGCGGCTTGAACGGGATTTCCTCACCGCACACGCGCCCGACAATATCCCGGTACGCATCGCCCGCAGCGGAATCCTTCCACTCAACGACGGGGACGCCCCGGTTGGCCGAATCGACAACTTTCTCGTCATCCGGCACCTGTCCGATACATTCCACTGAAAGGATGTCGTCAATCGAGGTCATATCAAGCATCGTGCCCTCCTTGACCATCTGCGGACGGATGCGGTTTACGACCAGCTTGATTTTCTTGTTGGAGGCCTGCAAACGGCCAATAATCTTGTCCGCGTCACGCACGGCGGAAATCTCCGGCATCGTGACGACAATCGCCCAGTCCGCACCGATGACCGCCGTCTCATAGCCCTGCTCGATACCCGCGGGGCAGTCAATCAGGATATAGTCGAACTCGTTCTTCATCGCCTCGACAATGTCGAGCATCTGCTCCGGCTCAATAGCCGTCTTATCGGCGACCTGAGAAGTCGGGAGCAAGAAAAGATTCGTGTACTTCTTATGGCGAACAAGTGCCTGCCCGTAATTCACGCGCTTCTGCACAACATCCACCAGCGTGTAAACGATACGACGCTCCAAGCCCAGCAACAGGTCAAGATTTCGAAGACCGGTGTCCGTGTCAATCAGGACGACCTTCTTGCCGCGAATGGCAAGTCCTACGCCCAAATTTGCCGTGGTCGTCGTCTTGCCGACGCCGCCTTTACCCGATGTGATGACAATAACTTCGCTCATGCCTTTATTTCCTGCCTTTCTATTGGTTCAATCACGATTCTTCCGTCTTTGATCGACGCACGTTCCGCCACTGTTGGCTTCGACATATTCTCCGGCGGCTGCGCAATCCGGTCCGCAATTCGGATTTGTGTCGGCATCAATTGATCCGCCACCACGAACGCGGTGGTGTCTCCATAAGCCCCCGCATGGACCAAACCTTTGCACGCGCCCCGAATATCAATGCTGCCGCCCGCAATAACTTGCGCGCCCGGATTGACATTCCCGCAAATCATCACCGAGCCCGGCGCTTTTATCTCCTGCCCGCTGCGAACTGTTCGATTCACGACGAGCATCTGCGGCTCTTCCATCTGCGGAATGGCCTTTGGCGCTTCCCCAACAGGCTCCGCTTGTGGCTGCGGAGGAGGATTGGCGGGCCGCTTCGTTTTCGGCAGCCGCGGAGGCGCCTCAACAGGCGCCTCCACCCGGAACAAAACGCCGTGCTGATGGAACAGCTTTCTAAGTACGGCTTCATTTGCTTCGGAAAGCACGCCCGGAGCAATCTGAATTTCCGTCCCTCGACGGAAAAAACGTGAACCTTCTTCCAGCTTGCTCTGAATATCGGCACGGATAGACTCAAAATCAGCGTTCGGCGAAAAAATGAGCTGCAATCCGCCGCGATTTCCTTTCAGTTTTACGATTTCCCCGCTCATGGCTCCCCCACCATTTCAATTCTCAAAATAAAAACTTCCCCAACATATTTAATTCATCCTGTCTCGCCAAAATCCTGCAAAAATTTATTGACGCTTGTTTCCCGGCGCTTCCGCAAACGGAATCGAGCCATCGAGGCCAAACGCCGCCTCGAGAATCTTCTTTCCAATCGGCACCGCCGATTGCGAACCGAAACCGCCATTCTCGACAATGACCGCCACGACGATATTCGGATTGGCAAAGGGGCCGTAAGCTACAAACCAACCATGATCCGCGCCTTGTGAATTTTCCGCCGTACCCGTCTTGCCGGCGATATCCACCGGAAAATAGGCGCCGAATACGCCCGCCGCCGTTCCTTCCTTCGTGACGTCGCGAAGACCTTGCTGCACAAGCTTAATAACGTCGTCCGGCACGTCCAGCGTGGAAAGAAGGTTGGGCTTATATTCCTTGATGACTTTGCCATCCGCGTCGACGATTTTCGTCACCAGATACGGCTGGAAACGCTTCCCGTTCGCGGCGATCTCTCCCATGACCATCGCCGCTTGAAGCGGCGTCACTAGATTGAAGCCCTGCCCGATAGCCGCGTCCAGCGTCTCGGAATCATACCAATCGTCGTCGAGATATTTTTCCTTGTAGGAACGGCTCGGCACGAGTCCTTCCGATTCATAAGGAAGGTTGATGCCTGTTTTCTCTCCGAGGCCGAACATCCGCGCATATTTTTCCAGCCGGTCGACGCCGAGCCGATAGCCCATTTCATAAAAATAATAGTTATCGGAGTGTGCCAGCGCACTGGTGAAATCCAGCCAGCCAAGCACCTCGCCGCCCGCGTTCCCCTTTTCACCGAGCCAATATACGCCCGTGTCGAGAATCTGCTCGGTCGGCGTTACTACTTCCTCCGAAAGCGCCGCCGTACCCGTGACGATTTTGAACGTCGAGCCGGGGGGATATTCGCCCGTGATGGCTTTATTGTCCAGCGGATCATTCGGATTCTCGTTGATGATTTTCCAATTCTTTTCCGAAATGCCGTGTACGAACAAATTCGGGTCAAAAGCTGGACGACTGACAATCGCCAGCACCTCGCCCGTCTGCGGATTCATCACGACAGCGGCGGCGGCCTGCGCTCCAATCAGGGAAAGCTGAGAGTCGACAGCCCTTTCCGTCGCGGCCTGTAGGCGCCAATCAATCGTCAGGTGGAGGTCATGCCCGGAAACAGGATCCTTCTGACCTAAAATCTGCACCGGCTTACCCGTGACGTCGACTTCAACCAATTCGCCGCCGTTCGTCCCACGAAGCTCTTTGTCATAAATGCGCTCCAAGCCGAACTGCCCGATGATGTCGCCGGTCCGATAGCCCTCGTCCTTGCGCGCGTCAAGTTCCGTCTCGCTGATCTCACTGACATAGCCGAGGATATGCGCGCCCTGCGCTTTGTAAAGATAATCGCGAACTGCCTGCACCTCGATGATTACACCCGGATACAGCTCGCTCTGTTCCTCGATAACCGTCAGGATATCCTGTCCGACATCGCCTTTGATGCGAATTGGCTCATATCCGGTATGCGCCTTGACCTTCGCGTCAATCTCTTCCCTCGGCACATGGAGCAATTCAGAAAGCCTCGTGATGACTTCCGGTTGGATTGGCGCGGTCAAGGGAAGAAGCGAAACGACGAAGCTCGGCCGGTTCTCGACGATGCTCAGACCGTTCCTGTCGAAAAAAGTCCCACGGGACGCCACCGTCGGGACGAGCCGCGTCCGGTTGCCGTCGGAACGGCGG
>CACYUQ010000152.1 GCA_902777615.1 uncultured Selenomonadaceae bacterium
TTTTGTCGCAACCACCGTACCGTCCACACCGTCCCGATGGGGCAATGTATAGATTTCCTCCGTCGGCAGGTTCGCAACGAAAACGCGTCCCGCCTGCGTTTCTTCTGCGCCGCCGGCCCAGATATGCCCCTCTGGCAAACGAATAGTTAGGTCGGTGCCGAGCTCGTTTGTATAGTGAAGCGACTCGAACGCATAACCGTTCATGAAGTCCGACGCACGCCACAAAAAATCCGTGTGCGCTTTCCAACGCGTTTCCGCGTCGCCGTCGCCCGTCACCCGTACCGTGGAAAAAATCGCTTCCCAAAGGGCGTCAACAGCCTCCGTGTCGCTTTTGACCGCGAAAACTTTCCTCGCCCACGCTTCTGTCGGCACGGAAATCACACACCACGCGTTCTTGCTCGCCATGATGCGGGCACGATATTCAAGAAGCGCCTCCCCGGCCGCCTGTTGCGCCATTGCCAGCCGCTCCGGTGCGACGCCGAGAAAGGCCTCCGGATTTTCGGCATGGATGGAAATAATTGCCGCGTCCTCCTCCGCGTTGTCCATATAAAGACGACGACGCCAATCGGGATAGCTGGCCAACGCGGCTTCGGACGCCATCTCAAAACGGAGCCGAGAAAAACGCTCGTCGTTCCAGACGATAGTTACGTCCTTCGCCCCTGCTTGGTACCCCTCACACGCCAGCCGACGCGCGAAATCTGCGCACTCAACCGGCGCGTTGACGACAAGCGGCTGACCTGCCCGAAGATTTATACCCGTTTTGACAGCGAGCCGCGCATACTCCGAAAGGCGAGCTTCCATTTTTTCTTGATTGTTTCCCATTATTTGATCTCATTCAAACGTGCAGCCAAATCCGAAGCTGATGGATCGCCATCAGCTGACTCCATGATCGGCTGATGGCCGAGCATCAGTACGTTTCCGTCCGCCCACGCTTCCCCAGCGTTATGCCCGTTATGGTAGGCCGTAGCCAGATTGCCCATCACAAAATATGCACGCTCTTGGCTACTCATATCGTCCGCCGGGGCGGGTGCCACGAAATCCTTACCGTTGACCTTGACCATCGCCTTATCCGCGTCTATTTTTACCTTGTCTCCGCTGTATTCAGTCAATGATTTCGCATAAGTGTCGCGGCGATCCTTATGGTCGGGATGATCGGAAAGGAATGAACCGCCGCTCGTCGACCGTTCCATCACTCGCTGCCAAATCGCCGCGCAAGCTCCGGGATTATAGTTGGAATGCGTAAGGTATTGAAACGCCAGCTTGTCTGCCTCGCGTTCTTTTGCTCTTGGCATATGCACCTGGCTCGCCAAATTCGCAACCAGCGAACCGAGCGCCGAGCCGTTCGTCAACACTGCCACACCCGCCTGCACCAGCAACGCGTCCTTCATACCATTCTGCACGTGTTTTTTCTGCCCGTGCCCCATCTCATGCCCGAGCACCACAGCGACCTCGTCGTCATTTGCCACCATGTCAAACATGCCCGTGTTCACGCTGATATTGTGCCCCAGCGTGCAAAAGGCGTTGAACGACTTATCCTGATTGACAAAATAATTGTACGGCTTTTCCTCTATGGTCGGGTCGACTTGCGCAATCGCCGCGCTAAGGCTTCCCATGATGCTGTCGAGACGCGCGTTCAGTTCCGGATCGTCATTGACGCCGTATTGCTGCTGGATTTGCTGAAAAAGTTCCTCTCTTCCCTCATTATCATAGTAGTTCAACTGCTGATTGAGCGCAGCATATTGGACGCCCGCGCCAATGACCGTTTCAAGAATTCCAGCGTTCGCCGTCGGCATCGGCAGCGCCGAATCGTGGTATTATTCGCCGTCATCCGCAAAAATCCTGCAACCGTTTTTCTATATAGACAAATCATAATCCGTGCGTCTATAATATTTATTATAAACTACAAATATGAAAAATGATGAGAGGTGCGTTTTCGATATGTGGGAAAACCACAAAACGTCAATTATGCTCGGTGTCAGCTTCATCTTGCTGCTCGGCTCGTTTTGGCTATTGCCGCAGCTCGCGTTCGTCGTCTTCATCGCGCTGTTGCTTCACCTCCTGCTTTGCCCGATGGTGGACTATTTGCACCGGCTCCGCAAGTTTCCGCGGGGTCTTGCCGCAGCGCTGACACTTATCCTGTTTCTCGTCGCCGTCACGGTACTCGTCACCGTGCTTTCAGCACCGCTGGCCAGTTCCGCACAAAAATTTTCCCAGGATCTTCCGGCGCTAACCGAAAGCATGCGCGATCTGTTCGCCGCCTATCCTGCTATAGCACAAGAGATTGACAAATTCTGGAGGGAGCTTGCCACTATCGGCATCGATGCCCTTCGTTCTTCCTTGGACGTCCTTTTTTCCTTCTTCTCGAAAATCTTCGACGTTGTCATTATTCTCTTTTCAGCATTTTATCTGCTCAAGGACGGACGTGAAATCGAGGAATGGATTACGCGTCTTTTCCCCCAAAAAGATCATATGCGCGTTTTCAAGCTTTTTGATCGCATCTTGTTAGCGCTGCATAAATACATTTGTAGCCAACTCGCCATTTGCTTCTTGATGGGCATCATCGTATTCCTTTATTTTACTGCTCGCGACCTTCCATACGCGGCGGTTTTTGCCGTCCTCTCCGGCGTCAGCGAATTCGTTCCCGTCATCGGTCCAACCATCGCTTCGCTGTTTGGCGTATCTGTCGCCGCCACCATCTCGCCTTGGACGGCAGTGCAGACGCTTTTCTTCTATATCCTGATTACGCAGGCCAATCATAATTTCATCTATCCCAATCTCGTCGGAAAATCCCTGCACCTGCACCCCATTGCCATCTTGCTCGGCCTACTGTTGGGCGGTTGTCTTCTTGACGCTCCTGGAATGTTCCTCGCCGTACCGCTGATGGTCATTATCCGCCTCGTCATTGAGGATATCTACCGCGACTCCGAAAAAGAACACTCATCACCGGAGCAGTAGAATAATCGTTATATCCATCGGGAAAAGAAAAATGTTGTGGTTAACATATCTGTTGACCACAACATTTTTTAATAAATTATTTTGTGAGACTGTCCAGATACCCTTGCAGGATAAAAACAGCCGCCATCTTGTCGATAACCTTCTTACGCTTTTTTCGGCTAACATCCGCCGCAATCAAAGACTTAGACGCCGCTACCGTCGAAAGTCGTTCATCCCAAAAGATGATTTCCGCGTCCGGACGCATCTTTTTTATCTCTGCCGCAAAACTGCGCACGAATTCGCATCTTTCGCCTTCCGTACCGTTCATATTCCTCGGCAGACCAACGACGAGCTGCACAGCGTCATACTCGTGCATCAATTCGTCGAGCCGAGCTAAGTCGTCCGCAAGCTCTCCGCGCCGTATCGTCTTAACGCCTTGCGCGGTCATCTTCAAGAGATCGCTTGCAGCGATGCCCACCGTTCTATCTCCGACGTCGAGCCCTAAAATTCGTTGTCCCATCATTTACCTTTTTCTTTTTTCATCTGCGAAAGATAGGAACGCACGAATTCTTCCAGAAGCTCATCCCGCTCAATCTTCCGTATCATACTGCGCGCGTCGTTATGACTCGTAATATAGGCCGGGTCGCCCGAAAGCAGATAGCCGACAAGCTGATTGATGGGATTATACCCTTTTGCTTCCATCGCCTCACAAGCCACTCGGATCGTTTTTTTCGCTGCGTTCTCCTCTGTCGCAGGCCGAAATAACATCGTCTCGTCGCTGACTCTATCCATTTCGTTCCCTCCCATCATCGAATCGCTTTATCCCAGCATATCGTGCGCAATCATGTACTCCGCAATCTGAAGCGCGTTCAACGCGGCGCCTTTCCGAATTTGATCGCCGCAGAGCCAGAAATTCAATCCATGATTAACCGAATAATCCTTACGGATGCGCCCAACCTCGACGTCGTCCTTACCGGACGTAAAGAGCGGCATCGGATATTCCATCTCGTCCGGGTTGTCATGCACGACGAGCCCAGGGAACGCTTCAAATGCCTTTTTCGCCGCGTCTTCCGTGACCTCGTCCTCAAACTCGACGTTGACCGACTCCGCATGACTGCGGTAAACTGGCACGCGCACCGTCGTCGCCGTGATACGCATATCCGGTGCGGACATAATCTTCCGCGTCTCGTCAATCATCTTCATTTCTTCTTTTGTATAAAGATTTTCTTTGAACACGTCAATCTGAGGAATCAGATTGAACGCGATCTGATAATGCTTTGCCAGGCTTGCCCCAGGCAAAATTTCCGCTTTTACAGGACGACCGTTCACAATATCGTCCACCTGCTGCTCAAGCTCCGCCATCGCTTCCTTGCCGCCGCCTGAAACTGCTTGATACGTCGAAACGACGACGCGCTTGATTTTTTTCACGTCATGGAGTGGCTTCAACGCCATAACCATGATAATAGTCGAGCAATTCGGGTTCGCAATGATGCCTTTGTGCTTCGCGATAGCCTCGGGATTGACCTCGGGCACTACCAGCGGCACATCCGGATCCATGCGGAAGGTCGAGGAATTGTCAATGACCACCGCGCCAGCCTTTACCGCAGGCTCCGCGAACGTCTTGCTAATCGAGCCGCCAGCGAAAAGGGCAATCTTGACATCTTTAAAGGACTCCTCCGTCGCTTCCTCGACGACGTATTCTTTGCCTTTGACAGTGAGCTTCGTACCAGCGGAACGCTTGGAAGCCAGTAACTTCAGATTGTCAAACGGAAAATCCCTTTCCTCAATCAATTTCAAGAATTCCTGTCCTACCGCGCCAGTCGCACCAAGAATCGCCGTATTGTACTTTTTCATATCGTTCATCCCTCTTCCATTATAAAAGCTTTTCAAGGCCGACAACGAGACCGGAAAGGTCGCGAACCTTCTTGCAAGCCAGCATTACGCCCGGCATAAAGGACTCACGATCCATAGAATCGTGCCGGATAGAAAGCGTCTGCCCAAGCCCGCCGAAAATAATTTCCTGATGAGCGACATACCCCGGCAACCGTACACTATGGATATGCAAACCGCCAATCACAGCGCCACGCGCTCCCGGAATCGTTTCCTTTTCATCGGGATGTCCCTGGCGCATATCGCCGCGCACCTCGCGAATCAGCTCCGCAGTCTGGATTGCCGTTCCAGACGGCGCGTCGAGTTTATTGTCATGATGCAGTTCAATGATTTCAACGTTCGGCATATATTTCGCCGCCTGCTTTGCCATCATCATCATCAGAACCGCGCCAATCGCGAAATTCGGAGCGATAAAGCATGGCGTCTTCTTTTTCTCCGCAAGAGTTGAAAGCTGTTTTTTTGCATCGTCAGAAAGCCCTGTCGTCCCTATGACAGGTGAAACGCCGCTTTCTATTGCCGTAATCGCATTCTGAAGCACCGCGTCCGGGCGCGTGAAATCCACCATAACCTCGGGACGCGTCTCATCAATGGCATTCGCTAGATTCGTCATCACAGGAACGCCACAAGCAGACTGCCCAGCTATAATACCAGCATCTTCTGCGCCGTGAATATCCACCGCCGCGACAAGCGTAAGTTCCTCGTCCGCCAATACCGCGCGCACAACAGCTTGCCCCATGCGTCCGCAAGCGCCGTTCACCAAAACTTTAACCATACCATCGCCTCCAAATCATTCCCTGAAAGCGAACGCTTTCTGAAACAAAAAATAACATACATAATGTACCATAAATTCTATAAGAAAATCAATAAAAACATTTATTATCCTGAACATTTCTCGAGTATAATATACGAATTTCAATAAAAGATTAAATCGACAAAGAAAAAAACACCCGTTGAACGTTGTTCAACAGGTGTTTTGATATCATGGCAGGGGCAGTAGGACTTGAACCCACAACCAATGGTTTTGGAGACCACTACTCTACCAATTGAGCTATACCCCTAAAAAATGGGGCGAGTGATGGGGATCGAACCCATGTATGCTGGAGCCACAATCCAGTGTGTTAACCACTTCACCACACCCGCCATATAGAAGGCTGATTTCTCAGCCTATTAACCGGCAGCTTCCTATCCTCCCGGGCCGTCTCCAGCCAAGTACTTTCGGCCTTTACGTGCTTAACTACTGTGTTCGGAATGGGAACAGGTGGAACC
>CACYUQ010000153.1 GCA_902777615.1 uncultured Selenomonadaceae bacterium
GAGGGCGTCACCGACCGCGATTATTACACGAACAGCTTCCACGTGCCGGTCTATTTCCCGATTGCCGCCGTGGACAAAATCCGTCTTGAGGGGCCGTATCACGCGCTGACCAACGGCGGACATATCAGCTACGTCGAGATGGATGGTGATCCGACGAAGAACGTCAAGGCGTTCGAGGCGATTATCCGCTGCATGCATGACAACGGCGTCGGCTACGGCTCGGTCAACCATCCGGTCGACCGCGATCCGGTTTGCGGCTATAACGGCCTGATTATCGACGTCTGCCCGCGCTGCGGACGGACCGAGGCCGAGCACCATCATCATCGTGTCGTTCCCCGCATCCATTGCGGAAATTAAATAAAGAGAGGAAGAGGCAAAATGGTTGTAAACGGGACGGACGTGACTGTCAAAGGGATAGATAATATCTCCGAACAGGAGATACTCGCATATATGGATCTCATTCATCAGGATAATCAGCACGACGAACTCGAGTCTCTCGAGATTTCAGCGGAAAGCGGCGACAACGTGGCTTTGGATTACACGCTGCGCCCGCCGCAGTTCCAGCGCATTCGTCGCATCACCGGTTATCTCGTCGGGACGCTGGACCGTTTCAACAACGCGAAGCGCGCCGAGGAACATGACCGCGTGAAGCATGGCCTTCACTGAGGGAGCACCCCAACTCCGTAGCGCCTCCCCGGCAAAGCGGAGCGCTCTCTCTTGAAATAGGGCGCGAAAGGCGTTTCTTCCCCAAAAGGAACGACCGGAAACGTCCAAGCCCTGATGCACCCCGCATCGGGACTTCCCCTTTCTGCCCTGCCTTCCCCGGCGGGGCAGTATTTATATCATCATTTCTCAGGAGGTTCGCGGCACATGGAGATACGCATTGCCGGAACAATCAACGACTCTGTCGTCGACGGCGACGGCTACCGCTTCACGGTGTTCACCCAAGGCTGCCCGCACCATTGCCCCGGCTGCCACAATCCGAAAACGTGGCCGATGGACGGCGGCTATCTGGTCGACACGGAAGAAATTCTGATGACGATTCGCGCCAATCCTCTTTTGGCGGGCGTCACCTTCTCCGGCGGCGAGCCATTCAACCAGCCCGTGCCGCTGACGCATCTGGCGCGGGAAGTCCGGGCGCTGGGCCTTGACGTGTGGTGCTATACGGGCTACACTCTCGACTTGCTGATGGAAATGAACGATCCCGATATGGAAGCGCTGCTCGACGAACTGGACGTGCTCGTGGATGGGCCGTTCGTCTTGGCCGAGCGCGACCTGACGCTCCGCTTCCGGGGCTCGCGAAACCAGCGTGTGATCGACATGAAAGCCACCCGCGAGCGCGGAGAGATCGTGCTGAAATACGACGATTGAAAATAGAGCTGATTTTGTCAGCTCTTTTTTTGCACCACAAATTTGATTTGGAAAATTTTTCCTACGGAAATTTTTGGTTGCTCGCGGTATAATAAGTGCGGATGGGATTACTTTGCGGAAAGGAACATTGCGTATGAGACATACTTTTATGAAGCTGCTTGCGCTCTTTGCGGCGATGGTTTTTGTCGTTGCGGCGGCGGGGTGCGGAAGCCGGATCGGAGGCTCGAGGAGCGGGCCTGCGCAGACTTCGCAAACGGCGTCGCAGAAGCCGGACGCGAAGCAGGATAAACAGGACAAGAAGGACGACGCTAAGAAGTCCGACAAGAACGCCCGCTATACGATGAGCGATGTCAAGAAGCTCAAGAATACGGAGAATTTCTCACGACACGGGCTCGAGCATATCTTCGACGGCACCGTGAACAAGAAGGGCAAGGCCACCGGCTACCATTACAGCCGCATCGAGGACAGCAAGGGCCAGATTGTCGAAAGCTCGCGGAGCAGGAAGGACGGGAACGGCGTATTCACCGCGAAAGTCGAAGTGGACGGCGTGAAGAAGGACGGCTTCAGTTCGTTCTATCCCGAGGACTGGTCGCCGCAGGACGTGGTGGACGCCATCAACACCGCCTACAAGGACGCGCTGAACGATCCGAAGAACCCGCGCGGCTCGCTCTGGATCGGGCACGCGGGCAAGCTGGAGATTGATATGTATTTGGACGACAATCGGAAAATCCTGACGGCCTATCCGATTCATCGGGGGAAGAACTGATGCTGAGATACAAAATTGAAATTGAGGGAAAAGCCAATCCGTTACCCGTGGTGACCTTTGCCGATTCGCAGTACGAGTTGGCGGCAACGTTCCTGCTGGCAGAGGCGCGGAATTTCGGCTCGGCGATTGTCGACGCGCTGGAGGAGGTCGCCGAGGGGACGAAGGAACGCGGCAAGTTCGCCGGGAACGTATTCAGCCTCGAAATCACGCCGGAGACGACGATGATTTGCGATGACATTTCGGGCAAGGAATGTGAGATCGAAACGGCGGCGCTGAAGGAAATCGCCGAGGAATACGTCGCGGCGTACCAACGTTTATAAGGAAAAAGAGACAAGAAAAACGCACCCTAATTTTTCAGAGTGCGTTTTTGTCTTCCAGGTTACAGCGCTTTCGACAGGAACTGTTCCAGCTCCGCTTCGGTCATGCCGCCGAGGTGCTCGGCAATGATGGTGCCGTCGGTGCCGATGAGGATGGAGCGGGGAATAGCGTCAATCTGATAGTCGTTTCCGAGCTTGTTCTGGTCGCCGGTGTAGACGGGAACGGTCATACCGCGCTGGGCAATGAAGGCCTTCGCATCCGCTGCGGCGTCGTCCACCGAGACCGCCGCGAAATTCAGCCGGTCGCCGTATTTCTTGTACATCGCTTCAATTGCGGGCATTTCGCCGACACAGGGTGGGCACCAGGTCGCCCAGAAATTCAGGAACAGCGGCTTTTCACTCGCCAGTCCGTAAATCGTGGCGTCCGACGTGTTCAGCCCTACCAGCGCCTCGTCGGGCGCAGCCTTCGCCGAAGCGGCCGGCAGATTTGCCATAATTGCAAAACCGATTGCCAAAACCGTAACCAACAACATCGTAAATTTCTTCATGTTTCGTTTCCTCCTTCTTGATCCAAAGCACATTCTTGGTTCTTCTTCATCCCGGGGCGCCGGAACGAAATCGCCGCAGTCGGGCATGCGGCCACACATTTGCCGCAGGAGATGCAGTGCGCGTCCCCGGCAAGCCGTGCGTCCATCGGGCAGAGCTCCGCGCAGCGCCCGCAATGCACGCATTTTGCCTCGTCCACCGCGACGCCGAACAGCGCCAGACGGTTCCAGAAGCCATACCAAAGGCCGAGCGGACAGACGAAGCGGCAGAACGGGCGGTAAATCGTCGTCATCAGGACGAGAAAGGCCGCCAGCAACGCACCTTTCCAGACCGTCACCCAGCCCGCGGCGCTAAACAACTCCGGGCGGAGCGCCATCAGCGGCAGCGCGCCTTCCAGCATGCCCGCCGGACAGACATAGGCGCAAAACAGCGGCTTTCCCGTGCCCGCAGCGAGATACGCAAGATACGCACCCGCGCCCGCCAGCAGCAACATCGCCCAGCGGAAATTCGCGAGCATCCGCATCCACGGCTTTTTGCCGAGCTTCGGCACAGGGACACGATGCAGAAGATCCTGCACCAGCCCGAACGGGCAGAGCCAGCCGCAAATCATACGCCCGAACGCCAGCGCGAACACCAGCAAAAGCCCCAGCACGTACATTGGGAACTTCGGCGCCGCGCCGCTCATCGCACTTTGCCACGAGCCGACGGGGCACGCGCCCAGTGCTCCCGGACAGGAGTAGCAGTTCAGCCCCGGCACGCAAGCCGATTTCAGCGGACCTCGGTACAGCCTGCCCGTCAGCCAGCCCGGCAGATTGCCGTTTGTCAGAACCGCAGCCACCGCCTGCACGGCAATACGCTTAACCAAGGCCGACGCACTCCAGGCAAATCCGCGCCGCCTTCGCCAGCACCGCCCGCTGCTCGCCGCGCCAGACGCCTGACGCTACCAGGGCCACCGCCAAAATCCAAAGCCACCGCCGCAAAGCGCTCCCCCCCTTCCTATTGTCATTATAACATATCCCAGCCTTTCGTTGCGTTATGATTAGATTAAAATATTTCTTGTTTCGACGTGCCCCGCAATATTTTATCGCATCTTCCCTTTGCATTTTTGACGAAAATACCGCACGCAACC
>CACYUQ010000154.1 GCA_902777615.1 uncultured Selenomonadaceae bacterium
AATAAACTTCGCAAGAAGCGTCATCTTCGCGTGCGTAATCGCATTTCGGGAACGCCGGAATGCCCGCGCTTGAATGTGTTCCGCAGCTTGAGCAATATTTACGCGCAGATTGTTGATGACGTGCATGGCGTCACTTTGGTGGCTGCAAGCTCCAAGGACAAGGATTTCAATGGTTATGGCGGAAACGTCGAAGCGGCGAAGGCGGTAGGAGCCGCCGTCGCAAAGAAAGCGTTGGGCAAGGGAATTGAGAACGTTGTGTTCGATCGCGGCGGCTATATTTATCACGGCCGTGTTGCTGCCCTCGCTGAGGCTGCGCGTGAAGCAGGCCTGAAATTCTAAATGTGCAAAGGAGGTAAATGAATGGCTAGGATGGACAACGAAACTCCGGAGTTCCAGGAGAAGGTTGTATATATAAACCGCGTTGCGAAGGTTGTCAAGGGCGGTCGTCGGTTCTCGTTCAGCGCTTTGGTCGTTGTCGGAAACGAGAAGGGAAAAGTTGGCGTCGGTCTTGGCAAAGCGGGCGAGGTTCCTGAAGCAATCCGCAAAGGTGTGGAGGATGCGAAGAAGAACCTGATTGACGTCGCGCTTCGCGGAAATACAATTCCGCATGAAATTATCGGTATTTTTGGTGCGGGACGTGTCCTGCTGAAGCCGGCTGCAAAAGGTACCGGCGTTATCGCGGGCGGTCCGGCGCGTGCAGTGCTTGAACTTGCCGGCATTCGCGACATTTTGACGAAATCGCTTGGCTCGTCCAACCCCAATAACATGGTTCGGGCTACTTTGACGGGTCTCAGCCAGCTCAAGCGGGCTGAAGAGGTCGCCGAGCTTCGTGGCAAGACTGTCAAGGAACTCTTGGGTTAAGGAGGATATTTCAATGGCAAAACTGAAAGTTACTCTGACCCGCAGCCTGATCGGACGGCCGCAGACCCAGCGGAAGACCGTAAAGTCTTTGGGCCTTCATAAGCTGAATTCTTCTTCTGTCCTGCCGGATAATTCGGCAATTCGTGGACAGGTCTTCAAGGTCAAGCATCTTGTAGAAGTAGAAGAGGTCGACGAATAAGGAACGGGGAGGTACATTTGATGAAATTACATGAACTGAGCCCGGCTCCGGGTTCGAAAAAGAACCGCACCCGTAGAGGTCGCGGTCTTGGCAGCGGCCTTGGAAAGACGTCCGGTCGTGGGCAGAAGGGACAGAATTCCCGCTCCGGCGGCGGTGTCCGCACTGGGTTTGAAGGCGGGCAGATGCCTTTGTATCGTCGTCTTCCGAAGCGCGGATTCAAGAATATTTTCGCGAAAGAATACGCGGAGGTTAACGTTTCTTCGTTGAATCGCTTTGAGGACGGCGCGGTTGTTGATCCGGTCGCGTTGATTGAAGAAGGCATTTTGAAGAATGTTCTCGACGGCGTCCGGATTCTCGGCGACGGGGAACTGACGAAGAAACTGACGGTGAAGGCGAACGGCTTCACAAAGTCGGCGGAAAACAAAATCAAGGCGGCAGGTGGGGAAGTCGAGGTGATCTGAGGTGCTTTCAGCCCTCTCGAACATCTATAGAATCCCTGAGCTTAGGCAGAAAATCACGTTCACCCTGATTATGTTCGCTATTTTCAGGATGGGGACCCACATTCCGGTTCCGGGCGTGAATCCCGCCGTGATTGAGCAGCTCTTCAGCAGCGGCAATTTGTTTGGACTGCTGGATCTCTTTTCCGGCGGCGCTTTGAGCAAGTTTTCCATCTTTGCAATGAGCATTACCCCTTATATCAATGCTTCCATCATAATTCAGCTGTTGACGGTTGTGATTCCGACTTTGGAGCAGTGGTCTAAGGAAGGGCAAGAAGGGCACAAGAAAACCACGCAGGTAACTCGGTACTTTACCGTTGTGTTAGCGTTTTTGCAGGCAATCGGCATGTCCATCGGACTACGGGATGCCATCCTGAATCCGGGCATTGCCTCAATCCTCGTGATTGCGATTACGCTGACGGCGGGAACGGTGTTCCTAATGTGGGTCGGCGAGCAGATGACGGCGCAAGGCGTCGGAAACGGAATTTCGCTGATTATCTTCGCGGGTATCGTCGCCGCATTGCCGAAAAATCTTGAAAAGATTTACAGGTACTTGCAGGCAGGTACGATCAATGCATTCAATGTAGTCTTGTTTTTACTGATTGCCGTTGCCATGGTAGTGTTTGTAATCCTGATTCACCAGGCGCATCGCAGGATCCCGATTTCTTATGCGAAACGGGTAGTCGGTGCGAGAGCCTACGGGGGACATTCCAGTCATATCCCGATCAAGGTCAATCAGGCAGGCGTTATTCCCATCATCTTTGCCTCGTCCGTTTTGATGTTCCCGGTCACGATCGCCCAATTCGTCGACGTACCCTGGATAAAGACGGTCGCCAGCTATTTCGCATGGGGGACGCCATTGCAAACGACTTTATATGCTCTGCTGATCCTATTTTTTACATACTTCTATACGGCAGTTACCGTGAAGATACCGGATATGGCGGAGAACTTGAAAAAATACGGCGGTTTTATTCCGGGCATACGTCCGGGGAAGCCGACGGAAGATTATTTGGATTATGTTTTGACTCGTATCACGCTTGCGGGAGCGTTCTTCTTGGCCTTTATTGCCATCCTGCCCAATATGGTCGCGGGGGCGACGAATATTGAAGGCGTGTATTTCGGCGGAACGGCGCTGTTGATTGTCGTCGGCGTTGCGTTGGATACGATGAAGCAAATTGAGGCTATGGTAGTGATGCGTCATTATCAAGGTTTTATGAAGTAAAGGAGGAAGGCAATGTACATCCTGTTGATGGGGCCGCCGGGTGCGGGTAAAGGAACGCAGGCAGCCAATCTCGTGCAGAAGTATAATATTCCTCATATTTCGACAGGGGATATGTTCCGCGCGGCAGTGAAGGAAGGCTCGGAGCTTGGAAAAAAAGCGAAGGCCTGCATGGACGGCGGACAGCTCGTTCCTGATGAGATTACGATCGGTATCGTGCGGGAGCGTCTTGCTAAACCGGATTGCGCCAAGGGCTTTATCCTTGATGGTTTTCCTCGGACGGTCGAGCAGGCGGATGCGCTGGACGGAATCCTGAAAGAGCTTTCGATTTCTCTGACTCGGGCCGTGGATATCAGCGTTCCGTCGGATGTGCTTGTCGAGCGTGCGACAGGTCGTCGGATCTGCAAAAAATGCGGAGCGACCTATCATATTCGCTTTAATCCGACCAAAACCGAAGGTGTCTGTGACGAGTGCGGCGGAGAAACGTATCAACGCGCGGACGACAGCGAGGCGACGATGAAAAATCGCCTTTCGGTTTATGAGGCGCAGACAAAGCCGCTCATTGATTACTACAAAAAGGCCGGGCTTTACAGCGAAATCGATGGGAGCCAGGAAATGAGCAAGGTTTTTGCCGATATAACCGCATGTCTTAAATAAGGAGCAAAACTGATGTCCAAGCAAGATGTTATCGAAGTAGAAGGGAAGGTACTTGAGGCATTGCCCAATGCGATGTTTCAGGTCGAACTCGAAAACGGCCATGTCGTTTTGGCGCATGTATCAGGTAAGATCCGCATGAATTTTATTCGCATCCTGCCTGGAGATAAGGTCACGATTGAGCTTACACCGTACGACTTGACCCGTGGCCGCATAACCTATCGTTTCAAATAACGCATGAAGCGTTGGTGCAGTGTACGGCAAAAAATCGTACAGGAAAGGAAAAGGAGGCAGCACGATGAAAGTTAAACCTTCCGTCAAGCCAATTTGTGAGAAGTGCAAAGTAATCAAACGCAAAGGCCGCGTAATGGTCATTTGTGAAAACCCGAAGCATAAACAGAGACAAGGTTGAGAAAAGGAGGTGCTTGATATATGGCACGTATTGCCGGTATCGATTTGCCGCGTGATAAAAGAATTGAGATTTCGTTAACATATATTTATGGTATTGGTCTGACGACCTCCCAGAAACTTCTGGCTGAGGCAGGAATCAATCCTGATACCCGTACCCGTGATCTTACGGAGGATGAGGTTGTAAAGCTTCGCGAACTCATTGATAAAGATGTCATCGTCGAGGGTGATCTTCGTCGTGA
>CACYUQ010000155.1 GCA_902777615.1 uncultured Selenomonadaceae bacterium
AAATTGCGTCGCGCCGTCATATTGTGAATGTGATGCCGGTGATTGACGAGGCGCTTCAAGAGGCGGGCGCCGCGTTGACCGATATTGACCAAATCGCGGTCACCTATGGGCCGGGGCTCGTCGGCGCGCTTTTGGTCGGCGTTTCGGCGGCGAAAGCGTTAGCTTTTGCGCGAGATGTTCCTTTGATTGGCGTCAATCATTTGGAAGGCCATATTTTCGCGAATTTTTTAAGCCATACGGAACTCGAGCCGCCGTTTATGGCGCTAGTGGTGTCGGGCGGTCATACGGCGTTAATTCATGTAAAAGGGTACAATCATTTCACACTGATGGGGCAGACACGGGACGATGCCGCCGGGGAAGCTTTCGACAAAGTGGCGCGGGTGATGGGGTTGCCGTACCCCGGCGGGCCGGAGATCGACAAGCTGGCTGCGGAAGGTGACGCGGACGCGATTGATTTTCCACAAGCACTTCGGGAGAAGGGAAATTACGAGTTCAGTTTTAGCGGATTAAAGTCGGCGGTGCTGAACTATTTGAATGAGATGAAAATGAAGCGTGTCGAAGTGAATAAAGCGGATGTGGCGGCTTCGTTCCAAAAAGCGGTCATCGAGGTACTGGTGCAAAAAGCGCTGGAGGCGCTTGCCGAGGCGAAGCTTGATACCTTAGTCTTGGCCGGGGGCGTCGCGGCGAACAGCGCATTGGAGCATCGGCTGCGCGAGGCGGCGGAGGCGCACGGTATCCGTTTTTATTTTCCAAGCAAAATTCTCTGCACGGACAACGCGGCGATGATTGCCTGTCGAGGCTATTACCAATCGAAGGCAGGGCTGTTTTCCAACTTGCGTCTGAATGCCGTGCCGGGACTTTCGCTTTCGGATGTGGAACTTGGATAGAGAATGACAGTTTTGATGATGAAATGTTGGGAGGGTGTCGGAAATGGCGGAAGACATGGAAAAGCTGATTGAAATCTTGCGGGACAGCAAGAAAATTGTGTTTTTCGGCGGCGCGGGTGTTTCGACAGAGTCGGGGATTCCCGATTTTCGCAGTGCGAATGGGCTCTGGAGCGAGAAGCTCAACATGGAACTGACGCCGGAGCAGCTTGTTTCACATACCTATTTCGAACGCTTCCCGAAGGAATTTTTCGATTTTTATCGGGATAAACTCGTCTATCCCGACGCGAAGCCGAACGGCTGTCACAAGGCGCTGGCGAAGCTAGAGGAAATGGGCAAACTGCTCGCGATAGTCACGCAGAATATTGACGGGTTGCATCAGGCGGCGGGCTCGAAAACGGTATATGAGTTGCACGGGTCGGTGCTTCGTAATTACTGCATGAAATGCCATGCGTTTTACGACGCTGGTTATGTGATGGAGGCAGCACCGGAGCCGCCGCGCTGCGAAGCCTGCGGCGATATGGTGAAGCCGGATGTCGTGCTCTATGAGGAGCCGCTGGACGGCGACGTTATGCAGAACGCGGCAGACGCCATCAGCCGCGCCGATATGTTGATTATCGGAGGAACGTCTTTAGTGGTCTATCCGGCGGCGGGGTTTATTCGTTATTTCCACGGCAAACATCTTGTCGTTATCAATAAGACGGAAACGCGCGCTGACCGCTCAGCGGAGCTGGTGCTTCGGACGCCGATCGGCGAGACGATGGCTGCGGCCGTCGCCGCATTGTGAAATAAATTATATAAACACGAAAAAAGTCTTCAAGCTGATCGAATTGTCGACAACTTGAAGACTTTTTTGTTTGCGTATGTGATTGTTTTTATCCGGCTATGCGGGCTGTCTTGTCTGCCGCAAACAGGCGATGGCAGAAGCAGTCCGTCAGGCGGACCTCGATGCGGTAGACTGTTTCCTCGACGGCAATCTTTTTCCCCGCCGCGAGCAGAGCTAAATTTTCAATAGCCAAGGACGCCACACGACGCGCGCTCTGGTTAACGTCAATCGCACTGCCGTCTTTTCCGTACGCGCGAACTGCGAGTGGACGGTTTTTCGGCAGTACGAGTAGCGCATCAGCACCGACGCCGTCACGAGCGGAAAGCAGAAGCGCAACGCCGTTTTTCTGCGGGCAGACGCCTTGCGTCTCGTCCCAGACGATATAACGAACGCCGTTCATCGTGATCTTTTCCAATTCCCGCATTGTTGCCGCCTCCATTATACCCGCGATACTCGCCCTGCGTCGGGGCTTTTTCTTCCTTGCGTGCATAGTATAACAGGCAGGATATGGATGGTAAATGGAATTTTTTGCACTTTACATTGCAAAAAATGCTATAATACCAAAAAGCGACGATTTAACTGAGGTGAACGATATGCCGGCCTATGAGAAAAAAGGGTATCTAGTGCAGGATTTCAAGGTGTTTCGCCTGAACAGCCCAATGCCAAAGCCGTTACCGTTTCATTATCACGATTTTCACAAAATCATCTTGTTCCTTGATGTCAAGGGGGACTATGTAATCGAGGGTACGACCTATCCGTTGGGCGCGCGTGACATTGCCTTCGTGCGCGCTGGGGAAATTCATTGTCCGTTGATTGACGGGGAAAGTCCCTATGAGCGAATTGTTATTTACATTGCGCCGGGTTTCTTGGCTCGCGCGTCGCGTCCCGGCGCGGACCTTTCGTCTTGCTTTCGCCGCCCTCCGGGAGAGGCGGGCGTGATGCGGCTGGCTTCCGGTCATACGCACGAGCTTTTGTCCCAGATGGAAAAGCTGGAGTGCACGGCGCGTGGCGACGGATTCGCCAACGGCCTGTACACGGAAGCGCTTTTCGTCGAGTTCATGATTTTGTTACATCGCGCACTCTTTTCTCATGACCTCGGAACTGTCAAAGAGGCGGAAGTCGATGAAAAAATCCAGCCGCTGCTCGGCTATATCGCAAGCCATCTGGCCGGAGACCTCTCGGCGGACACGCTGGCGCAGACCGCGTATCTCAGCAAATACTACCTGATGCGCCGGTTCAAGGCGGTGACGGGTTACAGCTTGCATCGATATGTCACGATGAAGCGGCTGCTCTATGCCCGAGCGCTTTTAACGGAGTTACCGGAGCGTGCGATTACGGAAATCAGTGCGGATTCCGGTTTCGCGGATTATACGACGTTTTTTCGCGCGTTCAAAGCGCAGTTTTCCACTACGCCGCAGGAATGGCGAAAAATGCACGCGGAAGGAAAATAATGCTTACGCTTGTTTTTCGGCCAACTTTTTCAGCACGTCGGCTGTACCGTCGAGCCAATGCCCTTCATAGGTCTCGATTTGTCCAGCGTCGCAAGCGGCGGCGAGCTTCGGGTCGATGGGGATATGGGCAAGGACGGAGAGATCGTATTTTGCCGCGACGGATGGGAGATGGCTTTCGCCGAAGATGCGATGCTCTTTGCCGCAGTCTGGGCAGCGGAAGGACGCCATGTTTTCCAAAAGGCCAAGGATGGGAATCTCCATCATCTTTGCCATATTCACGGCTTTTTCCACAATCATCAGGGCCAGGTCCTGCGGCGACGTTACGACGAGGATGCCGTCCACCGGAAGCGACTGGAATACGGTCAGCGGAACGTCGCCCGTGCCCGGCGGCATATCGACGAACAAATAATCAATATTATCCCAAATGATGTCCTGCCAAAACTGCTTGACGATACTGGCAAGAATCGGGCCGCGCCAAAGCACGGGATCGGTGGAATTTTGCAGCAGCAGGTTCATTGACATGAGCTGAATGCCGCCGTCGCTGACGATCGGGTATGCGCCGGATTCCGAGCCGCGCACAGTGCCGCTGACGCCAAACAGTTTTGGGATGGACGGTCCCGTGATGTCCGCGTCGAGGATGCCGACGGAATATCCGGCGTGGCACATGGTGACGGCAGACAGCGCCGTTACCAGAGACTTTCCGACGCCGCCCTTGCCGCTGACGACACCGATGACGTGCTTGACGCTGCTCAGGTCGTGCGGCTTGACTTGTAAGCTTTGAGGCTCCTGGCGCTGGTCGCATTCCACACCGCAGCTTCCGCAGTTTTGATCACAATTC
>CACYUQ010000156.1 GCA_902777615.1 uncultured Selenomonadaceae bacterium
TTGCTGTCGCAGGTCAGCCGGATCAGGATGTGCCCCTCATTATCGGAATGGGAGTAATCGCTGTCGATGATGCCGACGGTATTGTCGAGCTGGAGACGGTAGCGGAAACCCAGCCCGCTGCGCGGGAAGAGCGCAAGAAACCACCCCTCGCTGATGATCGCGCGGATGCCGGTCGGGATGAGGATGGACTCGCCGGCGGACAGCGTAAAGGCGGCGGGTGCAAAGAAGTCGTATCCGGCGGAACCGGCAGTTGCGCGCCGGGGAAGGGGAATCCGTGACGGGTCGGGTTCGGGCCCGGAGAAGGACGAAGCGGCTTTCTGCCAGGCTTCGGCAAAGATATGCGGAGACACGTGCTCGAAACGGGCGACTGTATTCATCTGCTTGGCGACCTTTCTGCAATAGCGTCTTGTTTTTATCGGAAATGCGTGTATAATCTCTTTGGAAACGAATATGAAAGGACGGACCCACCATGAACAAGGCATACCATATGACGATTGCGGGATGCGAGCGGGATCTCCCGATCTGTCCGCTGAACGAGAAGCTTTCAATCGGCGCGTTTGTCATCTTCGGCGACTGCGAGCTGACGGTGGCCTGCGCCGGCGAACTGCTGAAGAAGGCGCCGGAATTCGATTACATCCTGACGGCGGAGAGCAAGGGCATCCCGCTGGCCTACGAGATGGCAAGACAGATCGGGGCGAAGAAGTGGCTGCTCGCGCGCAAGGGCGTCAAGCTCTATATGCGCGATGTCCTGCATGTCGAGGTGCGCTCCATCACGACCGACCACATGCAGAACCTCTACATCGACGGAGAGGACGCCGCCCTGATGAAGGGAAAGCGGATCCTTATCGTGGATGACGTGATTTCGACGGGCGAATCGCTCGCGGCGCTGGAAGCGCTGGTGGAAAAAGCCGGCGGAACGATCTGCGGTCGTATGTGCATCCTGGCCGAAGGAGACGCGATTAAGCGCGATGACATCACCTATCTCGGAGAGCTTCCGCTCTTCACGCCGGACGGAGAGCCGATCCTGTGATAAAAGGACGCCTGTTTTTACAGGCGTCTTTCTTTATCCTTTGGATTTGAAGCTCAGTTTGTTTTCGCGGTGTTCGATCAGGCGGACGATGTTCTGCCGGTGGCGGTATATCGCCAGAAGCCCGAACGCGACGACCATGACCTTGGCCAGGACGCTTGCGGAAGGAGTCAGAAGCACGCCCAGAGGCAGAACGACGGCTGCAGTGACCGACCCGGCCGAGACATACCGGGTGATGGCGACGACGATGATGAAACTGAGAAAGGCAGCCAGCGTCTGCAGCGGGAAGAGGCAGAGCAGCGCGCCGAAACTGGTCGCGATTCCTTTGCCGCCTTTAAAGCCGAAGTAGAGCGGATAGTTGTGCCCGATGACCGTGCCCAAACCGCCGAGCAGGCCGCCGTTCAGCGACCCGGTAAGCTTTAGGCCCAGGTACGCGCCCAGAACGCCCTTCAGGAAGTCGATGAGAAAGGTCAGCAGGGCGTATTTTTTGCCCATGACGCGCAGGACGTTGGTCGTTCCGGGGTTTCCGCTGCCCATCGTCCGTATGTCTTTATGGCCGAAGACGCGCATCACGATGATGCCGGCGGACAGGCTGCCCAGCAGATACCCGAGCAGCAGCGCAATCACATACTTCAAGCAGACTCACTCCCTTTTTTGTTGCGCAGGATGAAACGAAGCGGCGTCCCTTCGAAACCGAAGGCTTTTCGGAACTGGTTTTCGATGTACCGCTCGTATGTGAAATGCATGAGTTCTTCGCTGTTGACGAACAGGACGAAGGTCGGCGGCGCGACGCCCTGCTGGGTGGCGTAATAGATTTTAAGCTGCCGGCCGCCGATGAACGGAGGCTGCTGCGCAGTCTGGATGTCCTGCAGGATGTCGTTGAGCACGCCAGTGCTGACCCGCTTGTGCGCCATGCCGTAAACCGAATTGACGAGTTCCAGAATCTTCTGCACCCGCTGCCCTGTCAGCGCGGAGATGAAGAGCACGGGCGCATAATCCATGAACTTGAGGCCGGAGAGAATCTCGCGGCGCTTCTGCTCCATCGTGTTGGTGTCTTTTTCGACGAGGTCCCATTTGTTGACGACCAGGATGCAGGGCTTTCCGGCCTCGTGAACGAAGCCGGCGATCTTCGTATCCTGTTCGGTGACGCCGTCTTCGGCATTGAGCAGCATGAGCACGACGTCCGCCCGCCGGATGGCATCCAGCGAACGCAGAATGCTGTAGCGCTCGATGGACTCCTCCTCGATCGACTTTTTGCGCCGGATACCGGCGGTATCGATGATGCTGTAGGTCTGGCCGCTGAAGACGAACTGTGAGTCGATCGCGTCCCTCGTCGTTCCGGCGATGTCGGACACCAGGGTCCGCTCCTGGCCGAGAATGCGGTTGACGAGGCTGGACTTTCCCACGTTGGGACGGCCGACCACGGCAATCTCGATGAGGGACTTTTCTTCCTCGTCTTTTGCAGTTTGCGGCAGCAGCGAAAGAACCTTGTCCAGCAGATCGCCGAGGCCGAGCATGTTCGTGGAGGAGATGGGGACGGGATCACCGAGCCCGAGCGCGTAAAACTCGTAAACCGAATCCTCCAGGCCGGAAAAGTCGACCTTGTTGATCACCGGAATGATCGGCTTTCCGCTTTTCCGCAGGAGGGCAGCGACGTCCTCGTCGTCAGCGGTGAGACCCATCCGGCCGTCCAGAAAGAAGAGGATGACGTCGCAGGTGTCGATGGCAATCTGCGCCTGTTTCCGGATTTCCCTGAGGATCATATCGTCGGATTTGGGCTCCAGGCCGCCGGTGTCGACCAGCGTAAACTGCCGTCCGAGCCACTCGCAGTCGACGTAAATGCGGTCGCGGGTCACGCCGGGGGTATCCTTGACGATGGAAATCCTGCGGCCCGCGATTTTATTGAAGAAGGTGGACTTCCCGACGTTCGGGCGTCCTACGATAGCAACCAGTTGATCTGTCATGACAACTCCTTACCGAGCAGGGCATCCAGTAAAGCGCCGCCGTCGTCCGGGACGGGACGGATCGGAATTCCGAGCTGCTCTATCGCTTCCGGGAGGGAAAGATTATCGAGAAAGACGTCGTCTCCTTTTCGGAGCATGTTTTCGGTGATCAGGATTTCATCTGCTGCACAGCCTTTCAGCTGGGAGACCAGATCCTGGCCGGTGATCAGGCCGGAGACGGTCACCGTCTCTCCGAAAAACCGATTTCGGATCGGCTGAACGGTGACGGCGAGCCCTTCGATGGGATGGGCGGACAGGAGCGCTGCCATGAACGGCGCCACAGAAGTGCCGGTCGCAACGATGACACGCCGTTTTCTCTGTGCCTGAAGGGGCTCTTCCAAAGAACAGGCGGCTTCGAATTCATCCTGCAGGCGCCGCCGAAGCCCCACGCCGTTTTCGTACTGTGGGTACTCCTCGTAGGCTTCATCCGGCGGTATCGGAAAGCCGGCGATTTGATAGAACTCGTCAGAAGGGAAGACGAATCGCGTTCCTGCTTTGCTGAGCATGATCTGCTGAAAAGCCTCGGCCTGCCAGATGACCGCCTGTGCTTCGGACCGGGTGTAAGGCCGGAGCGGATAGAGATGATCGCGGTATTTGGTGAGCCCGACCGGGACCAGCGCCGCGCTGAGCGCGTGGGGCGAGAAAGAAGCAAGATCGCGGAGCGTCCTGTCCAGGTGTTCGCCGTCGTTGATTCCCGGACACAGGACAATCTGGCAGTGAAAACTGATGCCATTGTCCGAAAAGCGCTTCAGGTGATCCAGTATCCTGTCCGCGTGCCGGTGGTTCAGCATCCTTTGGCGGAGCGCGCCGTCCGTCGTATGGACGGAGATGTAGATGGGGCTCGCTTTGCGGTCAATGATGCGCTGAAGCTCGGCTTCCGGGAGATTGGTCAGCGTCACGAAGTTGCCGGCCATGAGGGAAAGGCGCCAGTCGTCATCGCGGACGTACAGGCTTTCACGCATATGGGGC
>CACYUQ010000157.1 GCA_902777615.1 uncultured Selenomonadaceae bacterium
CAATGATTTTCTTTCAGTTATTTTACATATTTGTAGAATTATAGAATACATGTTCACTAAAATTAATCCCGAAAAATGGCATAAAATCCCATAAATTATCCCATCCAATACGGCATAAACTTCCATCAAAAATAGCTGCTGCAGGAAGATTTTTCCTTCCTGCAGCAGCTATTCGTCTGAGAAACGCGAAAGTTGATGATTTCAGGGAAAAAGCGGCCATACATGAGGAACTACGAGCAACGAAACGAGAAAGCAGACGAGAATCAGCGGTGTACCCGTGATTACATAATCACGAAACTTGTAACCGCCGGGAGCGAGTACCAGCATATTCGGCGGCGTCCCTACCGGCGTGGCGAAAGCACAGGAGGTGCCCACCGCGATCACCATCAGTACCGCACGGGGGGCGGCGCCAATCTCCTGTGCGATGGAAATCCCCAATGGACAAAGGATGGCCGCGGAGGCCGTATTCGACATTATCTGCGTCAGACCACAGGACAAGAAAAAGAGAATCGACGTAATCGCAAAAGCGTCTGGGGGCTCCCCCATCAGGCCAAGCATCGCATCCGCCAAGAAGCGGCTGGCGCCGCTCTTGTCCAATGCCGTCGCGACCGGCATCATCCCCGCAAACAGGAACACCGTGCCCCAGTCAATGCTCTCAATCGCCTGTCTCACGGTCAGGCACTTACCTGAAACCAGGAGAAGCACAGCGACAATCGCGGTAATATGTTCCGGCAGGATTCCCGTCCCGATTGCCAGCATGACCAGCGTAACCATGCAAACGACGGCAGCCGCATACATTTTTCGCGGATCGTTTGTCGACGCCTGGGCCGCCACCGCCGCGTTTTCGTCAATCCCTCGGCCTGTTGCGCCATCCAGCGGCAAGAATCTCTTGCCGAAAAGGACCATATAGAAAATCCCTGCCGCTGTGACAGGAACGCCAATCCACGCAAACTCAAAGAAGCCGAAACCATCCAGCCCCGCATTTTCCAATGTGCCGGAAGCAATCAAGTTCGAGGGCGTCCCAATGACGGTGATGACGCCTCCGAGCCCGCACCCGAAGGCCATCGGCATCAGCTGCCTGCGCGGGGAAATCTTGGAAGCGGAACAAATGCCGCGCACGATTGGGAGCAGCGTAGCCGTCATACCAATATTCGAAAGCACTGAACTCATGACCGCGCCCACGCCCATGCACACCAGCATCAAGCTGTTCTCGCTCTTTCCCACATGGCGGACGACCCACTCGCTGATTCGCTGCGCCAGCCCCGTATGGAACATGGACGCGCCTACGACGAGCATTCCCGCCATCAGGATCACCATATCGTTGGAAAGGCCGTTGAAAATATCCCGCAACGGAACAAGACCGGCAAGCCCCACGGCAATCGCGCCGGTCATCGCCGTAACCGCCGGCGGCAAAAGTTCCGTGACGAAGAAGAAGCAGAGGATCGCCAAAATCACAAGGCAAACCGTCGCGCTCATATTTTTTCCTCTCCTTATTGCAAAAATTTCCATTCTTGCTATTATAGCATTGAATATATTTTTTTACAGTAGGAAAAACATAAAAATCCATTTTTCAATCACAGATGCATAAAGCAAAGAAACGATGGAACCACTTATACCTTTATGGTATAATGTTCTCACTTAACATATATAAAATTCTTGCCCTCCCCTTGAGGGGCGGGGGACCGGCAAAGCCGGTGGGTGAGGTGGTCGCCGAGACGATGTAACGCCTCATCCGTCGCGCTTCGCGCGCACCTTCCCCTCAAAGGGAAGGCCACGTTAACCATAATCTATAGCGTACGACACAGCAGGAGGAAGCAGACCGATGGCACGACTGCACAATAAATTTATTACGACGTCAACCCCTGTCTCCCAAGTAGAACAGGACATCGACCACTATATCACGGTGCATCCCGACGGCGTCTACGACGAGGCTCTCTCGACCGACGGGCGCTGGGACGTGTTTTCCCATCTGTCCGATATGCGGCAGGCGCTTTTCGGATGGTACGATATGCCGAAAGACGCCGATGTGCTGGAAATCGACTGCGGCTTCGGCGCGCTGACGGGCGTGCTCGCCGATCACGCAGCACACGTCGCCGCAGTGGACGCTTCGCTGTTCCGCGCCCGCGCCTGCGCGAAGCGATGGGACAAGAAGGACAATATCGACGTGTATGCCGGACGGCTGCGCGACATCCCGTTTTCCCAGCGTTTCGACGCGATCGTCCTCGTGGACGTGCTGCCCCGCGTCGCCGACGGTGAAAAAAGCCTCGCCCCTTATGCGGCTTATCTGCAATCATTGCTCGGCTACTTGAAGCCGCAGGGCCAGCTGCTGCTCGCGATGGATAACCGCCTCGGCCTGAAATTCGCCTGCGGCGCGCGTGACCCGTATTCGGACGAGCTTTTCGGCGAACTTTCGGGAAACGTCGGTGGCGGGCGCCTCTTCACGAAGACGGAGCTTATCGAAATATTCTCGGCGGCGGGTTTCCGGCATTGGAAATTCTACTACCCACTGCCGGATTTCCGTCTGCCCCAGTTCATTTTCACCGACACCGTGCTCCCGGGCGCTTCCATCGGCGACGCATTGATTCCCTACGACACGACGCCGGACACGCGCGTCCTGCCGGAAGCAGCCCTATACGCGGACGCCGTGCGGAACGGGCTGTTCCCGGCAATGGCGAATTCCTTCTTTGTCGAATGTGGGATGCAGGAGGATTTCTGCCCTACGGAATCGGCTTCGCTCGCTTTCGACCGTGCGCCCGCATACAGCATCGCGACCTGTCGCGAAGGGGAACGCGTGATCAAAAAGCCGATGATAGATGCAGCTGCGGAAGGGCTGCGGGAAATCGCGAACAATCTGGAAACGCTCCGCCAGCGCGGGCTGGATGTCGTGCCTTGCGAACTCGTGGACGGGCAGCTGGTCATGCCGCGCCTCGACGCGCCGACGATGGCAGCTTGGCTCCAAACGGCTGCGCCCAGCGACCGTGACACCGCACTGGCGTCGATGGAGCGACTCTGGGCGGCGATTCTCCAATCCTCGGCCCCGGTGCCAGACGCCGCGAACTGCATGAAAAACTTCGACACCGAAGCGGATTGGGGCGTGATTTTGGAGCGCGCGTATCTGAACATGACGCCGGACAACATTTTCTATGAAACCGGCAAGCTGACCTTTTTCAACCAAGGACTTTTCCGCAAAAACTGCCCGGCGAAATACCAAATGTTCTTGGCCGTCTACGACAACGCCGACGCACTCTCACGCATCGGCGTGCTCGACGAACTCAAGGAACGCTATGGTCTCACGCTGCTCTGGGACGTGATGGACGCCGCCCAGCAGCAAAACGTCGCGAGCTTCCGCCGCTACGACGTATACCACCGATTCTACGATTGGGCGTCAATGAGCCCGGCGCGGATGATGAAGAACCGCCAAATCCTGAAAATCATTGGAAACGAAGAAGACGAATAACCCACTTGAACATAAAAAAGCTGTCCATGAAGATGTTCCCACTTCATGAGACAGCTTTTTGTTTTCCCTCTGGTTCATATAATAAAAATAATGTACGTCGTCAGCGCAATCGCAACGAGCATCGCACCCGCCGCCTGAAATCCCTCTTTCGTCTTCGGCCAGCCGAAACGCAGGGTCTCGCCCAAAATGCCGCGCCGGTTGAAGAACCAGAATCCTTTCCGCATATCGCGCAGCTTGAACCATTTCTCTTTGTTCCTCGGACCGATGAGAACCCCCGCAATGAAAATAACGCACAACGCGCTCAAGAACGAAAAGAAAATGCGGCGCACAACTTCTGCATCCTCCACTCACTCCACCTCCAACGTTGTACATTATATCGGTTTTCCCTGAAAATTACAAGCATCAAAAACGCCCCCGCAAATGCGGGGGCGTCTCTTTTCGTTTCAGCAGCTGCCCGATCAGGGGAAGAACGGCCAAACGATAGGAATAACGATAAGGGAAAC
>CACYUQ010000158.1 GCA_902777615.1 uncultured Selenomonadaceae bacterium
CGATTTTGGGTGCACGCACCACCTTGCCGCCGAAGACTTCGCCGATGGCCTGATGACCGAGGCAGATGCCAAGAATCGGCAGGCGGCCTTTCATTTTGCGAATCAAGTCTTCGGTGATGCCCGAATCCCTCGGCTCGCCGGGTCCGGGAGAAATGACAATCCCGCTGTAATTCCGTGCTGCCAATTCTTCCACCGTTGCCACGTCGTTCCGCACGACCTCGATCTCCGCGCCCAACTCCGCCAGAAGCTGATAAACGTTATAGGTAAACGAATCGTAATTATCCAAGAGGAGCAGCATCGTTTTCCACCTCCTCGACGACTTTGAACAGCGCTTTCGCCTTCTGCAAAAATTCATTGTACTCGTTTTCCGGCACAGAATCCGCGACGATACCAGCCCCCGCCTGGATGTAGGCCGTATCATCGTTCTCGATGCGCATGGTGCGCAGCGTGATACAGACGTCCATGTTCCCGGCGAAATCCATGTACCCGACGGCTCCGGCGTAGCTCTTACGCTGGACCGGCTCCAGTGAGTGGACGATTTCCATTGCCCGGAGCTTTGGCGCGCCGCTGACCGTCCCCGCCGGGAACGACGCCTGCAGCACGTCCATCGGCGTGAAGCTCTTTTTCAGCGTGCCGACGACCTCGGAGACCATGTGCATGACGTGGCTGAAGCGTTCCACCGCCATCAGCTTCGTCACTTTGACGCTGCCCGGCTCGGAAATGCGCCCGATGTCATTTCGCGCGAGGTCCACGAGCATCGCGTGCTCGGCGCGTTCTTTCTCGTCGGCTTTCAGCTCCTCGGCCAGCGCCGCGTCTTCGGCGTCGTTTTTGCCGCGCCGCCGCGTGCCCGCAATCGGATAGGTGTAGACGACGCCGTCCACGACCTTGACGAGACGCTCCGGTGACGCGCCCACCAACTTCGTCGTGCCGAAATTCATATAAAACATGTACGGTGACGGATTGACCTGGCGCAGCCGCCGATAAAACAAGAACGCCGGTCGCGTGATTTTTTCCTCAAACCGAAAGGACGGCACCGCCTGAAAAATATCCCCCGCGAAGATATGCTCCTTGATGGTCCGAATCATATCAAGGACGCGAGCGGGCGGCGTTGCGTACTTTTTCAGGAAATCGACCTTTTCCTCGCGAGGCGGGAAATTCGACGGCTGCGCAGGAATCGGCGCGCGCATTTTCGCTAGGAGCGCCTCCATCTTGCGCTCCGCCTCCGCGTAAGCCGACGCCGCGCCGCCTGAAGCGTCGGTCAGGCATATCAACCGCGCGGTGTTTTTCAACGCGTCGAAGACCACGAGTACGCGGCAGACCATGAACTCGCCGAGGAGCTCCTCATCTGCGGCCTCCATGCCACGCACCCGGTCAAAAGTCGAGACGATTTCATAATTGAAATAGCCCACGAGTCCGCCGTTCGCCAACGGAATATTCTCGCCAAAGGCGGCGGGACAGCGTGCCGCCATGTACTGCTTCAGTGCGTGGACAGGGTCGCCGTCAATGCATTTCATCAGGTCCTTGTCCTTGATCATCAAGCGGTTCTTGAAAACCTGCAAGCGGATGAACGGTTCCGCGCCGATGAACGAGTATCGCGCCAGCGTCTGGCTGCTGGTGTCCACCGATTCCAAGAGGAAGCCTTTCGCCTCTCCGACGAGCTTGTAATATATCGAAACCGGTGTGTCGAGGTCGATGGAAATTTCCGTACTGACGGCAATCAATGGCGTTTTCTGCGCGCATTTCTCATATTCGGCCAGTGTGGGACGTAGCCTCAATTTTGTTTCCGGCATAGCTCTCCCCTCCTGTCAATACGCAGCATCGAGCGCACGGCGCAAGGACGCGACGAATTCCTCCGCCTCCTGCGTCTTGCCTTCCATCAAACGGCGCACGACGGCGCTGCCGACAATCACGGCGTCAGCGTCCTTTGCAGCGTCCACCGCCGCCTCCGTCGAACCGATACCGAAGCCTACGGCAATCGGAACATCGGTTTTCGCACGAACCTTTTGTGCAACCTTGCCGATAATCGAGTAGTCTATTTTCTTCTCACCGGTGACGCCGTTGACTGACACCGCGTAGATAAAGCCGTTGGCGCTTTCGCAAGTCTGAGTGAGACGGTCGGGCGTGGTACCCGGCGTCACGAACTCGATTAGGCGAAAGTCGTGCTTGGCACAGATGTCGCGCAGCTCGGCGCTTTCCTCATGAGGCACGTCAGGCAGAATCGCGCCGTCCAGCCCCGCCGCCTTCGCGTCGACAACGAACTTTTCTGCGCCGTAGTGCAGTACGTTGTTGATATATCCCATGCCGATCAACGGGATTTCGGTAAATTTACGAAGTTCCTTGACGAGCTCCAGCACGCCGGAAAGCGTCATGCCACCCTTCAGCGCGCGGATTCCCGCCTCCTGAATCACCGGGCCGTCCGCCAACGGATCGGAAAACGGCAGGCCGATTTCGATAAAATCTGCCCCGGCACGCTCCGCCGCTTTTACAGCCTCGATCGTTCCTTTCACGTCGGGCACGCCCGCCATCAGATAGATAACAAGACCTTTTTTCTTCGCGTCTTTCAGCGCGGCAAATTTCTTTTCTATACGCGTCATGATTACAACTCCTCTCCCAGCGCTTTCGCGACCATCTGCACATCCTTGTCGCCGCGCCCCGACAGGCACAACACGACGACCTCATCTTCTTTCGTTTTCGGCATCAGCTTTTCGAGATACGCGAGGGCGTGGGAACTCTCCAGCGCGGGGATGATGCCCTCGATCTCGGACAGACGGCGGAACGCGTCCAACGCTTCTGTATCGGTGACGGAAACGTACTCGACGATGCCCGCGTCCTTGAAATAGGAATGCTCCGGCCCGACGCCCGGGTAGTCGAGCCCCGCCGAAAGCGAATACGCCTCGACGATCTGCCCGTCGCCGTCCTGCAAAACATAGCTGTACGCGCCGTGCAGAACACCCGGTTTTCCGGTTCCGGAGAGCGTTTTCGCATTGTCGCCCTCGGCCTCGCCGCGCCCGCCGGCCTCGATACCAATCTTCTTGACCTCTTTATCGTCGCGGAACTCGTAAAACGTCCCGATGGAGTTGCTGCCGCCGCCAACGCAAGCCAAGAGGTAGTCGATGCGCCCGCCGGTCTCGCGCTTCGCCTGCGCGCGAATCTCGTTGCCGATGCAAGACTGGAAGTCGCGCACGATGGTCGGATACGGGTGCGGCCCCACCGCCGAGCCGATGATGTAATGCGTATCCTCGATATGCGCGGCCCAATAGCGAATCGCCTCGCTGGTCGCGTCTTTCAATGTGCCGGTTCCGCTGGAAACGGGAATGACCTTCGCGCCGAGGAGCTTCATTCGGAACACGTTCAGCTTCTGCCGCTCAATGTCCGTCGTTCCCATGAACACATGGCACTCCATGCCGAAAAGCGCCGCCGCCGTCGCCGTCGCGACGCCGTGCTGGCCCGCGCCCGTCTCCGCGATGACGCGCTTTTTCCCCATACGCTTCGCCAGCACCGCCTGCCCCAGCGCGTTGGTGATCTTGTGCGCCCCGGTGTGCAATAAATCTTCGCGCTTCAGATATATTTTCGCCTTGCCGTAGTGCTCGGTCAGCCGTTTCGCATAGTAGAGCATCGTCGGACGCCCCGCGTAGCGCTCCAGATATTCGCGCACCTCTGCCTTGAATCCCTCGTCGTCCTTGTACTTCTCATAGGCCGCTTGCAGTTCCGTCAACACCGGCATCACAATCTCCGGCACGAACTGCCCGCCATATTTTCCAAATCTTCCCGTCGTCATAAATAAAACCTCCTAATAATGTCTCTAATCTTGCCCTCCCCTTGAGGGGAGGTGGGACCGCTTTAGCGGTGGGTGAGGTGTAGCGATTTTACGCTCGTGTGAATCGTTACGTCTTAACACCTCATCCGTCAGTCTTCGGCTGCCACCTTCCCCTCAAGGGG
>CACYUQ010000159.1 GCA_902777615.1 uncultured Selenomonadaceae bacterium
ATACGGATTGCGCAGGATGCCAGCGATACTTTTGGGATGTTGCTGGCTGTAGGTATCACGTCGATGTTGGCGTTCCATGTGCTGGTCAATATCGGCATGACGATGGGAATCATGCCCGTTACGGGCATTCCGCTGCCGCTGATGAGTTACGGCGTCAGCTCCCTGACGACGAATATTATGGCTATCGCATTGCTGTTGAATATTTACATGAAAAAACAACGGCTGATTTTCTAAATTATGAGGGATGAATATTATGGTATCATTGACGCCCGACCTTTTGCAGGCGGTGATGAAGCCCGCCAGATATACGGGGCATGAATGGAACTGCAGTGGAAAGCGACATGAGGACGCCGTCTGCACGTTTGCGTTTTCGATGCCGGATGTTTACGAAGTAGGCATGTCAAATCTTGGGCTGAAAATCCTGTATGAGATATTGAACCGCCGGGAAGATACAGCGGCGGAGCGGGTTTACGCGCCGTGGGTTGATATGGAAGCGGAAATGCGGAAGCGCAAGTTGCCGCTGTTCTCTCTGGAAACGCGGACGCCTGTTCGTGAATTTGACTTTCTTGGCTTTTCATTGCAATACGAAATGATTTATACGAACGTTCTCAATATGCTCGACCTTGCCGGGATTCCCCTTTGGGCGTCAGAGCGCGGCGAGGGTAAGACTTTTGTGGTCGGCGGCGGTCCGTGCGTCTACAATGTAGAGCCCGTCGCCGATTTTTTCGACCTTTTCGTGATCGGTGAGGGCGAAGAAGTTTTGGGCGAGCTGGTTTCGCTTTTTGTCGTATGGAAAAAAGAAGGAAGACCCGGCGGGCGGAAAGAATTTTTGCGGCGTGCTTCCAGGATTTCGGGGATTTATGTGCCGTCACTCTATACGCCGCGATATAAAGAAAACGGGGATTTCTGCGGCATGGAGCGCCAGGACGAGGATGTGCCTGCCGTCGTTTATAAGCGTATCCTGCGCGACATGGACGAGGCGGAAGCAATGGAAAAGCCTGTAGTGCCATATATCGACATCGTTCATGACCGCATCATGTTGGAGTTGTTCCGAGGTTGTTCCCGTGGGTGTCGTTTTTGCCAGGCGGGTATGGCCTACCGTCCGGTGCGGGAGCGGAGCGTGGAGAAACTGCGCGCGTTGGCGCGAAAAATGGTCGACGTCACCGGTTATGACGAGATGTCGCTGACTTCTTTGAGCTCGGCGGATTACTCATGTCTCGACGGGCTGGTGGACGACCTGATGGGAGATTTTGCAGGGGAGAATGTCAGCTTTTCGTTGCCGTCGCTTCGCATCGACAGCTTTTCTATCGGTCTCGCGGACAAGATGCAGCAGGTCAGGAAAAGTGGTCTGACTTTTGCGCCGGAAGCGGGCACACAGAGGATGCGCGACGTCATCAACAAGGGCGTCACCGAGGAAAATCTGATGGATGCGGTTTCGGCGGCGTTCCGAAAGGGCTGGAAGTCCGTCAAGCTCTATTTCATGCTGGGACTCCCGACGGAGACCGACGAGGATATTATCGGCATCGCGAAATTGGCCAAAAAGGTCGTGGACCGTTATCAGGAAATAACAGGAAAACGAGGCGCGAAAGTTACAATCAGCGTTTCCTGTTTCGTACCGAAGGCGTTTACGCCGTTCCAATGGGCGGCGCAGGACTCGCTGGCCGAGTTTGAGCGCAAGCAACATCTTTTGAAAGAAAACATTCGTGATCGTGCAATCCAATTCAATTACCATGACGCGCGGGTCAGCCGTCTCGAAGGCGTTCTGGCACGCGGTGATCGTCGCCTTTCTCGGGTGATTTTTGAGGCGTGGCGGCGCGGGGCACGGTTCGACGGATGGAGCGACCAATTCCATGAGGAATATTGGCTGGACGCGTTCGCGGCGCTTGGCGTTGTACCGGAATATTACAACGAGCGTGAACGAGGACGGGAAGAAAAATTCCCGTGGGAACATACGTCTCCGGGAGTTTCCCGCGCGTATCTCTGGACGGAACGGGAGCGCAGCCTGCGGGGTGAGTTGACGCCGGACTGCCGACGGGGGCGCTGCACAGGCTGTGCCGTCTGCCCGACGCTGGACGCCCGCGTCATCGACAGGGAGGCGAAACCATGAGCTGCTATTGCCGTGCGCGCGTCACGAAAGACGAGCCGCTCCGCTATATCTCACATCTCGATTATGCGGCGCTGATGCAGCGGGCGATTCGTCGCGCGAAGCTTCCCGCCGCATATTCCGAGGGGTTCAATCCGCACATGAAATTGAGCTTCGCATCGGCGCTTTCCGTCGGCGTTACCAGCGAAGCGGAGTATATGGATTTGGAACTGACAGGGCCGGTGGATGAGGATGAGCTTGCCGGGCGCTTGCGCGCCGCACTGCCGAACGGCGTTCGATTGCTTGGACTTTGTGTGACGGAGGGAAAGCCCAAGGCGCTGATGGCGATCGTTGATGAAGCTGCCTACGAAATCACGGTTCCGCTGAGCGGTTCCGTTTCCGCGGCTCAGGCGGCTCTTGACGCTTTTCATGCGGTGCGGGAGTGTGTCTATTTGCGAAAGACGCCGAAAAAAACGCGGGAGATTGATATTAAACAGTATATTTGCGGCGAAATCCGGGCGAAAGCGGAGGGCGCTTCGCTCCGTCTTTCGATGCCGGTGCGCATTACGCCTAAAGGGAGCATCAAACCGCAGGAGGTTTTGGCGACGCTTTGCGAGAGATTTGCGTTTCCTGTGGAGGCTGAATTGGCGTTGGTGCATCGGCGCGCGCTATACTGCGGCGGGAAAGAATTGCTTGCGGCGGATACGGAGGGATGAGGACGTGAAAAATATCCTTCTCAATGTAACGCCGGAAGAGACGCGCATGGTGTTGATTGAGGACGAGCGTCTGAGCGAGATGGAAATCGAGCGTCCGTCCCATTCCCATCTCGTCGGCAACATTTACAAGGGGCGAGTGCAGAACGTACTGCCCGGGATGCAGGCGGCCTTTGTCGACATCGGGCAAAAGAAAAACGCGTTTCTCTATCTTGGCGGCGGCACACATCACCGACAGGAGGAAAATGCGGAGGGGCAGGAAAAAGTTCATGTCGGGCAGGCGGTCATCGTCCAAGTGGTCAAGGACGCCGTCGGAACGAAAGGCCCACGCGTTACGACGCGGCTTTCTTTGCCGGGACGGAATGTCGTCCTGATGCCTACCGCAAATTACATAGGCATGTCGCGGCGTATTGAGGACGAGGAAGAGCGGGAACGGTTGCACATGCTGGCGCAGGAAATCTGCCCTGAAGGGATGGGGCTGATTGTCCGGACGCTGGCCGCGGGACAGGAACGGCAGACACTCGAGGGCGACCTGCGCTATCTTTCACAGCTTTGGGCGTCCCTGCAAGCGCGCAGCCGTGTTCTTTCCGCTCCCGCGCTTCTTTACCGGGACGCGGATATGGCAATCCGCGTGGTGCGTGATTTGTTGACGGATGATGTTTCGCGTCTGATTGTCGACGACGCCGAGACGTATCGGCGTGTTCGGGATTTGGTCGAGTATATTTCGCCCGCGATTTTGGAACGCGTCGAGCTGTACGAAGGTGCAGCGCCGCTTTTTCGCGCCTATGAGGCGGAGGCAGAGCTGGAAACGCTTTCCGATCGCGAAGTCGAGCTGCCTTCCGGCGGTTTTCTTGTCATCGACCGCACGGAGGCATTGACGGTCATCGACGTCAACACGGGCAAATTCGTCGGGCAGTCGAATTTGTCGGACACGATTTACCGGGCGAATATGGAGGCGGCGGCGGAAATCTTGCGGCAACTCCGATTGCGCGACATTGGCGGCATCATCGTCGTCGATTTTATTGACATGGACGAGGAGGAGCAAAAGGAGAATTTGTTGGCGTTCATGCGGGAACGAGCGAAACTCGATCGCACGAAGACGAATATCGTCGGCATTACACAA
>CACYUQ010000160.1 GCA_902777615.1 uncultured Selenomonadaceae bacterium
TCACCAATGACCTGGAGACCATCAAGGACTGCTTCGGCGGCAAGGAAAGCTACAAAGCCGCGCTGAAAGCGCTGGAAGAAGAAATCTACAAGGCGGGATGATTATCGCTCCTTCTTGCCCTCCCCTTTGGGGAGGGGGGACCGCTTTAGCGGTGGGTGAGGTTTTTAGACGCTACATTTGCGGTTAAGCGATATGATGCAAAACCTCATCCGTCAGCCCTGCGGGCTGCCACCTTCCCCAGAGGGGAAGGCAAGAGACAATACACAATCTACAAGACAGGAGATACCCAATGAGTAATCTAAACGGTCTGATCAAAAAACTGCGCGACATCATGCGGAACGATCCCGGCATCAACGGAGACGCCCAGCGCATCGAGCAAATTGTCTGGATGCTGTTCCTCAAGGTTTACGACGCGAAAGAAGAGGAATGGGAGCTGGACGACGGATATACTTCTGTCATTCCCGAGGCATACCGCTGGCGGAATTGGGCGAAAGACGACACATTAACCGGCGACGAGTTGATTTCCTTCATCGGTAATTTTGACACACTGAAAAACCTTGCCGTCACGCCCGATATGCCCGCGAAGAAGAGCGTCGTCAAGAGCGTTTTCGAGGACACGAACCAATACATGAAAAACGGCGTGCTGCTGCGGCAAGTGGTGGACGTCATCGAGGGTATCGACCTGACCAGCTACGAGAATATCCACGCCCTCGGCGACATTTACGAGACGATTTTGAAAGAACTGCAATCCGCAGGAAGCGCGGGCGAATTTTACACGCCCCGCGCCGTCACCGACTTCATGGCACAGATAATCGCGCCGAAGCTCGGCGAGACGATGGCGGATTTCGCGGCGGGTACGGGCGGATTCATGGTCAGTTGGCTGCGGGAACTGGAAAAGCAAGTCAAGACCGCCGCCGACCACGAGACGTGGCTCCGCTCCGCCCACGGCATCGAGAAAAAGCAGTTCCCCTATATGCTGGCGGTCACGAATCTGCTGCTCCACGACGTGGACGAGCCGGACATCCTGCACGACAACAGCCTGATGAAAGACGTGCTGGACTACACGGACGACGACCGTTTCGACGTAATCCTGATGAATCCCCCATACGGCGGCAACGAACTACCCATCGTGCAGAGCCATTTCCCCGCCGACCTCGCCGACTCCGAGACCGCCGACCTCTTTATGAGCGTCATCATGTACCGGCTAAAGAAAGGCGGACGCGCCGCCGTGGTGCTGCCCGACGGGTTCCTGTTCGGCACGGACAACACGAAGGCGAACATCAAGAAGAAGTTGCTGTCGGAATTTGACCTGCACACCATCGTCCGCCTGCCGGGCAGCGTCTTTTCGCCTTACACGAGCATCACCACGAACCTTCTTTTTTTCAATCACACCCACCCGACAAAAGAAACTTGGTTCTACCGTCTTGATATGCCCGAGGGCTATAAGCATTTCTCGAAGATGAAGCCGATGAAGCTGGAGCATTTTCGTCCGGTCTTGGACTGGTGGAATCATCGCAAGGAAATCGACGAGGACGGCAACCCGAAGGCGAAAAAATACACCGTCCAAGAACTGATGGACGGCGGCTATAACTTGGATCTTTGCGGCTTCCCCCACGAGGAAGAAGAAATCCTCGAACCGTTCAAGTTGATTGCGGACTACAAAAAGAAACGCGCCGCGCTGAATGCCGAGATTGACGATGTGCTCGGGAAGATCGAAAAATTGCTCCAAGAAAAATGAATTTGCCTCAGGCGTACAGCGAAAGAAGCTGGCACAATCCCTGTGCGATCATGATTTTAACTGACGCGCCCTCCATCGCGAGCGCTGCGTCCTCTTTATCATCGACGACATAAACCGCCCCGACTTCTGCCGCGCAGGAAATAAATTTGCCGTCACCGTAAGCCGCTGCAATCTCAGGCTTCGTCTCTACGATATGCAGATTCGCGGTAAACGGCAACAGCAGATTGGGGCGCAGCTTTTTACGTTTTCGCTGCATCTTGACGCAGACGGCCTTGTATTCCTCTACAATCTCTCTCGTGGCATAGGCCGTCAGCTTTCCCTGCGCCACGGCCTCAATGATTTGTCGGGCGTCGCCGCCAAAGAAAAACGCCGCGATGACGACCTTTGTATCTATGACGATCTTCATTTTTTCTTCCTTCTTCTGACGGAACGTATAACGTCGTTCACATCATCCATCTCATACCCCGCTTCTTTCGCCCATTCCTGCGCCTCATCCAGCCAACCGGAAAACTCTTTCGCCGTCGGCAGCCGGAGGGGCTTCAGCACGATCACCTCATCCGTGGCAAAAACGGCCAGCCGATCTCCGTCAGCAATGGAAAGCTTCTTTCGCATCTCCATGGGAAGAACAATTTGTCCCCGCGAAGAAACGGCAACGATATCGACTTCCATCACAATCACCTCGCAAAAACAAAGTAAGTATTACTTACTTTATTTTTGCACAAGTTTCTCCTCGATGCAAGAAAAATGAAAGAAACAGAAAAATCACAGATTGCAGTGTTTTTCTATAGCATTTTAACGTGTCATAGTATATAATTGTAATTTGTAAGAAGATACACGGGCGATGACAAGGCATGAACCGCTTGCTTTGTAATATAAAGGAGTGATGTATTTTGGACATTATCCGTGTGGAGAACGTGTCGAAAGGGTATCCGGGACATCCTGTGCTGCAGAACCTTTCGCTCACGCTCAAAAAGGGCGAGTGCTTTACGCTGCTCGGCCCGTCCGGTTGCGGCAAGACAGTCTTGCTCCGTCTGCTCGCCGGATTCGAATCCGCGGACGCGGGCAAGATCTACATCGGCGATACGCTGGTGAACGACCCCGAGTCGCGGATTGCCGTGCCGCCGGAAAACCGCGGGCTTGGCGTCGTGTTCCAGGACTACGCCGTCTGGCCGCACATGACCGTCTTCGAGAACGTAGCGTATCCTTTGAAGATTGCCGACCGTCCGAAAGACGAAATCCAGGAGCGCGTAATGCGCATGATCGACATCGTCGGCATGAAGGGCCTCGACAAGCGCCTGCCGTCGGAGCTTTCCGGCGGTCAGCAGCAGCGCGTCGCTCTGGCCCGCGCCCTCGTCGCCGACCCGGCACTGTTGCTCCTCGACGAGCCGCTGTCAAACCTCGACGCGAACCTGCGCGAGGAGATGCGCTTCGAGATCAAGGAACTGCAAAAGAAGCTGGGAGTCACGGTGCTCTACGTCACCCACGATCAGGAAATCGGCCTCGCCATTTCCGACCGCGTGGCCATCATGGACGCAACCGGCGCGATCCAGCAGATCGGCACGCCGTGGGAAATCTTCGAGCAGCCGGTCAATCCGTTCGTGTTCAACTTCATGGGCATCGCGAACTTCATCGACGTGCGCAAGGAAAACGGCGCATTTCTCGTTGGGAAAGGCAATCAGCCGATGCCTTGGGAAACGCCCACAGGCGACGCTGTGGAATGGGTCGCGGCCTTCCGCCCGTCGGACGTCAGAATTGCGCGGGGCGGCGAAGGACTACACGGCGTAATCCGCCGTTCGAACTTCCTCGGCGCGATGATGGACTATCTGATCGAAATCGACGGCGCGCACCTTCGGACGAGCCTCGAAACCCATCACGCCATCTCGCAGGACTTGATGTTCCAAGCCGGAGACGAGTGCTCGCTGTCGTTCCTGAGCCTGCATTGGTTTGAAAAAGAAGCGTTGAAGGGGGTGCTTGAGGAATGAACACGAAAAGCTCTTTCGGCGTGGCCCAGATCATCCTTTTCCTGTCCATCGCCATTTTTGGCGGACATGGGAATAATTCCCCTAATTCTTGTCTCATTGCTTTCATTTAGCTTTCGACTAATAATATCATTATTTATGTGAAATCCTCAAAGAGCCGGAGACGTTCAAGGCGCTGATGAACTCGCTGATCATCGCGGGTATGTCCACCGTCGGCTCCACCATCGTCGGCACCTTCTTCGCGTGGCTCGTCACGCGGACCGATATGCCGCACAAGAAATTCATGAAGAGCATGTTCCTCGTGCCCTTCATGCTGCCGTCCTTCATCGGCGCCATGGCATGGAAAATGCTGTTGTCGCCGAATGCCGGCTTCATCAACCGTTTCTTCATGGACAACCTCGGCTTTGACGGCCCGATTTTCAACCTTTATAGCTATTATGGCATTTCCGCCGTCGAAGTCATGTATCTGTTCCCCTTCGTCTTCATTCAGGTCTGCGGCGCTCTCGAGCGCATGGACCCGACGCTGGAAGAATCGGCGCGTATCTCGGGCGCAGGGCTCTTCACCATCACGCGGAAAATCACGATCCCGCTGGTGCTGCCCTCGATCCTGTCCGGCGCGCTCCTGATCATGCTCTACTCGATGGCACATTTCGGCACCGTCGCCGTGCTCGGTATCGAAAACGGCATTTACAACATCCCGGTGCTGATTTACGAGCGAATCCACCAGTCGGGCGGCTCCTTTGAGTCGATCCGCACCGGTACCGTGCTCGCCACCGTGCTCGTCATCAGCGCGGCCTGCATCATCTGGGCGCAGCGAAAAATCCTCGGCTCCGGCCACTACCAGATTATCGGCGGCAAGAGCTTCCGCCCGATGGAGCTGAAGCTCCGCGGCCTGAAGTACCCGCTGATGTTCTTCTGCTTCGCCTATATCGCGTTCACCATCGTATTGCCCACCGTCGTGATTTTCCTCGTGGGCGGCCTCAGCACCTACGGCCTGTCCTTCACGCCGGAAAACCTGTCGCTGGACAACTTTAAATTCATCCTGTTTGAATACGACGTGACCCGCGACGCGATCTTCAACAGCGTGACGCTGGGCCTGACCGCCGCGATCATCACCATGTTCGCCGGCGTCATGATCTCCTACGTCATCGTCAAGATGGACGTCAAGGGCAAAGGCCTTCTGGAATTCCTTGGCATGCTGCCGTTCTCGGTTCCGGGCTCGGTTATCGCGCTTGGCGTTATCCTCGCATGGAGCGGACAGTTTGGAATCAATCTTTACAACACCGTCTGGATTATCCTCGTGGCCTACATTGCGCGCTACATGGCATTCTCGCTGAAAGCCAACAGTGCGGCGCTGGAGCAGGTCCACGACTCTCTGGTCGAAGCTTCCCGCGCTTGCGGCGCTACCATGTGGCAGTCCCTGAAGGACATCGTGCTGCCACTGGTCAAGCCGGGCATGTTCGCGGCCTTCTTCCTGATCTTCCTGCCGTCGCTGCGCGAGCTGACCGTCTCGATCATGCTCTACGCGCCGACCACGCGCACCATCGGCGTCGCCATCTACACGCTGAACGAAGACGGCGAGACCGTCATCTCCTGCGCACTGGCCGCCATCGCCCTGATCATCATCATCGTCGGGCAGACGGTCATCAACCATTTCACGAAAAAGGAGAGTGAGTGACCGATGGCAGGCTTTGTACGTCTGATTGGCGTGACGAAACGGTTTGGCGACGTCACCGCCGTCAACAACTTGAACTATGAGATTGGTAAGGGCGAATGCTTCTCGATGCTCGGCCCTTCCGGCTGCGGCAAGACTACGACACTCCGCATGGTGGCGGGCTTCGAGGATCTGTCCGACGGCGAGGTCTGGGTCGGCGACCAGCTCTTTTCCTCGCCGAAGAAAAATCATTACACCCCGCCGGAAAAGCGAAACTTCGGCATGGTGTTCCAGGCCTTCGCTGTCTGGCCCCACCTTTCCGTCTATGAGAACGTGGCGTTCCCGCTCAGAATCCGGAAACTTTCCGAGAGCGAAATCGACCAGCGCACGATGGACGCGCTGAAAGCGACGAACCTCGTGGCGGCGAAGGACCAAAGCCCGGACTACCTGTCCGGCGGCGGCAAGCAGCGCGTGGCCCTCGCCCGCGCCCTCGCCATCAACCCCGACGTGATGCTCCTGGACGAGCCGCTCTCGTCCCTCGACCCGCATCTCCGCGAGGAAATGCGCTTCGAAATCAAGGACCTGCAGATGAAATACGGCTTCTCGATCATCTACGTCACCCACGACCAGTCCGAGGCCATGGCGCTGTCTGATCGGATTCTCGTCATGAAGCTTGGCGTCGTCCAGCAGATCGACACGCCGCTCAATATCTACAACAACCCGGCGAACAAGTTCGTATTCAGCTTCATCGGCCTGTCGAACTTCCTCGCGGTCAATCAGGACGGCGGCTCGGCGCAGCTCCCGGGCGGCGTCGCGCTCCCGGCAGGCGTCATGATTCCCGACCATCTCGCGGGCGAAAACGTCGTCTCGTGGGCCAGCCGCCCCTCCGAGATCGACTTCGTCTCCGCCGACGATCCGGAAGGACTCCACGGCGTCGTGAACCGCAAAGCGTTCCTCGGCGAAATCATCGACTACCAAATCCAGGTTGGCGAGCAGACGCTGCGCGTGCAGAAAGGCCGCCGCGATCCCGGCCCAGAGCCGGGCGAGGCCTGCGCGTTGCGTTTCCTGCGCCCGTTCTGGTACAAGGAAAACGAATAACTTTAAGCCGTGAAGGCAAAAACCGCAAGCCCAGAATTTTTTTGGGCTTGCGGTTTTTCCTTTTTGCAAGGAAAATTCTGTAGTAAGAAAATCAAATTTCTTGATTTTTTACTACAGAATTGTTTAAGTCCCACAAAAAATCCCCGCCGGTATACCCGGCGGGGATTTTTGACATCTCTCAGTTGTTGTATTTTCGCTCTACGCGGCTTTTTTCCTCCGCAATCGCCATGCGGTAATTCTCCGGAACGGCGTCCATCTCATTCGGTTCTACGGCAATATAGTTGGCGAAGGCGCGCTGGGCGTTGGCCATGTCGCCTAGCTGGTCATAGAGCTTGCCCTTGAGCAAATACTCCTCATTGTAGCGGCCCGGCGCGTTTTTATCGAGGACCGCGCACGCCGCCAGAGCCCCCTCCATGTCGCCGAGCGCCGAGCACGCAGCTGTTGGAAAGGCGGCCGCGGATCGTCTCGAGCCGGGGCAGCACCCCGCCGCAGGCACACTTTTCCGTCGAGATCCGGGCGATATCGCCGGTGCGGTAGCGGAGCAGGGGCATGGCCTCCCGCCCGAAGGGGGTGACCGCCAGCTCGCCAAAGCCGTTTTCATCCGGAGAGAGGATCTCGGCGTACATGTCGCAGGCGCGCAGATGATACCCCCGGTGGGCGCAGCAGTCCACGCCGCCGGCCAGTCCCGTCTCCGTGAGCCCGTAGTGGGAGTAGACCTCCGCGCCCCAGAGCCGCTCAAGGCGCGCGCGGACGGCCCCCGGCACGTCGTCGGCGCTCAGGAGCACGCAGCGCAGGCCTCGGGGCAGGCCGTGAGACCGCGACCAGGACGCCAGGGCGGCGATCTGGTAGGGGATGCCCACAATGACGTCGGGGGCAAAGTCCAAAACGGCGT
>CACYUQ010000161.1 GCA_902777615.1 uncultured Selenomonadaceae bacterium
GTCCTTGAAGAAGGTCATCGGCTGGGGCACATACTGGAACGACAGGTACGCGTCAAGCGCCTTGTCGTTGAAGCGTTTGGTAAAGTTCGGATGCTCCAAGATACTCTTGATCTCGGAGGCGTAGTTGAGGTCCCTGCCGTCGTGGAGCAGTCCGTTGAACAGGTAGTGGATGTTTCCCCAGTTGGTGAGGGAGGCGAAGGAATAGGCGGAGGTATCCAGAATGATGCGCAGCATGCCCGCCGTGTCCTCGTCCCTTATACTTCCTATAATCATCGCCAAATCCTCCCGCGGTTCCCGCGGCCACGCCCGCAAATAGACTTGCGCGCCCCGACCGCCTATGATATATTGTTTATATTGTAATAAAAATACGTCCAATATGCAATCAAATTTACCGGAGGTTTTTCCATGAACGAATTACTCTCGCTCCTCGAGCACGACGCGCGGCGTCCGCTGCCGGAACTCGCCGGCGTCCTCAAGCGCAGCGAATACGAAGTAGAAAAAGAAATCAAAGCTCTGGAAAAGGAGCGCATCATTCTCGGTTACAACACTTTGATCGATTGGAACAAGGCGGGAACGCACAAGGTCACCGCCTTCATCGAGGTCAATCTGACGCCGCAGCGCGACGTCGGTTTCGACGCGATTGCCGACCGCATTTCCCGCTTCGACGAGGTTCGCTCCGTCTTCTTGATGAGCGGCAGCTTCGACCTTCTCGTGATCGTCGAGGAGGAATCGCTGCAGTCCATCGCCGACTTCATCGCGCAGCGGCTCGCGACCATCGACGGCGTAACCTCGACGCGCAGCCATTTCATGCTGAAGCCGTATAAGAAGGATGGTCTGATGACCGGGCCGAAACAACGTGACCATCGGCTGGTGGTGTCGCCATGAGCATCGACTGGAAAACGCGGATCGCGCCTTCGGTGGAGGCGGTGCCACCGTCGGGCATCCGAAAATTTTTCGACATCGCCGCCGAAATGGATGACGTGATTTCCCTCGGCGTCGGCGAGCCAGACTTCGTGACGCCCTGGACCATCCGCGAGAGCTGCATCTACGGGCTGGAGCAGGGGCGCACCTCCTACACCGCGAACCGCGGCCTGCCGGAACTGCGCGAGGAAATCGTGCGTCACAAAAAAGAACAGCACGGCCTCGACTACGACGCGAAGACGGACGTACTGATTACCGTCGGCGTCAGCGAAGCGCTGGACATCGCGCTGCGCGCCATGCTTTCCCCCGGCGACGAAGTGCTGATCCCGGAGCCGTGCTATGTTTCCTACAAAGCCTGCACGATGTTGGCGGGCGGCGTCGCCGTGCCCGTGCCTGCGCGCATCGAGAACGAATTCCGCATCACGGTGGAGGATCTCGAAGCGCACGTCACTCCGCGCACCCGCGTACTTCTGATCGGCTATCCGAACAACCCGACCGGCGCGGTCATGCGGCGCGAGCATCTTGCCGAGCTGGCGCGTTTCGCCGAGGCGCACGACCTGCTGGTGATTTCCGACGAGATTTACGGCGATCTGACTTACGGCGGCGAGCCGCACGTCTCCTTCGCCTCGCTGCCGGGAATGCAGGAGCGCACGCTGCTGCTCGACGGATTTTCCAAAGCCTACGCGATGACCGGCTGGCGCATCGGCTACGCGCTTGGCGCGCCGGAACTGATCGCCGCGATGACGAAAATCCATCAGTACACGATGCTCTGCGCGCCGATTACCGCCCAGCTCGCCGCCGTAGAAGCGCTGAAGCGAGGCGCAAAATACCGGGACAAGATGGTCGCCGAGTACGACATGCGGCGAGGCTTCATCTATCAAGGCCTGACGAAACTTGGGCTCAAATGCTTCGAGCCGAAGGGCGCGTTCTATATCTTCCCCGACGTCAGCTCCACGGGGCTCTCCTCGGAGGATTTCGCGGAGCAGCTGCTGATGAGCGAGCACGTCGCTCTGGTGCCGGGCAGCGCTTTCGGCGACTGCGGCGCCGGTTACGTGCGTTGCTCCTACGCGACGGCTCTTGACAAGATCGACGAGGCGCTGGCGCGTATCGGCAATTTTCTCACGCATCACACGAAAACCTATTGATACCAAGCTTTTATCGAGCCTCAACTGAAATTTTATATAAAAATTTCGACGAAAATTTTAATGAGCCCTTGTCCTTTGCCTTGCTTTGGGGGTAAAATAGGAACAATAAGGGGGATTATTCATGCAAAACAACCGCCTGCGCTACCTTCGGGAAAAGGAATCGCTGACCCAGACGGACATCGCCCATGCGCTCCATATCGGACAATCCACATACAACCGTTACGAGCGTGGAATCCGCGAACCGGACCATGAAACGCTGAAAAAAATCGCGGACTATTTTCATGTGTCCCTCGACTTCTTGCTGAAGCACGACCGTCCTTACACGCGAAAGGATCCGGATATCGACCTTTCGGCGTTCCTGCTGGACGGCTCTTATAAGATTTTCTCCAAGACGCCGACCCAAAAGGATCGCAAAAAGCTCGTCAACATCCTGAATGCCCTGTACGGCGACGAGGCCGAAGGCAAAAAACACTGACAAAACATAAAGGCTGGTCATGAAATTTCAACGTTCATGACCAGCTTTTTTCTATTTCGCTTTATTCTTTCAGTTCCATCCAGCCGTCGCCGCAGACGACCACACCCGCGTCTTCCATGCGGCCGATTTCCCGCGTCAGCGCGCTGCGGTTGCACTCCAAAATTTTCGCGAGCTGCACGCGCCCCGGCACCCGCACCCGACGCACGCCCTGTGCTTTTCCCTGCTGAATCAGATACAGCCGCAACCGCGCCCGCACCGTATGCTGGGAAAGTACCTCGATTTTCTGGAGCAACACAAACATCATCCGGGACAGGACGGAAAAAAGATTTCGCGCCACGGCGCCCTGCACACCGCCCGTTTCCCCGTAAACTTTTTCCATCTCCCGGTACGGCAGCCAAAGCACCGACGCCCGCACCCGCATCTCCAGCATCATGCCGCTGCACACTTCGGTTCCGACTACCGCCCAGACATTGCCAAAGAGCGCGCCTACTTCCAGCTCATAGCAAAGCACCTCGTTGCCGGACGGGTCCGTCAACAGCACGTGAACCTTTCCCTCCAGTACGATACCGATGCGCGGAGCGTCGCCGTGCGTGTAGGGAATGCGCGTCCCTTTCGGGAAGCTCTGCACATATCCGCCGACCTGCCGGACGAACATCTCGGCGTCGTCTTTGCCGATACCGGCAAAAATCGGCAAGCCCCGAAAATCAATTTTCTGTTCATCATCCATGAAGCATCCCTCCAAAAGACACGAACCAAAATCTATAAAGTTGATTATACCATACAAAAAACCCGTGAGATGTTGCATCAGCAACACCTCACAGGCTTTTCCCAATATTTCTTACAAATTATTCGGCATTTCCTATATCTCCGAGAGCGCATTCTTCAAAAAGTCTGCGTACCGCGTGCGCGTCTCGCCAAAGCTGTTCTTGACCGCCCAGCGCAGCACGCCGAGATTTTTTTCGTAGTTCGGCGCGTCCGACGTCAGGGGCAGCTCACCCCGCACGAACTTTTCCGCAACCTCGAAGCGCACACGGTTCAAGAGCTTCTGGACCGTCGCGGGCCCCATGTGCATATCCTTCGCTATGGCGCGGATGGTCTTGCCGCCATACACATGATAGACGAAAATCTCCTGCCCTTCCCGTTCGACGTCATATTTCGCGGGGCGGCCCGGCGGCTTTTCC
>CACYUQ010000162.1 GCA_902777615.1 uncultured Selenomonadaceae bacterium
GGGGCGCAAGCTCCGGCGTGACATGTCGCGCCAGGTGATGCAGTTCCTCTCCATCATCCTGCTGTGCACGCTGGGCACCTTCGCCTACGCCGTTCTGGACGGCATCGCCCGGATGGCCGACGTGACGGTGGAAACCTATTTTGAAGAGAACAACCTGGCGGACTACTGGGTCACCTTGCCCGAAGCGGACCGCACCGCGCTTTCCCGCATGCGCAGCCTGCCGGGAATCCGGGAGGTCACCGCACGCGCACAGGCGGATCTGGAAACCACGCTCTCCGCTGACGTCAACGTCAGCGTCACGGCCTACGACGGCCCGATGGACATCAACCGGCCCTATCTGATCGAGGGTTCGGCGCTGGACGGATCGGATCTGCGCGGCTGTCTGCTCCAGCGGGATTTTGCCCGCGCACACGCGCTTTCCGTGGGCGACAGGCTGGGCGTCCGCCTCGGCGGCGAGGACATCGCCTTCGTCGTCCGCGGCATCGTCACCAGTCCGGAGTTCGTCATCGTCTCCGAGAGCATCGCCGCCGATCCGGAAGCCTACGGGTACATCCTCATCAATGCGCGCGCGCTCCCCGCGCTGCCGCTGACGCAGATCATCGCCACCGCGCAAAAAGACGCGGACCGGGACGCCCTGCGCGCGCTCATCGAGCAGGCGTTTCCCCGCGCGCTCGTCGTGGACAGGCGCAGCCACAGCAGCACGGTCCGCGTGCGCAACGACGCGCAGATGTTCAAGAACATGACGCTGATCTTCCCGATCCTCGCCTACTTCATCGCCTGCATGATCGTGATGACGACGCTCTCCCGCATGATCGATGCGCAGCGCCTGCAGATTGGGACGCTGAAAGCCCTCGGTTTTCCGCCCCGCAAGATCCGGGGACACTATCTCTCCTACGCCGTCGTGCCCGCGCTGACGGGCAATAAGCTGAAACCCGGTTCCATGATTCAGATTTCCCCCGGCGCCATCGATTCGTCGCTGTACGGCTCGCTGGTGGGCACGGTGCTGGAGATTTCGCCGTACCCGGTGAACAGTGACCGCGTGGTCTACTGGACGGGCAACAAGGAATTCGCAAGCTGGATCGTGCAAAAATGCGGCGGCGCCATCATGGAAGTCCGGGTCGAGCTGACCCGGGACAACGACTCGAAATCCGGCTATCTCTGGACGACGTTGAACGGTCCGAACGAAACCATCGCAGAGGGAATGACCTGCACCGCCACGGCCATCGTCGACAAGAAATCCCCGTTCGCCTACGCATTTGACAAGATGGGCCAGTGGCTGAGGACGGATTGACATGAGCAGCAAAATGAAATCGCTTTGGGATCGGCTGCCGGATCTTGATTCCTTCATTCATGGAAGGAAGCGGGAAAAAACTCCCGTCGTCTTGCAGATGGAGGCGGCGGAATGCGGAGCGGCGTCCCTCGGCATCATTCTCGGCTATTACAAAAAATTTATGCCGCTGGAGCAGCTTCGCGAGCTTTGCGGCGTCAGCCGCAACGGCAGCAACGCGGGCAACGTGATGGCGGCGGCGGAAACCCTCGGCATGAAAGCGGAGGGCTTTTCCTATGCGCCGGAAGAGCTGAAAAAGCTGATCCCGCCGTTCATCATCCATTGGGAGTTCCATCACTTCCTCGTATTCGAAGGCTATGACGAAAAGACCGGAGAAGTCTTCCTGAACGACCCCGCGGTCGGCCATCGCTCGGTCACTTGGGAAGAGTTCGAAGGAAGCTTCACCGGCGTCACGCTGGTGCTGCGCCCCGCCGAGGGCTTCGTACAGGACGGCGAGCAGGAAAATGTCTGGCAAACGCTGCTTTCCGGCATTATGGAAGACCATCGGACGCTCTTCTTCATCTTGGGCGTCGGTCTCTGCCTGTCCCTCGTCAATCTCGGCGTACCGCTGATCTCCCAGACCTTCCTCGACGACGTGCTGACCTATAAACACCGGAACTGGCTTTTCGACGTATTGCTGGCTCTCTTTATCGCTCTCATCCTGACGCTGACGCTGAATTTCCTGCGCTCCTGGTGCCTGCTCCGATGGCAGGGGCAAATGACGATCCAGGATTCCTCGTCATTCCTCGCCTATGTGCTGAAGCTCCCCATCGCATTCTTCCAGACGCGCTACTCGGGCGAAATCGCCTCCCGCGTGCAGTTCCACGAGTCCATCGCCAATTTCGTCACGGGGCAGCTCGCCACCACCGTGCTGGACATCGGCGTCGCCGTCTTCTATCTCTTCCTGCTCGTACTATACAACGTGAAACTGACGGTCATCGGCGTCATCTTCACCGCGCTGAACCTTTTCGTGACCTACGCCAGCTACCAGTGGCTGAAAGAACAGCGCATGAAGCTCATCCAGGAACAGGGCAGGCTGTACGGCATCAGCGTCTCGGGCATCGCCACCATCGAAACGCTGAAAGCCAACGGCAACGAGGACGATTTCTTCGTCAAATGGTCCGACGCCAACGCGCGTTTTTTGACCATGTCGCAAAAGCAGGAATATTACAGCCAGTTCATCAATTTCGTCCCGGCGGCGCTCAGCGGCGTCAACGGCGCCGTCGTCATGTCGGAGGGCGGCTTCTCGATCATGGACGGCCTGATGTCCGTCGGTATCTTCGTCGCGTTCCAAAACCTGATGTCCAATTTCCAGGCGCCGGTCAGCCGCATCACCTCGATGTCCCAGGACATCCAGCAGGCCAGTTCCCAGATGATGAAAATCAACGACGTCTACCGCTACCCACTGGACGAAGAAAAGGAACTGTCCGAGGAAACGATGAACAGTCTGCCGCCGAAGCTCTCGGGACGGCTGGAGCTGAAACAGGTAAACTTCGGCTATTCCCATACGCTGCCGACGCTGATCAAAAAGCTGAACCTGAAGCTGGAGCCGGGGCGGCGCGTCGCCATCGTCGGCAAGAGCGGCAGCGGAAAATCGACGCTGGCAAAGCTGGTCTCCGGTCTCTATCAGCCGTGGTCCGGTGAAATCCTCTTCGACGGCGTCTCGTCGAAGGAAATCCCGAGAGAAGTCTTCGCCCAGTCCGTGGCCGTGGTCGAGCAGGAAATCTTCCTCTTGGAAGGCACTGTCGCCGAGAATATCGCGCTGTTCAACCCGAACGTGCCGCGAAGGGACATCATCCAAGCGGCAAAAGACGCGATGATCCACGAGGACATCTCGCTGATGCGCGGCGGCTACGACGCGATGCTGGAAGAGGGCGGCTACAACCTATCCGGCGGCCAGCGCCAGCGTATGGAAATCGCGCGAGCACTGGCGGCGAATCCGTCCCTTTTGATTCTCGACGAAGCCACCAGCGCCCTCGATCCGGTCACGGAGCAGGAAATCATGAAAAACGTGCGGCGAAGAGGCTGCGCCTGCTTCATCGTAGCCCATCGCCTGTCCACGATCCGCGACTGCGACGAGATCATCGTACTGCAAAAAGGCCGCGTCGTACAACGCGGCACCCATGAGAGCCTGATGGAAGAAGACGGGTATTACAAAAAGCTGATACAAAGCTATTGATTTTTTCTCCTAAACAATAATTTTTCTCCTAAAAAGTAGGATCTTTTAGGAGAAAAACAAACTGCACATTTTTGTCAAACAAGAAGGTTTCACTATGACGACGACGAACGCTAAAATCGGCGAATGGATTGAACTGAATGACGGCGGATCCACCGTGCTGGAAATCGTTTCCGG
>CACYUQ010000163.1 GCA_902777615.1 uncultured Selenomonadaceae bacterium
AGGTGGGAGATCTCGTGATCCTGTACGATGGCAAAGAAGTCGGACGCATCGACATGATCGCCGACCAGTCGATGCAGAAGGGCTTCAGCCCCGTAGCCGCGGTTCTGGACTTCTGGGACGGGCTTATGGGATAAAAAACAAAACAAAAAAATCGCAGGACGACGTCCTGCGATTTTTTTGTGCACATTTTTATACCATTGTGAGCAGCAGTTTTCCGTGACCTCGCAGCCAATAAGGACCGAGACCGGCGGGGACGAAAAAGGAATCGCCTTTTTCCAGGATTTCCTTCCCGCTGGCGTATTCGAGTTCCAAAATGCCTTCCAGCAAGAGGAGCGAGTGAAACGTGGTGCGTCCCGTGAATAAATGGATACGACCGTCCAGCGCGATATGGTCGACGGTGAAGAAGTCGCAAGCAAAGAGCTGGCGCACCGTATATTCCGCGAAAAAGTCCTGCGGCGGGGGCAGCACGAGGGACGGCGTGGGGGCGAAGTGCAAAACGTCGAGGGCGCGGTCAATCTGAAGATCGCGCGGCTTCCCGTCCCGGCCCAGACGTCCGTAATCGTAAACGCGGTAGGTCGTGTTCGCGTTCTGCTGGATTTCCGCCAGTGTGACGCCGGCGCCGACGGAATGGAGCGTGCCTGCTTCAATCAAATGAACGTCGCCGGGACGCGCGGGAATGCGGTTGCAGACTTCGAGAATGGTGCCATCCTCGATGCGCTGGCGCAGTTCCACTTTCGTGACGGGACGGTTGACGCCGTGGATCAGCGTAGCGCCCGGCTCGGCGTCCACGACGTACCATAGCTCGGTCTTGCCGGATTCGTCGTTTTCCAGCGTCAGCACCGGCATGTCAAACACGTCCGCGCGGATCTGCAGCGCCAGCGCCGAGGCCGCGCCGCCGCCCGTGGCGGTGACGCGTGGGAGCCCGTCACGCGATCCCCTTCCGTCGCGATGTAGCGGGGAAGTTCCATGCCTGCGGCCGGTCCGTTGGCGATGACGCTTCGCCCGTCTTTCCGGCAGGCCAGTTCCCAACTTTCCGCAACTGTCGGAAGATCCGTTTCCTTATGATATTTTTCCTTGAGTTTCGTACCGCCCCAAAGATAATCTTTCAATGGCGGAATCAGTTTCAGCGGGTAAAGCAGGGCACTTCCCTCCTATTCGTTACATTTATAGACATATATTATACTCCTTGTGAAGAAGAAAGGCTATAGGAAAATCATTTTTTTGGAAACAAAAACGCTCCCGTTTGCGCGGGAGCGTTTTATCATGGTTTTGTTCAGTTCAGTTCGGACGTGCAGTGCGGGCAGCGCGTTGCCTCTGCGTCGATTTCCGATTTGCAGTAAGGGCACTTGCGCGGCTCGGGAGCCGGCTCTTCCTTCGGCATCATCTTGTTGATTTGCTGGATCATCAGGAACACGGCAAACGCGAGAATCAGGAAATCAATGCACGAGTTGATGAATTGTCCGTAAGCGATGACCGGAACGTTCGCCGCTTTCGCTTCCGCCAGCGTCTTGACCGGGACCTTTCCGAGATTGATGAATAAGTTTGAGAAGTCGACGTTCCCCATCAGGAGACCCAGCGGCGGCATCAATACGTCGCTGACGAACGAGGAAACGATCTTGCCGAAGGCACCGCCGATGATGACGCCCACCGCCAGGTCCATGACATTGCCACGCATGATAAATTTCTTGAATTCTTCCATCATTTTATAGCTCTCCTTTTTTCATTTCTGTATTGCCCGCCGCGCTCTTTGGCGCGGGAGCTTCATTTTCCGCAAGCGGGAAAATCGCGTCTTTTGCGTGCGCTTCGCGAAGCGCCTCATCCAGCGCTTCCATGGCCAGTTCCTCCGCCTCGTAAGCCGGATGATAGTCCGTACGCTCAAATCGCGATGCCGGAACCCGGATCAAACGGTCGTGCCGCCGGTCGTAGCCGTAAACGGTCAATGCCGCCGCAGATTCAATGTAAGTCTCGCCGTCCCACCAAAAACTGTGGAAAATGTGCTGATAACACCGCTCCATGACCATGAACAGCACAAGGTCGGCGTCCAGCGTCTTCGCTGCATCGCGCGCCGCCAGTTCCGGCGTTTGCTTCCTTCCTTGTGCAGAAAGCGCCTCGCGGAGAGCTTCGGCTGCTTCGTCTTCATTCACGAATTCCACCCAGTGCATCGTTTCATTGAGGGGAATGTGGAATTCCTGATCCATACGATCCATCAGCCGCGCCGCACCACGCTTGGACAGCCAGCCGCCGGTGCGGTCGATCAGTGGGATGACTGCAACGCGTTTTGACTGCCGCTGCGTTGGTTCCACCGTCGTATGGATGGCCTCTGACGGTTGTTCCGTTGCCGTTTCGGCAGCTGCCGCAGAAGCTGCTGTCCCGCACGCCAAAAGCCAAACAAGAGCCACCGCCGCGCATACGCTCTTTTTCATTTTACTCTTTCCCGTTGATACGCGCCTTGCCCGTCGCACAGGGGGCGAGATCCATCAGGTCGGCGAGTTCCACGTCGCCTTTCAGGTTTGCCATGATGACGTCGCGGATTTTAAACTCCGCCATGACTTGGCAGCAGGCACCGCAAGGAACGCACGGTTCCTCGGTGTCCGAGACCACCGCGATGGCGTCAAATTCGCGTTTGCTGTCCGCAATCGCCTTGAAGATCGCCACGCGCTCGGCACAGCAGGAAAGGCCGTAAGCAGCGTTTTCCACCGAGCAGCCGCCGTACAGCGTGCCGTCACTGGTCAGCACGCAGGCACCGACCGGCCGCTTGGAATACGGGGCGTGCGCTTTCTGCATCGCGTCCTTTGCCGTGCGGACCATGGTATCGATGATGTCCTCGTTGATCATGGTATCGTCTCCTTTATTTCAATGATTTCATACTGATCGCAATAAAGATTTAAGGGACGGCAGCCGCGCCGTAGGTGCGGCTGCAGCCTGCGAAGCAGGCGTTTCCTTGGTCAAAACTATATATAAAATTTTGGTCGAAAATAGTATCAGTTCAATGCTTCCGCTTTGATAATGCCTTCGATGCTTCGCATGGTCTCCATGACCGAGGCACGGTCGATTTTTTCTTTGGAGCTGAACTCGATCTCGATTTCCAACACCGATTCCTTGCTGTAATGGTAATCGCCTTCGCGCATCAGGACGCGGACGCCGTGCAGGAAAAAATCCTGCCCCTCCAAGAGGTTCGTGACGGAACGGATTACGCCGGGACGATTCTCGGCGATAACCGCAATCGCGAAATTGTCTTCACGTGCCATCCACGAATCGTAACTGCCGAAGACGTGAAGCACCAGAAAAACCAATCCTGTAGTCATGGCCGCGCCCGCGTAAAAGCCCAAGCCGACGCCCAAACCGACGCCCGCGACGACCCAAAGGCACGCCGCCGTCGTGAGTCCCGTAACGGAAAGACCTTCCTTCATGATCGCGCCCGCGCCGAGGAAACCGATGCCGCTGACGACCTGCGCCGCGATACGCGCTGCGTCCGCGCTGGTCCCATCCCGGATATTCAAGGAAATCATCATCACGAGGCACGAGCCGAGACAGACAAGGATATTGGTCCGAAGTCCGGCGGATTTATGCCGAGCCTCGCGTTCATAGCCGATCAGCCCACCCAACACGCAGGACAAAAGCAGCTTGCCGAAAATCTCTCCTAATTCGGTCAATTCCAACCTGCAAGCGCCTCCCCTGTCGGACCTTTTCCTTAATTATACGTTATTTCAGCGGAAATGCAATGTTTTACGCGATTTTTTTGGATCGTTCCGCCATTTTATCCACAACTTTATCCACACACAGAATACTTTCACAGGCGGGACAGAAGTTCCGCCTTTTTCTGTTGGAATTCGTCCTCGGTGACGACGCCGTCGTCGCGCAGCTTGCCGAGACGTTCCAACGCCGCCATTACATCCTCCCGTTCCTCCAGCCGCGCTTCGATGACCGGACCGTCCGCCGCCAGTTTCCCGACGTTTTTCTGCGCCAGCGATTTCAGCTTTTGACACTCCTCGGTGTCACAGCTCACGAGGAATTCCTCGCCGGTGTCCAGCTTGCAGGCGCAGCAAAGCTCCTTGCTGTTGCCGCCGAGCACCAGCCCCGCCAACAGCCCCACCGGGCCGAGGGCGATGGCTCCGAGCGTCCCCCACCCCGCCTTGCCGAGAATGCTGTACTTGTTTTCCTCGGTGATATGCTCCACCGCCACCAGATGATCGTTCAGCACGACGTCCCGCGACTTGAAGAACCCCTCGGGAATCTCCAATGTGTATTTGCCGAACATTGAGGACGAGATCTCCGCCCCGTTGGGAAGTCCTCCGCCGATAACTTTCATACTGACCGCCTCCTGTATTTACAATCTATGGATGTATTCGCGTTTCGTCGTGAAAATCCTCTTGCAAAATCATTTATCTAATTTTCATGTTATGTTCTATTGTGCGCAGGCTTTGCCTGCATAAGAGACTGTAAAAAGCTGACGCTTTCAACAGTCTCTTATCACGTGAAACAATTTGTGAGAAAATTTTCAGGTTGTGTTCGTTTGTTTCACGTGAAACAATTTTGGGGTTCGATCATTCA
>CACYUQ010000164.1 GCA_902777615.1 uncultured Selenomonadaceae bacterium
GGGTACAGGGCGTAGCTCTGGAACACCATGGCGATGTCGCGGTCCTTCGGGGCCACGTCGTTCATGAGCTTGCCGTCGATGTAGAGCTCGCCGCCGGAGATCTCCTCCAGGCCGGCAATCATGCGCAGCGTGGTGGACTTGCCGCAGCCCGAGGGCCCGACGAAGACCACGAACTCGCGGTCGGCAATCTCCAGGTTGAAGTCGGGAACCGCAAGCACGCCTTCGGGCGTCACCCTGAGGTGACGGGTGCCCTTGGGCTCGGGATCGCCCTTCTTGCGCTTGGGTTCGGTATACGGATAGACCTTCTTGATATGCCTGAGGCTCACTGTTGCCACTGGTGCCTCACGCTCCTTCCATACATCTTCGTAATCGCGGCGATGCGCGCCGCGAGCTCGTCCGTCACGGGGACGCCTTCGGGCTGCGCATGCGTCACGGCACGGTAACTCTCCGGCGACTCGGGGATCAGGACAACGGGTTCCCGGCTTTCCTCCGTCGAAAGATAGCCGATCATGACGCCGCTGTCCGCCGTATGCCAACCGTCCTCCAAGTGGACCAGCCGGATATGCATGCCGCCCTTTTGGACAAGGCGGCGGAGCAAACCGAGGTTGTCCAGCCGCTTTGCCATTTCCGGCGATATGCTGATATTCTCGACGGGCATTTTCAGCGCCTGCGCCGCGCGCCGCACAAGGAAGCCCGTTTTCTCCAGCTTCGCATTGCCTTCCGCGCCCACGGCGGAGAATACCGTCCCCTCGCCTAACAGCTCGGCAATCGTCTCGTCCACGAGCCGCCGCTGCCCCTGCGCGCGGGTCTCCATCCGCTGGCCGAGCCGCTTGTCCTGTGACTTGAACCGCACGCCAAGCAGCATGGCGAAAATGCCCTCGTTCTCCGCGAACTCCCTGTAGAGCGTCTCCTCATCCGATTCCGCGCCGTTCAGGACCGAACCGTCCGCCCACGGCTTCAGCGCGTCGTCGCCCCGGTCCGCCAACAGCCGCAGCCACGGCAGCGCGACAAGACGCCCGAACCATCGTTTCATCTGCGGCGCGAGGGTGCCGGGCTCCGATCCGGCAAAAGGCGTCACCGAAAATTCGGCGTCCTCGACGGCGTAAACCATCACGTCGATTTCGCCAAACTCGTCCATCGACGGGAACGCCGCCTCTCCCACGGCCAGCTCCGTCAGGAAAATCTGCCGGAACGAAGCCGTCTGCCGTGTGACCGCATAGACTTCCGCCCGGCCCGCCGTAAGCGTAATATACGATTTTTCATCTGTCAGCGTGTACCGCTCCCCGGCGGAAATCCTCATGCTTCGTTCCTCCTTTCCCGCTGCGATATGCAAAATAGAAACGTCGTTACCATCCAAAATCGTTATTTATATTCAGTGAGGAGTTATTACGAAATTATCCTTCTCCACACTCCTATCTCCTCACTTCACTCTTCTCTCAGTCCAGCGTATCTTCCCCATTCGCTTCCTTTTCCCGTTCCTCGATCAGCCTGCGGTACGGGCCGTCGTGCTGCATCAGTTCCCGATGGGTTCCGCGTTCGGCGACCTTGCCTTTTTCCAGCACGATGATTTCGTCCGCGTCGCGGATCGTCGAGAGGCGGTGGGCGACGATCAGGCAGGTGCAGCCGCGCCGGCGGATATTTTCCAGCACCTTTTGCTCGGTCACCGGGTCGATGGCGCTGGTCGCCTCGTCCAGGATCAATATGGAAGGATTCCCCGCCAAGGCCCGGGCCATCTCCAATCGCTGTCTCTGTCCGCCGCTGAAATTTATCCCGCCCTCAGAGACCTCGGCCTCGTAGCCGCCCGGAAGCCGCAAGATGTCGTCATGGATGCAGGCGTCCTGCGCCGCCTGTATGATGTCGGCTTTCGGCACGGACCGGTCGAACAGCGTGATATTTTCCCGCACCGTGCCGGAAAGCTGGAACACATCCTGATCCACCGTGGCGATGGAATTCACCCGCACGGCGCGGGGAATCTCCCGGCGCTTCACGCCGTCGAACAGCACGTCGCCCGACCATTCCTCGTAAAGCCCCGCTACCAGCTTCGCCAGCGTCGATTTTCCGCTGCCCGACGCGCCCACGACGGCAGCCCAGCGTCCCGGCTCCAAATGCAGCTCAAAATGCTCCAAGAGCGGCGGGTCCAACGGACTGTAGCCGAAGCTCACGTCCCGCATCTCAATCCGGCCGGACAGTCTTTCTCCCGTGAAGGCGTACTGCTGTGTCTCGTCGGGATAGTTCAGGTTGTCGATAGGATAGCGGCGCACGTCATCGAGGCGCTGCATCTGCATTTCCGTCGTGCGGATCGTATCGCTGAGCGTGAGGAGCTTCTGCATCGGCTCCTGGAACTTGGCAATCAGGCTGTTCACCGCCGTATAGACGCCGGCGGTCATCAGGCCCTCCATGATGGAAAAGCCGCCAACGGTCATCACCAGCGCCCCCGAGAGTCCCGCAAGGAGCGTCGGCAGAAGACGCACCTTCGTAGACCAGAGCTGCATTTCCTGATTGGCGACGAGGGCTTTTGCGGCATAGCCCGACCATTTCGAGAACAGATCGCCTTCGCAGCCGCTCGCCTTGACGCTTTCTATCATCATCAGGCCGTTCATCAGCACGCCGTATTCCTTGCCTTTTTCCTGCTGGATGCGCATGGTCAGGTCGGTCATGTTACGCCGCATATAGAGGAGCACTGCCAGATTGACGAAGCTGACGGAGATGCCCACCAGAGTCAGCGGCACGCTGTACTGCACCAAGAGTCCGAGGAAAAACAGTGCGATGAAGAAGTCCAGCAGCGCGGTAGCCGCCTGCCCGGAAAGCACCTCGGCGTTGGATTCGTTGAACTGGATGCGGGACGCCACGTCCGCCGCGTAACGCTGCTGGAAAAACGTCACCGGCAGCCGGAGCACATGCCAGAAGAACGAGGACGAGTCCGCCAGCGTCAGCTTCTTCTGCCAATAGGTCAGCACCGCCGCCCGCATGGCGTTCATGACGCCGGACAGGACCGCCGCCGCCGCCATAGCCCATAAGAGCTTTGTCGTCCAATCGGGGTGCTTCATCGAAAACACGTCGTCGATGAAAATCTGGTTCATCACCGGCACGGCGAGGCCGGGCACGATCATGCAAAGCCCTAATATCAGCACGAAAAGGATCGCCCATTTGTCTTCGGCGAGTTTCTCGGCGACAGCCTTCGCCACGTTGTAGCGGTGGCCCTCCTGCACGAATTCCTCGCCGGGGCGGATATTGAGATAAATGCCGGTATAGGAGGAAAGGAACTCCTCCCACGAAACCTGCCGCCGCCCCATCGCGGGGTCGTTCAAATAAGCGGTGTCGTTCTCGACGCCCTCCAAGACCACGAAATGGTTGAACTCCCAAAAGAGGATCAACGGGTATTCCTTCTTCCGGAGCACTTCGGGCTTACCCGCGAATCCCTTGGCCGTGCAGCCGAGCCGCCGGGCCGCGCGCAGGATATTTTTCGCGTTGACGCCGTCGCGGGTCACGCCGCATTCCTGCCGCAGCTTTTCCAGCGGAAGCCATTTGCCGTAGTAGGCAAGCACCATGGCCAACGACGCCGCGCCGCACTCCGTCGCCTCCATCTGGAGCACAGTCGGCGTCTTGACGCGCTGGGCGCCAAAGAAAAACTGCCGTATTCTTTCCGTAAATTCCATAG
>CACYUQ010000165.1 GCA_902777615.1 uncultured Selenomonadaceae bacterium
CGTCGAAAGTGTGGTGGGCTGGTCATTCAGCAGGATTTCCGGCAGGCAGGAGAACGTCGTCTCGGTGCCGTTCAGCTTGTACTTGATTTTCTTGCCCGTCGGCGGATAGCCGGTGGACTTCAGCGCCTCGCCGACGCTGCGGTTTTCCTTGCTCGTGACGACGTCGCCGTCCGCGAGAATCCGGTCGTCCTCGGGCAGCTCGCCGTTGACCAGATAAGCCGGGGGCAGTGATTTCTTGTTGCCGTTGATATAGACGATATACGGCTCCGGCACGTCTACGATGTCATTGACGGTCAGCGTCGGCGGCATCCCTTCCTCGCCGGGGATGATCTCGATATGTGCGCCGCCGCTGATCGGGGACTCCAGATCGGCGGGCTCGCCGTTCACGGTAACGGACGCCATCTTGCCCATCGTGCCGGGGAAAAATCTTTCCTCGCCGTCCACGGTGACAGTGACACCGACCCCTTGCTTGCCGCTGGCCGCTTTGAGCTGGACGCCCGCCGCCAGCAGCGCGTCGGACACGGTCAGCTCGCGGAAGTTGAACAGGCGATGCTCCTCGCCCGAGACGTAAACGGTCAGGAAGTGGAGCGTGTTCAGCGAAGCAATTTTCAGGATGCCCAGCGGCGTCACCGCGTCGGGCTGCATCAATTCGGGCGGCAGCGCCTCGACGCCGTCAACGGTGTTCGGCCGGCGCACAGCGACGCGCTCCAGCGGAAGCGCGAGCTTTTCCGCCACGCACTCGGCGAGATGCGGGGTCAACGCACCGCCGCCGACCAAGAGCACCGCCTGCGGCTCGTCACCGTTCAGCTCCTTGATTTGCTGCGCGATGGCGTCGGCGAGCTTTTGCACAGCGGGGAGCAACGCCGCCAGCACTTCGTCAGCAGCCAGATGATATTCCATGCCGAGGATGTCGGTGAACGCAACATCTTTTCCTTCGGCAGCTTCACGCTTGATTTGCTCGGCGACGTTGAAATCCAGCAGGAAATGTTGGCTCAGCGCCTCGGTGATTTCGTCGCCCGCTTGCGGCACCATGCCATAAGCGATGACGCTGCCGTTTTTCGTGATCGCCACGTCGGACGTACCCGCGCCGATATCCACGAGCACGAGATTCAGATGGCGCATCGTCGGCGGTATCAGCACGTTGATCGCGGCAATCGGCTCCAAAGTGATCGCCTGCAATTTCAGGCCGGTCGAGGAGAGAGCCGAGTCCATCGAGTCGATGACCTGCCGGGGCAGGAACGTCGCGATGACCGTGGCGGTCGCTTGACGGCCGCGCTGTCCGATCAGGGATTTCAGCTGTATGCCGTCCAATGTGTATTTGACAGTACTGTAGCCGACGCAATAGTAATGTGTCGGATCCTCGACCTCGGACGATTCCGCGAGCCTCGCCTGCGCCGTCTGCACGCCGGAAAAATCAAGGCGGCTCTGGTCCTCGGCGGTGATAACGCCGGAAAAGCTCATTTCCGTATCGGCGGTCATCGTGTAGAGCGCGCGGCCCGCAGCAGCGACGGCGACACTCTTCAAGGGGCCGGTGCTGTTCTCCAGCGCGCCCTTGACCTCATCGATAATCGCGGCAACCTGCGGCACGTCGTGAATCTGACCATCAAGCATCGCGCGGGTCTTGTGTTCCCGGCGCGTCGTGTCGAGGATTTTCAGCGTGCCGTCCGGCTCCTGCTCGGCGACGATGCCGATGACGCTGCGGGTGCCGATATCCAGCGCGAAAAGATGCTCTTTCTTCGGCGCGGCTTTTTTCGCGGTCTTCGCTTTTGTCGTTGTTTTTTTCGTCCCGGTCGTCTTGCGCGTCGAGCCTTTCTTCGGCCCGCGCTTTTTCGGTGCGTCGGTGTTTTCGATTGCCATCGTCGTTCTCCATCCCTTCAAAAGCTATCGGGTTTTTATGCGGTAATATTATATGATGTATTCGTCAAAAAATGCAATACTCCTGTTTTTTTATGAACAATTTTCGTGCCGACGAAACTTTTTGCAGGAAAATTCCCGTTTCGTCTCGAATAGTATATAAATAACTCAATTTTTAGGAGATGGACGGTATGAGCACGAACGGGGAAGTCATCACGGGAAGTGATTTCAAGCGCATGGTCGCGGGCGCGTACAGCGAATTCCTGCTGGAATACGAAAACATCAACGCCCTCGACAAAAAACTCCGCCCGACCCACGGCGCCCATCCGGGAACGAACATCCTGCGCACGATGGGCGCGGCTGTCATGCCCCTCGCCACCACGAAAGACGACAGCATCGGCGGTCTTTCGCGCCGTGTGGCGTCGGCGGCTATCCTCGGCGCGCGGGGCAATTCCGGCGTCGTGCTGTCGCAAATCCTGCGCGGTCTCGCCAAGGGCCTCAGCGGAAAAATCAACGCGACCTCATCGGAATTCGGCAAGGCGTTCCAATACGGCATTTTGTACGCACAGCGCGTGCTGCCGGAGGAACCGGAACGTCCGCTGGTCAATGCGGCGCGGGCCGTGGCGAAAGGCGCGTATCAGGCCGTTCGCGCGAACCTGCCTATCACGGAAATTCTCGCTGCGGCCATCGCGGCAGGGGAACAGCCCGGTAGCGAACAGGCGGAGTTGGACGTGGGCGAGCGCATCATGTTGACGTTCCTCGTCGGCTGCCAAAAAGGCTTGAACGGCAATTTCGTTTCCCCGGCGCTAAACTTTTCCGTCGGCACGGGGGAAAAGGGCGCGGGGCTGCCCGATCCGCGCAACGACGTCGTGCATCCGTACTGCCTGACCTTCTGCCTGAAAGTCCCGCAGGCGGACGAGGAGGAAATCGAGCGGCTTTTGCAGGAAAAGGCCAGCTTTGTCGTCGTCGAACGCAGGCGCAATACGCTCCACGTGCATCTGCACACCGCGCATCCCGGTGTCGTACTGGAATACGCGACGGGGCTTGGCCCGGTCACGGACATCCGCCTGAACAATATGGCGGAGCCGCACTCGATGGTGCTGGCTCATTCGTCGCTGATGCCGGTGGCGCTTCTTGCCGTCTCGCGTCATGAGGCGCAGGCGAAGCGTCTGACCGAGCTCGGTGCGACGCTGATTACGCGCGGCGACGAAGGCGACGTGCCGTCGGTGGGGGCGCTGGTCAACGCGGCGCACAGTGATCTCGCAGAATCGTATGTACTGGTGCCGGACGGCCCCAGGATGAAGCTGGAACTGCAGCAGGTCAAGCGCATCCTCGGCCACCGCGTCGAAATCGTTTCCGTCTCGGGCGAAGCGGAGCAGGAGGCCGCCGTCCGAAGCTTCGACCGCCGCCTGACCGCCTCCCAAAACGCCGAGCGGATGCAGATGCGGCTGATGGACAAATGATATAGGAATAAAACCGCCGGTTGCGATTAGTTGCAACCGGCGGTTTTATTATTGTATAGGAAACGTATTGTGCCGCCGCTTCAATCACAAATCGAAAAGCCTGTAGTAAAAATATGGCCTTTTTCAGGAGATTTATGGATCTGCTTTGTTTTACGTTTTCATCTGTTGACAAAAGAGGTTTTTTTCGTTATTATCTATAATAATAAAATATAGTCAATAAAAATAACATAAATAAAATGTATAAAAGGAGATGAGATTATGTATTTCGACGACTATGACAGCCCTGTATTTCGGCCGCCCAGTGAAGCACGCAGTTTTATCCTGCGCC
>CACYUQ010000166.1 GCA_902777615.1 uncultured Selenomonadaceae bacterium
ATTTGCAAATTTTGTTCCTTTAGGAACTCCAGCGCGTCGGGATTGCAAACATTCAGTGAAAAGTCCGTCTGTATCGGAAGCTGACTGAAATCCCGCGCCATTCTCAACGCTCCTAAATTGCCGACGCAAATCCCGTCGGGACGAATTTCGTTCAGGGAAGTCAATAGCTGCTCCAGCTCTCCGCATTCCCTACCCATAGTCGTGCGTGGCGTTTCCACGACGACAAGCGCCTGGCGCTGATGCACGTACCCGACAACACTTCGAATTTCGTCAAGGGTCCACGGGCAACGCGGCTTGTAAACGTCACCTCCGATATAAACGGCATCGGCGCCGTTCTCGACCGCAGCTTTTGCGCTTTCCATATCGGCCACGCGAACAGCCAAGTGAGACGATACATTTATCTTTCGCCCTGCGTCGTATAGGGCTGCGTCATTTTCGGCAGCGGTAGCTTCCTCTATGGCATGGCTGAAGAAGCGCGGCTCTCTCGAACCGTCCCAACCGATGTCTTGCGCCGTAACTTTTCCCAGCGCCGAGCAAGTGCTGAAATCGCGAACACGCCCGTCGTACAACGCTCGCCAATCCTCTTCGTCTATCCGATACCCGGTCGGGTCGGCAAGGTAATCGTCGATTGCCTTTCGATATAGGCTCACGATGCGGAACACGAAATCGGCCGGCCGCATACGACCTTCAATTTTAAAGGAGAAAACACCCGCCTGAATAAGCTCCGGGATATTGCGGTACATGCACATATCCTTTATCGCGAGCTTATAAGCTCTTCTCCCGTCTTTGTCCAGAATTGTTCCCGCCTCTTCGTCTATCATTCGATAAGGCCATCGACACGGCTTCAGGCACAAGCCACGATTGCTGCTTTTACCGAATAACACGCCGGAGTGGATGCACTGTCCGCTCTCCGAAATGCACATATCGCCGTGCATAAAATATTCGATTTCCAGCCCGGTTCGTTCCCGCAAAAGCGAAAGCTCCGTAAGGGAAAGCTCACGGCTCGCGACAATCCGCGTAATGCCGTACTCCTTCAAAAGCTTCATCGCCGGCTCGTTGTGAATATTCATCATAACCGAAGCATGCATCGGAATAGAAATTCCCAAGTCGCGAACCAGCCGGACAACGGCAAGATCCTGCACTAAAATCGCATCAGGGCCGATGGTTCCCAGATAACGAAGGAACTCCCTCAAATCTGCAAGCTCATCTTCATAAATCAGATTGTTGATCGTGACGTAAATCTTGACGCCGCGCTCATGGGCGAACGCCACGGCACGGGCCAACTCTTCGTCGTCAAAATTCATATCCTGCCGATGAAGGCGCATATTGAAATGCTTGCCGCCGAGATAAACGGCGTCTGCTCCCGCTTTGACGGCGGCTTCCAGCGCCGCCCAATTCCCGGCCGGAGCAAGAAGCTCGACGGATGAACGATTCAATATCATAAAGTTTAGTCCCCTTTTTGATATCTTCCTCAACATTATAACAATTACCGACAAAAGAGTAAACGAACGCGATAAAAAATCCCCCGGCTGTGCCGAGGGATTTTGGTGCCAAATATTAGCGCTTCGAGAACTGCGAAGCCTTGCGCGCTTTCTTCAAGCCGTATTTACGGCGTTCCTTCTCGCGGGAATCGCGGGTCAGGAAGCCTGCTTTTTTTAGCGCCGGACGAAGCTCTCCGTCAAGCTCCAAGAGCGCACGAGAAATGCCATGACGAATCGCTCCCGCCTGTCCAGAAGCGCCGCCGCCGGAAACGCTGGCCAAGACATCATATTTATCCACCATTTCCGTCAGAACCAACGGCTGACGAACGATAAGCTCCAGCGTCTTCAGACCAAAATACTCTTCCATATCGCGGCCGTTAATCGTAACCTTGCCCGCACCCGGAACCAGACGAACTCTGGCAACCGAAGTCTTTCTGCGGCCGGTGCCGTAGTAATTAACCAATGCCATAAAATGTTCCTCCTACTTCCAGTTTCAATTCAATTTCAAAACTTCCGGCTTCTGTGCGGCATGGGGATGCTCCGCGCCCGCATAGACGCTCAGCTTGCGGTACATCTGCGCACCGAGACGGTTCTTCGGAAGCATGCCGCGAACCGCATGCTCAACGACGCGCTCCGGCATCTTCTGGAGCATCTGCTCCGCCGTGGTGAAGGAAGTTCCTCCCGGATAGCCGGAATAACGGAAATAGGTCTTCTTCTTAAGCTTCTTTCCGGTAAAAACGACTTTGTCCGCATTGACGACGATAACATAATCACCGGTATCTACATGCGGCGTATACGTCGGCTTATGCTTGCCGCGCAACACTTTTGCAATTTCTGCCGCCAAACGACCGACCGTCTGGCCTTCCGCATCAACAACATACCATGAAGCCTTCCAGCTAGGTTACCGGGGCTTGTGGGAACCAAAGCCGTAACTTCACATAGAGGTATTTTATTAAAAATCATAGACGAAGTCAAGCAATATTTAATCTTTGTTTGCAAATTTCGGTTGTCAGTAACATTACCCTACGCTTCTGCTGCCGATTTTGCGATTTTCTGCCGTTCCAACTTCCGTCTTTGGTAGCCCTTGAGTTCGCTCCATGTGGCAATGGATGTGATAAAGGAAAGCCCAGTGATAAGCCCAGCCTGCCAAAGAGGCGTCTCCGTCATATTCTTGAAAGCCCGCCAAACTTCAAAATATCCGTTAAACGCAATGCAAAATAGCGCGACGCACACGACTGCAGCCAACTTTCCTTTTGGAGCAAGCGCATAGGAAAACACCAAAATCAGGAAAATCCCAATGATACCGCCCAACAGAAATTCCGAAATCAACGGAACCATACTGCCGCTGCCTTCATACCGTATCGACAAAAAATATATACATCCTTTGACGCCGACATAGAGAAAAAGGCCGAACGGAAGAATCATCAGCCAATGCAGCCAAGTAAGCAGTTTTTTCATCATGGGTCCGCCTCCCCTTGCCTTGCCATGGAAATCTACTGACTTTTGAAAAGAAGCGTTATATATATTTTAGCATATAATTGCGAAAATGTCAGCCCTTACGCTTCTCCCGTCGATCCCATGCCGCCGTACCGCATAGCGCCAACGCCTGCCGTATCGCCGTCCACCGTCAAATAGCGATAAAAAATGCCTTGGGCGATGCGCGTACCTTTGGATATTTTCACCGGAATATCCCCATGATTTATCAACGGCACAAAAATATGACCTTCATTCTCGGCATTGTCATAGTAATCGGCGTCAATGACGCCTTCATCATTGACACAGGACACCATATGACGAATAGAAAAACCTGACCGCACATGAAGCCCGAGATATTCATCAGCGCCCATATACGCCTTGAGCCCCGTCGGCACCAATGTGACACAATGAGGTTCCAGAACGATATCTTCAGCGGCGGCGAAATCGTACCCCGCACTGCTGCCTGTCTTCCGTGTCGGAAGATGTATCCCTTTATCCGCATAAGCGGTTACAATTTCAAATCCTCTTGTCTTCATAATGTCCCCCCGAAAAAAACGGAAAACCGCCGCGGCATTTTAAGCGCGGCGGCTTTCCATTATTATTCTCTTTTCTCCGCGTCAAACGCGCCTTCCAGCGGGCGCGAAGGCGTAATCGTCGAAATCGCATGCTTATAGACCATTTGCTGCTTTCCCATCGACTCCAAAATGACTGTAAAGTTATCAAAACCTCGGACATTTCCTTTAATCTGATAGCCGTTGACCAAATGAACGATGACGCCCACGTTCTCCTTCCGCGCTTGATTCAAAAACATGTCCTGCAAATTGATTGGCTTTGCGCCCATGACTATCTCTCCTACTTTTCCGTGAAATGTTCTTTTATTTCTCTCATAGCTTTGTCCATCGTCTCCCCAAAGGAGAGCTTATCGATATCGAGCCAATGGATATATGGCATTTTTTTATACCAAGTGATTTGTCGTTTCGCAAAATGACGAGTCGCCTGTTTTATATCGGCAACGGCGTCCTTCAGGGAAAGCTTCCCGTCAATATATGCAGCCATTTCCTTGTAGCCGATCCCCTGCATGGCCTGTGCCGTTCTCGGTACACCAGCCGCCAGCAAACGGCGCACTTCGGCTTCGAGGCCCGCCGCCATCATCCCGTCCACTCGAGCCTCAATCCGTCGGTACAATTCGCTCCGCTCACAACACAATCCGAGCACGCAAGCGTCGTAATCGAGGCCACTTTCCCGTTTTTCTTGGGAAATCCGTGCTTCCCCGAATCTGGAGACTTCCAGTGCGCGAATGACGCGTCGTAAATCGTTGGCATGAAGACGCGACGCCGCATCCGGGTCGGCTTGTTCCAACAACCCATGCACATACACGTTGCCCCGTTTTCGGGCCAACGCTTCCAAAGAAGCGCGGTACTCGCAGTCCTCCGGTTCTTGGTTGAAACGGTAACCTTCCAGCAACGCTTTCAGATAAAGACCGGTACCGCCAACCAAAATGGGAATCTTTCCGGCAGCGTTGACGGAGCAGATTTCCGCCGATGCTAAACGCTGAAAATCCGTCACATTGAAATTTGCCGTCGGTTCCAGAATATCCACCAGCGCGTGTCGGATACCGCCTCGTTCTTCGGCGTCCGGCTTCGCGCTACCGATGTCGAAACCGCGATAGACAAGCATGGAGTCCCCGGACACGACGTCCGTCCCCAGAGCTTTCGCAAGACTGACGGCAAGCCGCGTCTTTCCGGTTGCCGTCGGCCCGAGGACCACAATCAGTTTTTCTTCGCCGACATTCGGTCTCATTTCAATTCCAAAGTCTCTCCCGGCTGTACGATATGCACATGGGCTCGCGTACTCGATTCCGTGAGCTCCTGATATTTTTGGACATTCTGCTCGATAACCGGCCAAGTATCATAGTGAATCGGAATCACGTTGGCCGCGTTCAGCCACTGCGCGGCGAGAGCCGCATCCTCTAATCCCATCGTATAGTTATCGCCGATAGGCAAGAGAGCGTAATCAATGGAATCCTTTCGTCCAATAAGCTTCATATCGTGGAACAGCGCCGTATCACCGGCAAAATAAACAATCTTGCCGCCCATCTGGACAACGAAGCCGCAGGCAATACCGCCCGCTACACCGGAGCTGTGCAACGCCAAAGTCATGCGCACCTTGCCAAAGGGGAGCTTGACGGAACCGCCCAAATTCATGCCGTGAGCTTTCAGCTCCGTGCCCGCCTGCTCGTTGCAAAGCCCAATCACTTCGGGAATGGCCACAATCGTCGCTCCCGTGCGCTTTGCGATAGCTGCTGCATCGCCGAGATGATCGCCGTGCGCATGGGAGACCAGAATATAATCGCACGCGACTTTTTCAGGCGTAATCGCCGCTTTAGGATTCCCCGTCAAGAACGGATCGGCCAGCACCTTATGAGCGCCGTCGTCCAGCAAAAAGCAAGCGTGTCCGTAATAGGTGTAATTCAGCATGAAAATTCCCCCTTTTTTTGATTACATATTACAGGCTTTGCTCGGATTCTTCCTTCTTTCGCAGGAAGGTCACGCCAAAGACCTTGATGGTATAGTAAAAGCCAATCAGGAACGGGATATTTTCCGCGATCAGACGCCAACAAACGGCAACAATTCCCACCATCCCTTGGGGAACCGTCTCACTGAACAGGAGAACAAAGCCTCCTTCCGCGATGCCGGAACCACCGGGGGTCGGTGTAAAATAAAGCAGCATATTCAGGAAAATCATGCGCCCCATGACCGCATACCAATCTGCGTCATAAACCCCGAGCCCCACGAGCAGACAGGGCACGACAGCGTAAATGCAAATCAGGGAAAGCCCGGATTCCAAGAACACCAAGAACATAGCTTTTGGGGACTGGCCCAAGAGCCGAACAGCATGCCGTGTGTCTCTATACATACGAATCAAAGAACGCCGCCGCGTCGGAGAAAGCCTCTTGGCCAAA
>CACYUQ010000167.1 GCA_902777615.1 uncultured Selenomonadaceae bacterium
CACCAGTCGGAAGATGCCATGATTGCCCGTCTGTTCCCCCAGCGCTTTTCTATCGTCATGCGCCGAGACCATGACGCGCTCCGCCAAAAAATCGACCGTGCTGTCAACGAGCTGATGCTAATCAATCCCCACATCCGCGGCCAGCTTTATGCGAAGCACGCCGGTCAAGGCGCTCCGCTGCTCCTGACGCCCGATGAGAAGGAATATTTGACCCAGCATCCGGTCATGTCCGCCGTGGCGTCGCCGGGGCAAAAACCCTACACTTATTTCGAGAACGGCGAGGCGAAGGGCGTCATTGCAGAAATCATGCACCTGATGGAAAACGATTTAGACGTCCATTTCGACATCCGCGAGACGAAAAACAGCGGCGAAATCATACAGCTTTTGACCAGCGGCGAGATTGAAATCGTTACCGACTACTATGCCGATTACAATTGGGGCCATCTGCACAACGCCGTTTTGACGCTTCCCTACCTTACCATCAATTACGTGCCGGTCATGCGCAGGGATCGCGACTTGCCTCAAAATCCGAAGGTTGCCTGCGCCCAAAGCCATTTTTACACGCACGAATATGTCGAGCGGAAATATCCCGCCGAGCAACGTGTGTATTTCAACACTATCAACGAATGTATGGACGCGGTGAACCGCGGACTCGCGGACATCACCTTCGTTAAGGCAATCACCGTACAGCATGACATCGAGCAGGGAAATTATCTGAACTTGTTTACGAACGGCAGCGTCGCTTTCTCTCACAAAGTTTCCTTGGCCATCAACGAAAACGTCGATCCCCGGCTCGTCCGCATTTTAAACAAGGAAATCAACCATCTGGGCAACCCGCCCATCGAGGAAATCATGACGCGCTATATGTTCGAGGCGGAAAAGAATCGGAGCCTGAAAGCGTATATCGCGAAAAACCCGTGGGATTCGCTGGCCATCCTCGCAGCGCTGTTGCTTTCCATCATCGGCATATTGCTGTATATGATACAGATCCGACAGCGTGCAACGGACAAAATATCTTCTCTCGCTTATCACAACCAGCGCACCGGGCTGACGAACGTCCGCTGGTTCGAGGAAAATGCGGCGCGCCTGATCAAAAAATACGCGAAGGATCGAAAAGCGGGCAAACTGTTCGTGATGGTACTCAGCACGCAGCGCATCGACCTTTTGAAAGCGTCGCTGAACCCAGAAGCGGTATCCCATGGAATCCGCGAGCTCGTCGAGCGGGTGCGCAAGCGCAACCCTTGGATTCTCGCCGACGGCCTCTCCTCGGAGCTGACGCATCTTTACGTCCTCGGTCGTCTCGACGATGGGATGACGCTTCGCGGCGCGGCGGAAAAATTCGCCGAAGACACGGCGCTCCTGACAAGCCAAGGGTATGACATCCACATGAAATATCATTTTGGTCTCTGTGCCGTTCCTTCGGACGACATCCCTTCCATTACGCGCCTGATGGCGGACGCTGACACCGCCCAGATGGAAGCTATCGAGATGGGCGACGAAATCGGCGTGTACGACGAAAAACTCCAGCAAAAGCGGCTGAAGCAAAAAATGGTCGCGCAATTGATGCAAAAAGCACTGGCGAACGGAGAATTCCAAATCTGGCTCCAGCCGAAATACGACATCCGCACGCAAAAGATCATCGGTGCGGAAGCGCTGGCCCGCTGGCAAAGCCCGGAACTCGGCTTCGTAATGCCGGGACTCTTTATCAGCGTGTTCGAGAAAAACGGATTCATTCTCGAATTCGATTACTATGTGCTGGAAAGCGTCTGCCAGCTGCAACGACGGCGCATCGAAGAGGGAAAACCGCTCGTGCCGTTCTCGGTCAACCAGTCCGGGATGCACATCCGCGAGCCTGGCTACCTCGACCGTCTGCGCGAGATCATCGGCCGTTACAATCTTCCGAACGGCGCCATCGACCTCGAGATTACGGAGACGGCGTTCGTCGATTTCGACACACAGGACGGAAAGGAAAATTCCTCGACCATCATCGCGGCCATGAAAGAAATGGGCTGCACCGTGTCAATGGACGATTTCTGCACCGGCTACTCCTCCATCGCGATGCTCCAGCATCTCGACATGGACGTGATGAAAATCGACCGGGCGATGCTGCTGGCCTCCGAGGCGTCCAGCCGCGGCCAGAAAATCATGCGCCGCGTCGTGTCCCTCGGTCAGGACCTCAATATGCTCGTGCTCTGCGAGGGCGTCGAGACGAAAGAACAAGAGCAGTTGCTCCTCGAAAACGGCTGCTTCTACGCGCAAGGCTTCCTGTTCGGTCGCCCGATGCCGGCGGAAGAATTCTTCGCTTTCGCCGACAAACTCGAAACGGAAAGCGCATAACGTTTCCCCGACAATAAATCCCCCGACGCTATCGAAACGTCGGGGGATTTATTTACGCTTGGCTTATATAGGTGCGCTCCGCTCTCGGCAGATTTTCCCAACGCACGTCGTTGGCTGCGACGCCGTGAGACACGCCCCAAGCCGCCGCGACGCCCGCCGCCTCGCCGATGCTCATGCAAGTAGGCTGGATACGCATCGACGCTTGCAAAATGAAGCTCGCGCTGATGCAACGCCCCGCCACAATGAGATTGGGGACTTCGTCACACACAAGGGCGCGATACGGGATTTCATAAAAACCGCCTTTCGGCAATTTATCCGAAACGTTCTCCCCGTGAGCGTCGATAAACCATGCCGTGCGGCAAACGGCGTCTGGAAAACGGCTTTGGTTGTGGTAATCTTTCTCCTCCAAATAATATTTTCCGCGGATGCGCCACGACTCCCGAGCGCCCAGCATTGCCGCCTCACGGCTGATAAACGCGTGCTCGAAGCCCGGCATGTGCCGAACCAAATAGGAGGCGATGTTTCGCATCATCTTTCTCCCAAAAACGACAGCTTTGCTGTACGAAACCGGATCAGTTGAGCGGAAGCGCACGGGAATTTCCGGGCAGTTCATGCTCATGACGCCGTTCTTGCCAATGATGGTATACCCCTGCATGTACTCCGCTTCTTCCTGGGTGATTTCCCCGTTCTCCACCCCCTTGGCCATCAGTTCTTCCAGCTTATACCGTTGCTTGCGATGCATGGCCTCGGCTATCTCAAAGTAAGGAGGCTCGGACTTGCACCAGTCCTCCTTCAGTTCCACTGCCACATATTGATAGAGCCGCTCAATATCGATGCCGCCCATTTCAAAACGGAAGGAAAGAGGCTGGTTGTTCCCGGTCTTTTCATAGCCTTGCTCATAGGGAACGCCTGCAGAGCGGGAAAGATAAGCATCCCCTGTGCAGTCGATAAAGGTCCTGGCCTGGATGGCTGCCAGTCCGGCAATGGTCTGGACAATGCAGGCCATAATCTTGCTGCCCTCCACCACGGTATCCACCACCACCGTCTGGAAGAGGACATCCACGCCTGCTTCAGCGCACATCTCATCATAAATAAGCGTCAAGGTCTCAGGATTGTACCAGGTCTGCTGCGTCACGCCATCAATTGGTTCAATGCCATGCTTGCGCAATCGTTCCTTGACCTCCGCCACATAAGGGGTGTCACTGTCCGGGGCATGAGTATCCATAAAAGGATAAACGCATCCCAGAACCGCCAGCCCGCCAAGGGCCACGCCCCGCTCAAC
>CACYUQ010000168.1 GCA_902777615.1 uncultured Selenomonadaceae bacterium
GATATGGTCCTTGAGATTTTCCATGACATCGCTCCTTTTTTACAAAATGCTTTCAATCAACATTTTTGTGTAGTCCTGTTTCGGCGATTGAATGATTTCGTCCGGCGTTTCCTCCTCGACGATGCGCCCCCGGTACATGACCAGCAGCCGATTGCAGAAGTTTTGCGCCAGCGCGATGTCGTGGCAAATGAACAGGCACGCCATGTCCCGCTCGCGCATCAGGCGCGAGAGCAGCGCGACGATCTCTGCCTGTACGGTGACGTCGAGGGCGGAGGTCGCTTCATCGCAGAGCAGGAGCTTCGGCTGGATTGCGAGAGCGCGGGCAATCGCCGCGCGCTGGCACTGGCCGCCGCTGACCTCATGCGGGTAGCAGTTCGCAAGTTCCGACGAAAGCTCTACGGCTTCCAGAAGCCGCGCGACTTCTTCGCGGATCTCGGCGGCATTCTTTCCTGCGTTCCGAAGGCTCTCGCCAATCCCATCGCCCAATGTGCGGCGCGGGTCGAAAGATTCCTGCGGCGATTGGAAGACCATCTGTACTTTTCGGCAGACGGCGTGAACGTCGGCATTTGTGACGTCTTCGCCGTCGAGGAAAATCTGCCCCTCGGTCGGGTCGAGCAGCCGGGCAATCAGGTACGCGGCGGTGCTCTTGCCGCTGCCGGACTCGCCGATCAAGCCGAGGCATTCTCCGGGAGCGATATGGAAGCTGACGCCGTCGACGGCGACAAAGCTGTCCTGCCCGCCTTTAGCTTTGGTAAATATCTTTTTGAGGTTTTGCACTTGCAAGATAGGCTTTGTCATGCGCTCCTCCGAAGTTTTGGCGCCGCCGCCAGCAATTTTTTCGTGTATTCCTGGCGCGGGCGTTCCAGCACGTCCCGCGCGCCGCCGCTTTCCACCACGACGCCGTCTTTCATTACGGCCACGCGGTCCGCCATCGCGCGGACGACGCCGATGTTGTGGGTTACGATGATGATGGACGTATGGCAAAGTTCCCGGATCAGCAGCATTTCCTCTACGGCCTGCTTTTGCACGGAGACGTCGAGGGCGCTGGTCGGCTAGTCCGCCAGCAGTACCGACGGACACGAAAGCATGGCGGCGGCAATGCCCACGCGCTGCATCATGCCGCCGGACAGCTCGAATGGGTAGCTTTCGAGGATGTGCGCCGCATTTTCAAAGCGGAGCTTTTGCAAAAGCTCCGTCGCCGCTTCACAAAATTCCGCTTCGGTGATTTTTTCATGGGCGGAAACCGCTTCGTAAAGCTGTGCGCCCACGGTGCGGATCGGACAAAACGACGCGCCCGCGTGCTGGAAAATCATCGCCAGCTCCGGCCCGGAGAGCCGCCGCATTTCCTCTTCCAAAAGGTCTGGGAGATTTTTTCCCTTATACCATATATCGCCGCGGGTGACGATGCCGCCCGGCCCCAAGAGCCCCATCGCCGCTTTCAGCAGCGTGCTTTTTCCGCTGCCGGACTCGCCGACGATCCCGAGTATTTCCCCTTCGCACAGGGAAATACTGACGTCCCGGACTGCGGGCGCGCCGTCGTATGCGATTGTCACCTGTTCGTATCGTAAAAGTTCTTCCATTACGCGTTCCCTAATTCTTTCTCATTTTCGGGTCCATGTAGTCCCGGATCGCGTCGCCGAGCAGATTGAAGACCATGACGGCGACAAAGATTGCGACGCCGGGGGCGAAGACCGCCCAGGGGACAGTCTGGAGCAGGCCACGGGTCTCGCTCATCATGCTGCCCCATTCCGCCGTTGGCGGCTTCGCGCCGAGGCCGAGGAACGAAAGCCCTGCCAGCTCCATCATCATTGTGCCGATGTCCAGCATCGCGGTTACGAGAATCGGCCCGGCGATATTCGGCAGGATATGTTTCGTGACAAGCTGCGCCGTCGAGCATCCGGCGAGCCGCGCCGCTTTCAAATAGGTGGTTTCCCGTACAGAGAGAGTCTGGCTGCGGGCGATCCGCGCGTATTTCGGCCAAGAGATGGCGGCGAGGGCGAAAATCGCGTTGTGCAGGCCGCCACCCAAGACACCAGCCACCGCCAGCGCGAAGACGAGACCGGGAAAAGCGAGGCAGAGGTCGGAAACGCGCATCAGCGCTTCGTCCGCCCGTCCACGCACCCAGCCGCAGAAAACGCCGATTGCCGTGCCAAGCGCTGTGATGATCGTGACAAGCAAAAACGTCGAAAAAATGCTGGTACGGCTTCCGGCGACGACCCGGGACAGCATATCGCGTCCGTAGCGATCCGTGCCGAAGATGTGCGCCGCCGACGGCTGTTGGAGCGCCTCGTCGAGATTTTGCAGATACGGGTCATAGGGGCAAAGACTCTCGGAAAAAATTGCGCCGATGACCAAAAGAATTGCTGCCGCGCTGAAAAGGTAGAGCCGCGCTTTGCCGTTGCTTTTATGGATAGCCGCTTCGCGGTTTGTAGGTTCCCTTGCTTCCGTCAATTCAGGCGCCGTCATGTTGTCCTCCCAGCCGCAATCTCGGATCAAGCACGAGATACAAAAGATCCGTCACGAGATTTACACCCATATAGATGACGGCCATCCAGACCACATAGGCTTGGATTAGCGGATAGTCGCGCATCATGATCGCGTCCACCGCCAACTTCCCGACGCCGTCCCACATGAAAATCGTCTCGACGATGGCGGTGCCGCCCAAGAGCGAGCCGATGGACAGCGCGAGCAAAGTAACGATCGTCATCAGCGACGAGCGCAGCACGCTCTTCGTCAAAATGACCATTTCCGGCACGCCGCGCGCCTTTGCACCCAGCACATAATCTTTGGAAAGCTCGTCCAGCACCGCTGCCCGTACCTGACGCAGATATTTCGCCGACATTGCGATGGCAAGCGTCAGCGTCGGCATGATCGCGCCTTCGAGAGTCACGCCAACGGAAATGACCGGAAGCCATCCGAGCCGGACAGCGAGAAAGTGCATCAGGAGCAGTGCCACAAAGAAATTCGGCATCGAATTGCCGATGAAGCTGGCGCCGCGGATGACTGCATCCGTCAGTGAATACAGGGGATGGAGAGAAGAGCTTCGTCCCGTGCCGGCCTTTTTGCGCGCGGCGGCGGACAGCACGCCGAGGGGAATGGAAACCGCAACGGTCAGCAGGATACTCGTCGTCGTGAGCAGGAGCGTAGCGGGCAACTTCGAGAGAAACGTGTCGAAAACGTCCCGGCCGGAGACGTAGCTGGTGCCCATGTCTCCCGTCAATATGCCGCCAAGCCAAGAAATATATTGAAGGAAGAGAGGCTTGTCCAATCCGAATTTTGCTCGCGCCGTGTCAATGGTTTCCTGGGATACGGCGGCCCCAACGTTGGAATACATTTCCGTCACCGCGTCGCTGCCTGCGAGTCGCATCAGGGTAAAAGATAAAAACGTGATTCCCAGCAACACGGGAAACAGCGACAAAAAACGTTGCAGGACATAGCGTTTCATTCGTTCGTCACCGCCTTTCCATGAACAAAATAAAATTTGTGGTAAGAAAAATTGATTTTTGGATTATCTTATTTTCTGATTTTCTTACTACAGACTTTTTCCTTCGTTTTTTGACATAAACTATATGATTATAAAATTCGC
>CACYUQ010000169.1 GCA_902777615.1 uncultured Selenomonadaceae bacterium
GAAACGAAGGAAACGGACAAGCTCGCAGAAAAGCAAGTCAATATTGAATAAGTGCAAAAAAGAAAACGATTGCTCCTGTTCGAGCAATCGTTTTCTTTTTGTGCGGGCTTGACTTTACCCTTGTTTTGTCATACGCTATACAAGTTATATGTGGCGATGGGGGGTAAGGTGATGGTTTCGCGAGTCGAGCATCATGTGAATTTCTACGATACCGACGCGATGGAGGTCGTGCATCATTCCAATTATATCCGTTGGTTTGAGATCGGTCGCGTCGAGTTTTTGCGGATGGCGGGCATTACGCTGGGCGAGTTGATGGCGGACGGGTATGTGTTCCCGATTACCGACGTCAGTGCGAAATTCCTGTCGCCGGGGCGGTTCGACGATGTGCTGATCATCGAGACGACGCCGACGGCTCTGACGAAGGCGAAGATGGCGTTCGATTACCGCATTTTGCGGAAGGACGGGGAAACCAGCGAGGAAACCGTGCTGGTGACCGGCCACACGCAGAATGTGTTCACGAGCCGGGAGACGGGAAAGATTGCGCGCTTGCCGGAAAAGTATTATAAGAAGCTGGCGGCGATGTTGGAATAGGGAGGATTGGAAATGCTGATAGCGTCTATTGTCGCGATTGGGATTCTCTTGGTCGCGTTTGTAGTTTTTCGTTTGTTCTTTTCGTTGGAAAAGAACAGCAAAGTGTTGGTGCGGCTGGAGAAACGCACTCCGTTCATGCTGGAGGCGATGACCGATACTGACGCGGTGCTCTCTTGCAGCGTGCCGTTTGAAAATCTTGGCGGCCAATATGGGACGCTGGTGGACTGCGTGGTGCGTCCGCAGCTTCCGTTTGAGCAGTATGACGGCATCGACGCGCGGGGCAAGGCGGAGGTCGAGGGAAAGCCGCGGGGAGATGATTATTTCGAGGCGACGCTCGTTGAAGCGCACAATACCCTTTCGGTGCTTGTCAAAGTGCGGCTGGCGGCGCGCAAAGGCATGGACATCCGAACGGCGCTTTCGCATATGGTGGATTTGCCGCTGGACGTCATTTATACGGAGCTCAGCCGAAATCCGTGGCAGCTGAAAAAGTTCCGCGTCGTATTGACGGCGGAGGAAATCGCGGCGCTGACGGGCGTGACGCTTGTGGATGATTAAGGGGGACGGAGAGAGATGAACGAATTGGAAAAAATCCCCGTGCCCACGCGTATCCTGACGCATAAGGACGACATCGTGGACGCGATGGAGCGGTATACAAAGGCCCAGGTCGGGCCGGACGACATCGTGACGGTGGCGGAAAGCGTGGTCGCGATTACGCAGAATCATATCGTGCGGCCGGAGGATTTGACGCTGACTTGGCAGGCGAGAGTGCTGTGCCGTTTCATGCCCGACGTGGGAAGTCTCGCGGCGCCGCACGCGATGCAGTCGCTGATGGAGGAGGAGGGCGTTTGGCGTGTGACCGGCGCATTGTTCCTTGGCTTTCTCGCAAAACTCGTAGGCGTTAGCGGCGTGTTCTATCGGCTGGGCGGCGAGCAGGCGGCGCTGATCGACGATGTGACAGGCACGATGCCGCCGTATGACAAGCATATCGTTTACGGGCCGCGGGAGCCGCAAAAAGTCGTCGAGGATATCAAGGCGCGGGTCGGCTGCTTCGGCGCGGCCATCGTGGACGCGAACGACCTTGGGCGGGCGCGTATCGTCGGCGCGAGCGAGGGGCTTCGCCCGGAAAAGGTGGAAAAAGCACTCTTGGACAATCCCTTTGGCAACGATTCGCAGAAAACGCCGATTGTGATTCTGCGGAATTTCCGTCAATACCAAGAACGGGACTAATGTTTTAGTCCTTGTTGGGATGTTTTATTCAATTTTATTTCTTTGTTGGGAACGCCGCAGTTGCGGCGTTTTTTATGGGAAAAAAGGCGGTATATATTCTTGACAAGGGACAATCGAGGGACGATAATATTTTATGTAGTTACTTTTGAGCAAGGGAAAAGGAGAGAGTAGGGCATGGGCGTTCGGCAAAAGTTTTTCGCGCTTTCGGGCGTGGCGGGACTCATTATGGCCATCGTGTCTGTCGTTGGGTATTTCACGGCGTCGGAGGCGGTCAAGAGCACGACGGAGAAAGAAATTGTCGCGGTCATCACAGCGGCGGCAGACGAGGCTGAAGGCTGGATGCTTGAAAAGGCGCAGTACGGCGAGGCATCGGCTCGGCTTCTCAGTTCGTTGTCCGCGCGGGACGAGGTCATTGCGCGCCGTAAGGAAATGACCGCGACCTATAAAGGCGACAAGGACATCATCGACATCACGAATGCGATGGACGACGGCTATTGCGTCTCCTTCGCCGAAGGTGACATCACGAAGGACGCGGACTGGACGAAACGCGATTGGTTTGTCGACGCGAAGAAGGCGGGCAAGTTGATTTTTACCGACCCGTATCGCGACAGCGCGACGAATAAGCTCTGCATCACGGCGGCGCTGCCGTATACGCGTGAAGGTGCAAAGGGCGGCGTTATCTGTGAAGACATAAGCATGACCTCGATTGAGGAAATGGTCAAGAATATTAAATACGAGGGCGAAGGCAAGGGCATGATCCTGAACCCAGCGTCTGGCATCATCATCGCGTCGGCGAACGACGAGGAGACGCTGAAGAAGATTTCGGACAATGCGGTGCTGAAGGATTATATTGTTGAGATGACGCAGAAGAAAGAAGGCTATTTCGTTTCGACTGGCGGCGGCGAGGAGCGCGTGATTGGCTATAAGACGATGGCTTCGACGGGCTGGATTGTGGCGGTCGGCGCGCCGTCGTCCTTCGTCTTTGCTGAGATTGCGAAGCTGCGGATGATTTACGGCATATTGACGGTAATCGGCATCGTACTGATTGTCGTCGCACTGCTTTTCGCATCGAACAATATCGTAAAGAATATCCTCGGGCTGACTGGGCATATCAATGAGATGGCGAAGGGAAATCTGCGGCTTGAGCCGTTGGAGGTCACGTCGAACGATGAGTTCGGTCAGATGGCAACGGGCTTCAATAATATGAATAAAAATATTCGCGGCCTGATCCAGCAAATGATGCACAGCTCGGAACAGGTGGCGGCGTCCAGCGAGGAACTGACCGCCAGTTCCCAGCAGGCAGCGGAGGCGGCGACCCACGTTGCTCAGACCGTCACCGAGGTCGCGGGCGGCATGGAGAAGCAGCTTACCAGCGTCGACGGCGCGAAGCAACATATCGACGCGGCGTTTATAGACATTGAAGCGATGAAGAAGAAGACCGACGAGGTCACCGAGAATACTGAGCAGATGGCAGGCGCGGCAGACCACGGCGCGGAGTTGATGCACAATGCGATGGACAAGATGAACGGTATCGAGCAGAGTGTGGCGAATTCGGCGCAGGTCGTCAAGAAGCTCGGCGAGAATTCCAAACAAATCGGGCAAATCGTTGAAAGCATCTCGGCCATCGCCGACCAGACGAACCTCCTCGCGTTGAACGCGGCTATCGAGGCGGCGCGCGCGGGCGAAGCGGGACGCGGTTTCTCGGTGGTGGCGGAAGAAGTTCGCAAGCTGGCCGAGCAGTCCTAGCAGTC
>CACYUQ010000170.1 GCA_902777615.1 uncultured Selenomonadaceae bacterium
AAAAATTGACAAACAGGAAGAGAGCGGGGATAATGTAATAAGCCCTCCCCTCAAGGGGAAGGCTAATTCCATGAAAGGATCGCACTCCATGAACATCCTGCAAAACCTTCGCCGTCACTTCTTCACGCGCGAATTCCTGATTTTCCTCGTGATTGGCGGCGTCAATACCCTGAACGGAACGTTCCTCGCGTGGCTGTATGGCTTCGCCGTGCCGGACGCGAACATCGCGTTCAACCTAGGCTACATCACCGCCAACGTGATCGCCTATTGGCTGAACAGCACCTTCGTGTTCCCCGAGCCGCTGTCGTGGAACCGCCTCGTCCGCTTCGCGATTTCCTACATCCCGAACTACATCATCCAAAACATCATCGTCATCATCTTTTACAACTGGCTGGGCTTCCCCCCCATCGCCAGCTACCTGACAGCGGCAGCCCTAGGCGTCCCGGTCACATTCCTATGCGTAAAGCTTTTCGCATTCGGGAGGAAATAAAACCATACAAAAAAGACGGCACAAGGCCGTCTTTTTTGTTGTATTGAAGAGGAGTGGAAACGCGAAATCAGAAGTAGAAGCATGCACGGCTATAGAATAACTTATCCCGCTTTTCGCCGCTAATCGTCTTGCCGTCAGAGTAACCGAGATGCAGGGTCACATTCTGCATCAATGTCACTTTGCCGCCAACGAACCAACCTTTCGTATCGGTTAAGCTATAGTCATACGTCGGAACAAGGGCTGCATACTGCCCCAAATGACGATATCCGGCCTCGAGACCGAAAGAGCCAGGCTTGTTGAGCTTCGCTCCCTTGTATTCGAGCTGGATCGTATAGGCCTTGCGCTGGTCGCCTGCGTTCTTGTTCCCTGTTGCTTTGGCCTCAATAAAGCCGTTATCCCCTTGGGTATTTTGCGCATATGCACCGAAGAGGCGGAAATCGCCAAACTTATAGCCGAGTCCGACCGTCCAAATATTCGCGCTGCTGGCGTTATACTGAGGCTTCCAAGCCGTATCGCTTGCGATATAATGGTAGCCAACACCAGCCTGGAAATTATTCTTATTATAGGTGAGTTCTCCACCCACATATGTGTTGCCAGTATTTGTTCCAAAATTCGACTCCTCGGTATTGTGGCGGCCTGCCCCAACCGAGAACTTCAAATCCTTGCCGAAGGTCACGCGACCACCGGCGAGATGCTGATCCATGACCATGCCTTCATCGACTGTCGTCCAGAAAATCGTGCGTCCAAGATCAATCACCGTATTGCCATATACACCCTCGACATACGCATATTTGAGCCTAAAATTGTCGCCATCAATATTTGCAGCATTGTTGAGGTTTTGCTTATTAGGTTTCGCCCCGATTGCCCCATAATAGAGTCCCGCATAGCCCGTCCAATTCTTGTTGATTTGCATGCTGGGCTTCAGGCGAAGCTGGGTAAAATTATTGTGCTTCTCCCTGTCGTTTGTCCCTTCCATCGAGCGCTTAGTAAACTGGTAACGAATCTCGCCTTTCCACTTCACGTTGTCGACTTTCTTTTCGAGAGCCGCAACGCGGACGCCGAGGTTGTTCAGCTCGTCGGCGAACTCAGCGGCGAGCTTGTCAACGAGAGCCTTGTCCGCGCCGTTCGCGCCCTTCGCCATGGCGCGGGCGATCATCTGCGCCATCTCATAGCGCGTGATCTCCTGGTCGCCGCGATAGGTGCCGTCGCCGTAGCCCTCGATGACGCCGTCAGCAGCAAGCTGCGCAATCGCGTCATACGCCCAATGGTCGGCAGGTACGTCCTCGAACGGGTTCGCCGCGGCGAACGTCGTGGAGGCTGCGCCAACGACGAGAGCCGTCGTCAACGCGGAGATGAGTGATTTTTTCATGAACCAATTCCCCCTACAAAATTGAATAGTAATGAATGTATGCGCAATCCGAAACGCACCCTCTCCCCTCGCACCTTGCGGGCGGCACCCGGCAAAAAATCTGCCGTGCCTCAACCCTTGCGGGAAATCGGAGTTTGCTTCGTAGTTGCCGATGTTCTTGCCTTCCCCTTGAGGGGAAGGCTTATTTCCGCACCAAAAACGGGCGGACTTGCCACCTACAAAATTTTTTTCATTATAAGCGAATGAAATTCATTTTGCAATACAGATACCCGTATAGGTATATTCAAAAAGAACGCCGCAAGAAATCTCCGTGTGCCTTGCAGCATAAGGTTTATATAAAAATAACCGTCGCACTATGAAAATGAACACATAAAAATTTTTTTCACGTTTTTTACAAAAAATCCGCCGGAACCGAAACAAAGTCCCGACGGATTTTTTCTGCGGTAAGAAAATCAGAAAATCAAGAAATCAATTTTTTAACTTCAGAATTTTATCGTCTTCCGAAACGCCGCGCCGAACACGATCAGCCGGAAAGCCCAGTCGATGAACATCGCGTACCAGATCCACAGCACGTCTTTTCCGAGCCACTCCACAAAGAGATAGGCAAAGCCGATCCGAAAGACGACCATCGCGCTGATGGCGACCACCATCGGCAAGACCGCCCTACCGATAGCCCGGAAATAATACGGAAGCAGGAATCCAATCGGCCAGATCACCATCGCCAGCGAATGGGCCATGAGCAGTCCTTCCGCCAAGTGCGCGGACGTCGGCGAGAGATGGTAGAAGCCGACCCAGAAGCTCCTGCCGAGAATCAGGGCGGCGCAAATCGGAAGCAGCGCCGCGTAATTGAGCAGGATCAAGAGCTTTGCATAGGACTTTGCCTGCTGCGGCTCGCCTGCGCCCCGGCATTGACCCACGATGGTCATCATAGCGGCGCCCAGCGCGTTGCCGGGCAGATAGAGATACGTCACGAGGTTGCCCGCCACGGCGTAAGCAGCGATGGAAGCCGTGCCCAGCGTGGACACGAGGCTTTGGAGCAGTACTTTTCCCACGTTGAACAGGCTGCTTTCCACGCCGCTGGGAATCCCGATGGACAGGATTTCCCTGAGGATCGCACCGGTTGGCCTGCACGCCGCAAGGCTTCGGATGCGAAGCGCGTTGTCCGGCGACTGGAGGAAGAAGCAGATCGCGGCGGCGGCGACGAGACGGGATAGCAGCGTCGGGATCGCGACGCCCTCGACGCCCATGCCGAGGCCGAAAATGCAAATCGCGTCGCCCGCGATATTCATCAAGTTCATGCCGAGGGAAACTAGCATGGACAGCCGCGTATTGCCCTCCGCGCGAAAAATCGAAGCCGCCGCGTGATAAATCGCGAGGAACGGGAACGACAGCGCGGTGAAACGCATATAGATTTCCGCATCCCGCATGACCTCCGGCGCGACCGAGCCAAACAGGATGCCCAACAGGGATTCCCCGCCGCAAAGCATCAAAAGAGAAAACAGTGATAAGATGAACGTCGCCAGCGAAAGGAGCTGGCCCCCGCTTTTCCGCGCCGAGGCGTAGTCCCCGCCGCCGATGTATTTCGCGCAGACGACGGTGCCGCCCGCGGTCATGGCGAACAG
>CACYUQ010000171.1 GCA_902777615.1 uncultured Selenomonadaceae bacterium
CCTCGGAAACAGTTTGACGCGGTTCATCCTGGAAGGAATGGCAGGAGGCTGACGTTCTGAGACGGAGGACCGTGCGGTTCAGATAGGGGTGCAGACAATGATTCGTGTAGTGATAGCCGACGACTCCGCTTTCATGCGCATGGTGTTGTCGGATATGTTCAAAAAGCAGCCGGATTTTGAGGTAGCCGGTGTTGCGCTGAATGGCAAGGACGCGGTGGAGCAAGTCAAAAAGCTCAAGCCGGATTTGGTGACGATGGATGTCAACATGCCGGTGATGGACGGCTTGCAGGCGTTGGAGCAAATCATGAAGGAATGCCCGACGCCAGTGATTATGTTCTCGAGCTTGACGCAGGATGGCGCGAAGGCAACAATCAAGGCGCTGTCGCTCGGCGCGGTGGATTTTGTCAGTAAAGTCGGCGGGTCTATCTCAAAGGTTGACACTGTTGAAGATGAGATCTTATCCAAGGCGAGAACTGCAGCCGGGGCAAAGGGAATTAAACAGTTCTCTCCACCGCCGCCTTCGGTGCCGCCAAAACCAAAGGTGCCGGAAAAGGAGAGCACGGCAGGCCCGACAATGCGTCGGATTTCGCTTCCGACGCGGAAAGGTTATACGCCACCACCGGCACCGCCGCCGCTCACGCCTCGACCGAAGCCGACGGTACGCGCTGTTTCTTCATCGGGAGGCTCGGGTAGAAAGCTGGTAGTTCTCGGGTGCTCGACAGGAGGCCCCAAAGCGCTTCAGACCGTCGTGGCGGGATTACCGAAGCGACTCCCCTGCGGAGTGCTCATCGTTCAGCACATGCCGCCGGGATTTACAAAATCTTTGGCGGAAAGGTTGAACGAAATCTCACAAATTTCCGTGAAAGAAGCAGAAAATCATGATATGATAGAGGCAGGGCAGGTATATATCGCACCCGGAAATTATCATATGACGGTTTCCGGTACCGGACGGGAGATCCTGCTGAACCAGGATCCACCAATCGGCACGCTCCGACCAGCAGCCGATGTGCTTTTCAAGTCGGCGGCTCCGCTCGGCAAGGACATCGTTTCGGTGATCCTGACTGGCATGGGCAGCGACGGGGCCATAGGCATGACGGAGATCAAGAAGATGGGCGGTTACGTCATCGCAGAAAGCGAAGAAACAGCCATCGTCTACGGAATGCCGAAGGCGGTCGTCGATCTCGGCTTAGCCGACGAGGTGAGGCCGTTACAGGAAATCGCGGGTGCGATTGTAAGCGCAGTCAGCCATTAAGGAAGAAATAGGGGGAATAGAAATGGACACAAATCAGTACATGGAAATGTTTTTGGAAGAATCTCGTGAACATTTGCAGTCGCTGAACGATGGCCTCTTGGCATTGGAGAACGATCCGGAAGAAGTATCGGTCGTCAATGACATCTTCCGCAATGCTCATACGATCAAGGGCATGTCGGCAACGATGGGGTTCACGAAAATCGCCGAACTGACCCATGACATGGAAAATGTCTTCGACCTTCTGCGCACTGAAAAAATGAAGGTCAACGAGGATATCATGGACACGCTTTTCAAGACCATCGACTCTTTGGAGCAGATGATTGAGAGCGTCGGTTCGGGCGGTCCGGAAGACGTCGTTGATATTACTGGGTTTGCGTCGAAGCTTTCTGCGCTTGCCAGCGGCAAGTCCGTGGCGGAGGCTGCTCCTGCTCCTGCACCGGCTGCCGCTGCTCCCGCTGCTGCAGAAGCACCGGCCGCTGCGTCGTCTATCGAATATTCGGATACAGATAAAGACGTCATTATGGAAGCCGCGAACAGCGGAATGCATGTCTATCATATCAAGGTGACGCTGGCCTCGTCTTGTGTCTTGAAGTCGGCGCGTTCTTATATGGTCATGAATACGCTCGATCAGATGGGCGAGGTTGTGAAATCCATTCCGCCGGCGGAAGATCTCGAACAGGAGAAATTTGAGCAATCCTTCGACGTCGTGGCTGTCACGGATTCCGAGCAGAAGCCGTTGGAAGATGCATTGCTTTCGATTTCGGAAGTGGAATCGGTGGAGATTACGGATGCGGTGGCGGAAATCAAGGCGGCAGAGGCTCCGGCTCCTGCGGCGGCCGCACCGGCAGCTGCTGCACCGGCGGCGAACGTGCCCGCACCGGCGGCGCCCGCTGCGCCTGCGGCGAAGCCTGCCGCGGCACCGCCTGCGAAGAAGCCGGCTGCAGAGGCGAAGAAGCTCAAGAGTGGCCAGTCCGTGCGTGTCGACATCGAAAAACTCGATACGCTGATGAATCTCATGGGCGAGCTGGTCATCAACAAGGTCCGCTTGGAGCAGATTGGCACTACCCATCGCCTGACGGAATTGACAGAAACGCTGGAGCAGATGGATCGTGTGACGACGGATTTGCAGACGGTCGTCATGAAGGTCCGCATGGTTCCGGTCGGTCAGGTCTTCAACCGCTTCCCGCGCATGGTTCGCGACCTCGCGAAAGAGCTGGGCAAGGAACTGAACCTGACCATCGAAGGCGAAGAGACAGAACTCGACCGCACGGTTATCGACGAAATCGGCGATCCGATCATGCACCTTCTCCGGAATTCTCTCGATCATGGTCTTGAGCATCCGGATCAGCGCGAGGCGAAAGGCAAGCCGCGTATCGGTGAGGTCGGCCTGATTGCGCGTCACGAGGGCAACAACGTCGTCATCATGGTTACCGACGACGGCAAGGGCATCGATGCAGACGTTATTCGCCGCAAAGCTGTAGAAAAGGGCATGATTTCCGAGGATGAGGCAAACAGCCTCGACGACGCGGATGCGGTGCGCTTGATTTTCCTGCCGGGCTTCTCGACGGCGGAGGTTGTTACGGACGTTTCCGGACGCGGCGTTGGCATGGACGTCGTTCGGAGCAAGATCGAGACGCTGGGCGGCCATGTGGACGTCGAAACGAAGATCGACGAAGGCAGCGTGTTCAAGATCAAGCTGCCGCTGACGCTCGCTATTATCCAAGCGCTCTTGGTCAAGGTGCAGGAGGAAATGTACGCGATTCCACTCGGTTCCATCGACAGCACCATCAATATTACGCAAGAGGACATCAAGACGGTCCGCAACAAGGAAGTCATCGTTCTGCGTGGGCAGATTATCCCCATTATCCGCCTCGGCGACATTCTCAATGTGCCGCGTGTGCATGAGGCAGACAGTGACGACATCTTTGTCGTCGTCGTCCATATCGGCGAGGGTCTTATCGGAATTGTCGATATTGAGCGTTACGGCTGCAAAGCCCATCGGCTTGCGGGCAACAGTACCGGAAAAAATAACGTCCTCCATTTTATTGCCTCTGAGTGTCTTGGTCGACTGCTCGCCGAGTACCCAGCGTATAGCGTCGCTTATATTACTTTTACCTGAACCGTTAGGACCTACAACAGAGGTCATACCTGTATCGAAGGTTAA
>CACYUQ010000172.1 GCA_902777615.1 uncultured Selenomonadaceae bacterium
CGCCGAGAGAGAAAATCATGCCGGAGACGAAGATGATATTCGGCAGGTTGCCCGCCAGCGATGTGATATAGGTCGTCATAATCGGCTGGAGAATCAGGATGACCATCTGCATCAGGGCGGAGGCGGTTAAGAGTGTCCGCAGCACGGGAATTTTGAGCAGGGCGAAGGCGCTCGGCGCGGTGCTGTTTTCGTCGTTTATTTTTTTGGCAGGGGTAGGTGGTTCCTTGATGACGAAAATGAAGATGATACAGTTCAGCATCAGCGCGGCGGATGCCACGAAAAACGAGGCGCGCATCCCGAAGGCTTCGGCCAGCACACCGCCGAGAAGCGGCCCAATGACGCCGCCCGCCGTCATGGCGCTCTGCATGACGCCGAGACAGATGCCGAGCTTGTCCGGCGGCGCGTACAGCGTCATGATCGCCAGCGCCATCGGCCACAGGCCAGCGGCAAAACCTTGGAAAATGCGCATACCGACCAGCTCCAGCGGCGACGAAACGACGCCGCCGAGGAAATAGCTGACGGACAGCAGCAGGCTCGCGCGTATCGCCATCAGCCGCTTGCCGCGGGTATCGGCGAGACGTCCCCAGATTGGCGCCATGATTGCGCTGACGACGAAGCTCGCCGAAAACACGGCGCCCGACCAGAGATTTACATTTTCGAGCGGGACGCCGAGCTCATGGGTTAGATACATTGGCAGGAAGGGAATCAGCATCGTGTAGCTCGACGCCATAAAAATGACGTTTCCCGTCAGGACGGCGAGCACAACTTTCCAATTCACGATGAAGCCTTCTTTCTCACTATAGTTTTTTTTATTGTATCACTTTTTTTTTTCTTGCGGATATAAATGAAGCATTTTTAATGAAAAATGTTTCATGTGCTTCAGTCCGGCGGACTGTTATGGAAATCGCGTATATCGAAAAAATGTTTCACGTGAAACAATAGAACATAACCTGAAAAAGAAATGAAAAGACGTCGGTTTGCCGAGCGGGAAGAAACGTAATATAATATGAAAGATTTTTATGCAAAAGGAGCGGAGCATCTTGGAGCTTTCGGCGGCACATATTGGATTCATGCTGGCGACGGTGGCGCTCGTTTTGGGCGGCGGCATCTACGCGGCGCGCTCGGTAAAATCGGCGGAGGGGTACAGCCTCGGCGGACGCGCGGCGGGAGCGCCGATGGTAGCCGGCACGATTGCCGGTACGGTCATCGGCGGCAGCGCCACGGTGGGAACGGCGCAGATGGCTTTTTCCGTCGGGCTTTCGGCATGGTGGTTCACGTTGGGATCGGGCATCGCGTTTATCATCATGGGACTTTTTTACGCGCAGCGGCTGCGCACATCGGGACTCACGACGATTCCCGAACTGCTGGTGAAAAATTACGGCGCACGGGCGGGTGTCGTTACCAGCGTCGTCGCTTCGATGGGCATTTTTTGCAGCGCGGTGGCCACCACGCTGCCAGGCGTCGGAATTCTGTCGGCGGTGCTGAATCTTTCACCGTGGACAGCGGGCGGACTGCTTCTGTTGTTGGTGGCGCTTTATGTGTATTTCGGCGGCATGAAAAGCGCGGGCGTGGGTGGCATCCTGAAAATGGGCGTCCTTGGGGCGAGCCTCGCGGCGGCGGGATTCGTCGCTTACAGCGCGCTGCCGTCGGACCCGGATTTTGCGGCGGCATTTCCGGGCGACGGCTGGCTGAGTTTGTTCGGGGGCGGCGTGGGCAACGGTCTTGCACACCTCGCCTCGATGATTGTCGGTATTCTTTGCACCCAGACCTATGTGCAGGCAATTTTTTCCGCCGCGAATCCGAAAACGGCGGCGCTGGGCGCGTTTCTGGCGGCACTGATCGTGATTCCCGTCGGGCTTCCTTGTGTCGCCGTCGGCCTTTATATGCGCGCCTTTGAGTCTGATGTCTCGCCACTTCTCGTGTTGCCGACATACCTCGCCGAGCATCTGCCGCCGTGGATTGGCGGCGTTGCGCTGGGGGGCGTCATGCTCTCCATCGTCGGCTCCCTTGGAGGGTTGGCTCTCGGTGTCGGAACCATGATTGCCAACGACATTCTCGCCCCGGCGTTTTCCGTCGAGGACGGAAGGAAAAAACTCCTGCTGACACGTCTGGTCGTGTTGGCGGTGGTGGTGGCCGCCTGCGCCACGGCAATCGCGAATATGGGGAGGCAGGTGCTGATATTGACATATCTTTCGATGGCGCTTCGCGGCGGCGGTATATTCCTGCCGCTGACATTGGCGGTATTTTGTCCGAAATGTGTCACGCCTCGCTGGGCACTTTTGTCCATGATTGTTTCTACTGCTGTCGCGGTGCTGTTCTCGACGGTGCTGACGGCTCCGGTCAATCCGCTTTTCATCGGTCTCGCGGTCAGCGCGCTTTTCCTCGTGCCGGGATTTCATACTAATCCCCGTTAGAAATGTCAATTACTTACGGGAATTTATGAGACGTCGCCGCGCCGTAGGCGCGGCTGTAGCCTGCGAAGCAGGCGTATCTTCGGTTAAAAAATCTTTGGATTTTATAGTCGAAGATTAGTATCAAAATACAAAAAATGAAGATAGCGGAATTTCTTGACAAGCAAAAAGTCGGCCGCTATAATAGGTTGAGGCTGATTTCAAATGGGAATGAGATTGAAGATAGGCGAACGGGAAGAAGCCCTTGGCTACAAGGGTAATTTTCTGTTTGAGACGACGGCGGAGGCGGTCGGCGTCCGGGAGACGGATGCGCGCTTTTCGGGGCCGCTCATCGTGGAGGGAACGCTCGAAAATCTGGGCGGGCCGTTTCGCGTCGCCGGAGAGATACGCGCGCAGCGTGCTTTCGTTTGCGACCGATGCTTGGCGCAGACGGAAGCGGCGGAACGTTATCGCTTCGAGGAAGAGTTTCATCGAGGGAAAGCAACGGACGAAGAGGACGGCTTCGACGGCGATGGGATTGACCTTCTGCCTCTTGTGCGGGATACGATACTTGCCGCGCTTCCGATACGAAATTTATGCCGCCCGGACTGCAAGGGGCTTTGCCCCCGATGTGGTGCGGATTTGAATCAAGGCGACTGCGGCTGCGACCGGGAGGTCGTGGACCCGAGGCTTGAGGCTTTGAAGAGTTTATTGAAAAATGATTGAATCTGGTCGGATTTAAGGAGGTGTATCCGAATGGCAGCGCCGAAACGCAAAATGTCGAAATCGCGTCGCGACAAGCGCCGCGCGAATTGGAAACTGACGGTGCCGGGCTATGTGCTTTGCCCGCAGTGCCATGAGCCGAAGCTCCCCCACCATGTTTGCATGGAGTGCGGGTTCTATGACGGCAAGGAAGTTATCGCTCAAGGTGAGTAAAAAAGCCAAGCGGGAGAGCGGGCGGAACAGCCTGCTCTCTTTTT
>CACYUQ010000173.1 GCA_902777615.1 uncultured Selenomonadaceae bacterium
CTCCCCAAGGGGCGAGGGAGAAGTTACATTTTCTCTTTACAAGGAATCCTTTTAGGGTATGTTACATTCTTCCTCCTCGCCCCTTATTCCCCCATCAATTCGGAAGCATATTTTTCGGGTATTTCGCCTTTTGGGTTCTTTTCCAAGTAGGCTCGAAAAGCTTCCATCGCGAGCCCTTCTTCCCCTTTCGCATCGTATGCCATACCCTGAAGCCGCAGATTCGCTGCGAAGGTACCGGGAGCGAGCTTCTCCGCCTTTTGGCTGTCCGCGAGAGCTGCGTCGTAGTCGCCAATGGCATGCAGCGTATAACCGCGATAGAGATAGGTCCGCGCTTTATCCGGCGCGAGGCTGGCCGACGTGTTCAACTCTACGAGGGCCGTGTCGTACATGTCCAGCTGATAAAACGCGCTGCCGCGTTCGGCGTGCGCCCAAGCCTTCGCTTCGTTATCCGGCTCGCAGGCAAGCAGCCGGTCGGCTTCATGGATGGCGAGATTCGGAAGGTTCAGCGCGTTGTAGGTCAGGCTTTTTTCCGCGTAGCTGTTGACGTTCTTTTTCGTGTCGCGCTGCGCCTTTTCTTTCTGTTTTTCAATATCTTCGCGGCGTTCCCGCTCCTTTTCCAGATATTTCTCGCGGTTGCCGTTTTCCCGGTCTTTCGAATAAGCGGCTGTGACTAAAGCTTCGAGACGCTCTCCGAGCCCAGCCTCGGCAACAGCGGCTTTCAGATGTCGGTAAGCGTCACTGTCGTTCAGGAAATCCATCCCGCCGTCCGATCTCTTCGCGAAGTGCCATGCGGAGACCAGCGCATGGTCATGGATGCCCTTCGCGATACCGCCCGCCACTAAGCAGGCGCGTTCCTTCGCGCTGTATTCCTCGGTGGGCGCCAGAGTCAAAAATGGCTGCTTATCGATAAAAACGGCGTCATCCTGCGCCTCGACGTGCCCGAAGCTGTAATCGTTCATCCATTTCAGCCCGCGCTTCAGGCGGTTCGAAGTTTCGGGATGGTCGTCGGGATTCAGGATGGATTCGGCATGGCTGTTCGGCATCTTGTGAATCATCGCGGGAAAACCGCCGGGATTGAACCCGGCGCTGGCCATCAGCCAAAAGCCCGATTCGTCGGCGTCCTTTTCCGAAGGCGCGGTAATGTTCTTCGCCGCGTTGTAATTCGTCAAAATATTTGTCAGATACGTTGTCAATGCACCGCCGGAAAGTGCCGACGCCCCGGCTTGGATAGCCGCCTGCTTTGCCATGTCGTAAGCGATATGCTGATGAAGCCCGTGAATCATCTCATGAGCGAGTACGCCCGCCAATTCGTCGCGGTCGCCGTGCAGCGCGGTAATCAGGCCGCGATTGATGCTGACGTAATCGGCAGCGGTGCAGGACGCGTTGAAGGAATCGTCGGCGTTGACATTCCAACGGAAAGGCAGCGAATCCGCCGCCATCGCATATTCGCCGCGCTCAATCAATTGGTTCATGACGCTGTCGACGAGCACACGGTTTTCTTCCGATTCGTCCGCACCGCGTTCCGCCGTGTCTTTGTCGAAAAGCTTCTTCTGCACGACGGGATCGTTGCCCATTTTCAGTATCCCATCCAGATAGGAATGATACGCTGTGCCCGCGCCAATCGCGCCGGTGATTACGTCGACCAAAATGCTCGCCTCGGCGACAGGCGGCGCAGGAACGAGCAGTGCCGCGGATATCCCCGCTGCCAGAGCCCCCATGCGCATTTTTTTCCAAAGACGTTTCGCTTTCATGGCAAATCCCCCTGTCATTGAGAGCATCCAGCCTTCCTCCTGAAGAAAGGGCTCGGAATTATTGATATTTGCTTCATATTTATTGTAAGCTCTATCATGCGGCAATGTCAACGCATCCTACCAATGATATTTTTCTCCGCGCAAAATCTTGAAGGCGCGGTAAATCTGCTCGGCTAAAAGCAGGCGCGCCATCTGGTGCGTAAACGTCATGCGCGAAAAAGAAAGGCGCAGCCGCGCCGCCTTCCGCACGGCGGGCGAGAGGCCGAAAGCGCCGCCGATCAGGAACGTCAAGTTTGGCGTGCCGCTGGCCATTTTCTCGCCGATATGCGCGGCAAGCTCTTCGGAAGAGAGCGACTCCCCCGCCACGTCCAACACGATCAGCTCGTCGCCCGCCGGCACACGCGCCAAAAGACGCTCGCCCTCACGGGCGAGCGTCTTTTCCTTTTCCGCCATGGAAAAATTTTCCGGCATCTTTTCCTCGGCGATCTCGATAATCTCCAGCTTTGTAAAGGGCGCAAGCCGTTTCGCGTACTCGGCGACGCCCTCGCGCAGATATTTTTCCTTCAGTTTCCCCACAGCAAGAATCGTGATTTTCACGTCAATCCTCCGGGATCGCTTCCAATACGGCGGTGACGGTCATCTTATCGCCGCCTCGCATCAGTACGATTTCCACGCTGTCACCGACCTGATGCGAGGTAATCGCCGCGCGCAGCGCGCCTACCGTATTCGTCTTCTCGCCGCCGACGGAAAGGATCACGTCCCCGCGCTGAAGACCCGCCTTGCCGCCGGGGCCGTTCAGCGTGACGTTCTGCACATAGACGCCCGCGTCTACGTTGAGCTGGTAGCCCGCGCGCGCGGCCGTCTCCTTGTCATAGACGCCGACGCCGAGATACGGGCGGATGACCCGGCCGTGATCCAAAAGCTGATCGACGATGTCGCGCACCGAATTGATTGGGATTGCGAAGCCCATGCCCTCAACGCCGTTCGCGGCAATCTTCGCGCTGTTGATGCCAATCACGAGGCCGTCCGCGTTGGCCAGTGCGCCGCCGGAATTGCCCGGGCTGATAGCCGCATCGGTCTGGATCAGTTTCAGGTGGCGCTCGGAAATATCCAGCGTGCGGTTCAGCGCGCTGATGACGCCGACGGTGACGCTGCCCTGGAATTCAAGCCCCATCGGATTGCCAATGGCAATTGCCGGCTCGCCGACCACGATGTCGTCGGAATTGCCGAAAGCGGCGGTGGGGAATCCGTCGCCGTCAATCTTCACCACCGCGATGTCGGTCAGTTCATCCGCGCCGACCATCTTGCCCTTGACGCTGCGCCCGTCAGACAGCGAGACCATGATTTCCTTGGCGCCCGCGACCACATGGTAATTCGTGACGATATAGCCATCCTCGCGGAAAATCACGCCGGAGCCGACGCCCTGCTCATATTCAAACGGATGGTTGAACCAGTCCCGCGCCACGGCGCGGTTCGTAATGCCGACCACCGCCGGGCCCACGGACTTCGCGACGCGAACCGCAGGTGTATTGCGCGCATCCGAAA
>CACYUQ010000174.1 GCA_902777615.1 uncultured Selenomonadaceae bacterium
GAGGGGTTCATGAATATCTGTATCCCGTATCTCGTTCTGGAGCCGATTATGTCGAAGCTGACGACGACCTTCTGGGTGGCGTCGTCGGTGTCGAAGGAGAGCCATCCGGAACATGTCGAGATCTTGCAGCGCAAGATCGAGAAGACGCGGGTGCCTTTCATCGTAGAGATGGGGACGGTCGATATTTCCATCCGAGAGTTTTTAATGCTGGGATACGGGGACGTGTTGCAGCTTGATACTAAAGTCCAGTCGGAGCTTCCGGTCATGATCGGGACGAAACGCAAATTTTTCTGCCGGCCGGGCACCTTCGGGAAAAAAACTGCCATTCAGATAACGCGAGTGGCGCCAGAGGAGGCTGACGAAACCGATGAGTGATGATATGATTTCGCAGGAGGAGATTGATGCCCTGCTGAATGGCGGCGGTGCGCCGTCGGGCGACGCTCCCGCTGCGGAAGAAGCTCCCGCTGCGGAGGAACCGCCTGCGGAAGCCGCTCCTGCGGATGGCGGTGGCGCGCCTCCCGGAGATGATCCTCTGTCGGATATGCAGAAGGATGCCCTTGGTGAGATAGGCAATATCTCGATGGGGAGCGCCGCGACAACGCTGTCCGTGCTTTTGGGACACAAGGTGTCCATCACGACACCGTCGGTGTCCATGGCGACGATGAGCGCGATTCGGGAAAGCTACCCGATGCCGTATCTGATCGTCGAGGTCGGCTATACGGTCGGCATCGACGGCAACAATATCTTGGCAATCCAGGCGAGCGACGCCTGCATCATCGCCGACCTGATGATGGGCGGCGACGGCACGGCACCGCCTGAGGATCTGAACGAGATCCACATGAGTGCGGTGGGCGAGGCGATGAACCAGATGATGGGCGCCGTCGCGACGTCGCTCTCGTCGATGTTCAACAAGAAGATCGATATCTCGCCGCCGAAGGTCAATCTGATTGATCTCGGCTCGGAGGACAAGGTCACCGAGATTGTGAGCTCGGATGAGACGATCGTGAAGACGTCGTTCCGCATGGAGGTCGACGGGCTGATCGATAGCGAGATTATGCAGATCTTGCCGATCGGCATTGCGACGGAGATGGTGGACGCGCTGATGAACAGCGGCGCGGCCGAGGAAGAGGAAGCGGCTCCGCCGCCCCCGCCTCCGGCAGCTCCGGCTCCGCCCCCGCCGCCACCGGCTCCGACGCCGGCGGCCGCACCGCCCCCACCGATGCCGGCAGCAGCGCCAATGCCGCAGGCAGCGCCGATGCCGATGGCTCCGCAGCCGATGTATGGACAGCAGGCACGCGTGGCGGCAGGCGTCCCGGTGCAAGCTGCACAGTTCACGCCGCTTTCGACGGCGCCGCTCCAAGTCAACGACGCGAATATTGGGTTGATTCTCGACGTTCCGCTACAGGTGACGGTAGAGCTGGGAAGAACGAAGAAGTCCATCAAGGATGTTTTGGAGCTTACGAACGGTTCTATCGTCGAGCTGGATAAGCTCGCAGGCGAGCCGGTCGATATTCATGTCAACGGCAAGTTCCTCGCGAAAGGCGAGGTCGTCGTCATCGACGAGAATTTCGGCGTCCGCATTACGGATATCGTAAGTCCTGAGGAGCGCGCGGCGAAACTGCAATAATTTGCTTTTGCCTTGTGCAAATCGCAAGTTTTTTATATAATTAGTTTAGTGGAGTTCTATATTCCAATATAAAGAGGAGAGATGAACAACATGGCAGTCAGAGTTTTGGTCGTTGATGACGCGGCATTCATGCGGATGATGGTTAAGGACATTTTGTCGAAGAATGGGTATGAGGTCGTCGGCGAGGCCGAGAACGGTATGAAGGCTGTCGAGAAGTATCAGGAATTGAAGCCTGACCTTACGACGATGGATATCACGATGCCGGAAATGGACGGCATCAGCGCGGTCAAGGAAATCAAGAAGATCGACGCGAACGCGAAGATTGTCATGTGCAGCGCCATGGGCCAGCAGGCGATGGTTATCGAGGCAATCCAGGCCGGCGCGCGCGACTTTATCGTGAAGCCGTTCCAGGCTGATCGTGTTCTTGAGGCTGTCCGTAAAGCCGTAGGCTGATGGAACGGCGTTGGCCCCGGCTGGCGGTCTTTTTCGGGCTGGCCGTTTTGGTTGGTACGGCGGCCATCTTGCCGTGCGCTTTGGCGCTGGCGGCACCGGAAGGCGGCGGGTATCTTTCGGGCTATTCGTCTCCTGATCCGAGGCCGACCGGGGTTTCTTGGTGGTCGACGCTGGCTTATCTCCTGAGCCTCCTCGCGGTGTTTGCGCTTGTGGTAGTGTTGGCTTACGCCGCGTCGCGGTTTTTGGCGGGACATTTCGCAAAAGCGACGGGCGCGACGGGCGGCCATTTGCTCTCGCATTTTCCGCTTGGGCCGAATCGTTCGGTTTGCGTCGTGGAACTTGCGGAGCGGGTGTTTGTGCTCGGCGTGACGGAACATTCCATCACGCTTTTGAAAGAGATCACGGACGCGGAGGAAATCGAGCGTTTGCATCGCAGCTCTTTGGCAGTATCCGGCGGCACGGATATATTTTCTTCGCAGATGGGAACGCTGGAACAGCTTGCGAAGAGGATTCCGTCGCTTTTCCGCGATGGAGGATACCGCAGATGAGAAGGGGTTGTGAGGTGTGGTGAATGAGCGGCGGACTCTCATTTGTATGGGAGCCCTGCTTTCTTTTTTGCTGATGGCGAACGTCGGCTGGGCTGCGCCGCTGATCCCGAATATCGACATCAATGTCGGTTCGTCGAACAATCCGCAGGATGTGGCGGTAACACTCCAGATTCTCGCGGTGCTGACGATCCTGTCCATTGCACCGTCGATTCTCTTGATGACGACGGCGTTTGTGCGCATCGTGGTGGTGCTCGGCTTTCTGCGGAATGCACTGTCGACGCAGAACGTGCCGCCGAACCAGGTGGTCATCGCGTTGGCATTGTTCATGACGGCGTATATCATGGGACCGTATTGGAGCACGGCAAACGAGCAAGGCTTGCAGCCGTATCTGGCGGGGCAGATTTCCCAGGAGGAAGCGCTGAAGAACGTGGTCGCACCGATGCGGGAGTTCATGTTTCGGCAGACGCGGGAAGCGGATTTGGCGCTTTTCGTGAACTTGGCGAATGACCCGCGGCCCGATACGCAGGATGACGTTTCGACGTTTACGCTGATTCCAGCGTATGTGATCAGCGAGTTGAAGACGGCGTTCCAGATCGGCTTCATGATTTATATCCCGTTTATCGTCATCGACATGATTGTCGCGAGTACGCTGATGGGCATGG
>CACYUQ010000175.1 GCA_902777615.1 uncultured Selenomonadaceae bacterium
TTATCGTGTTGACGATGAACAAGGAGACCGGCGAGGTAGTTTCGGGACCGGATATCGTGTCCCGCGGCTTCGTCTATGTGCGTGAGTCCGAGGAACTGATGGACGAGGCACGGGAACGCGTCGAGCAGGCGTTGGACCGTTGTCAGGATGAGCGCGTCGTCGAGTGGGGCGCCATCAAGGCGAATATCCGCGACGCTCTCGGACGTTACTTGTTCGACAAGACCCGCCGCCGTCCGATGATTTTACCGATCATCATGGAAATTTGACATATATTATTAGGAAAGAAAAAGCAGCCCGCAGGGAATTTTTTCCTTGCGGGCTGCTTTTTCGCTGTTTTGGTCGTTTTTAAAGTACGTCGATATGGCACATTTTCATCGCTTCGAGGGCTCGGGTGTGGCTTTCGGGGGTGACGCCGGCGCAGCAGTTGCTGTCCACACAGATTTTCGCTTCGGGCAGGAACGCTTTCAGCAGCATTGCGTTGGAAATGACGCAGATGTCGGTGCAGAGGCCGACGACGGTGATTTCATCGTAGCCCGCAACGTGCTGCGGCAGTCCCGTAGCGCCGAAGGTCGGTTTTTCCAGCACGGTTGCGTCCTTCGCGTAGGGAATGAGCGCGGAGACCAGTCCCCAGCCGTGGGACGGCTTGATGCAGTGTTCGACGGGGAGCTTTTTTCCTTCAGCGGTGTCGAGATAATTCTTGTAGTGGGTGTCCTGCGTGAAAATCAACTTTTCGCCGTTCTGGACGGCGGCCTTGACGCGCTCGGTGACGGCAAGGACGATGGCCTGAGCCTCTGGGGTTCCGAGAGAACCGTCGATGAAATCGTTTTGCATGTCGATAACAATTAGGGCTTTTTTCATAAAAATATAGTCTTCCTTTCCTGTTTTTATGCTTGCGTGCATTTTTCCACGCCATTTTATTGTACGCGGGGCGATAAAAATGTCAAGATGGGGACGGGCGTGAAAAATATTTCGTTAAAATTCATTCTTGAAATAGAATATAATCGGCGCGTATTTGTGAAAAGTCCGTAATACATGGACTTTTTCGGAGGATGACACACACGGACGCGTGTGCATGAAAAATCCAATAAAAATAAGGGTTGACATTTATTTTTGTCGATGATATTATATGTACTGCTTGATTGCAGACAGAGGCAGAGGAGTGACGCGCATGACGTTGGAAACATTGGCGAAGCTGCCTCATGTGACAGGCGTGAAGCAGGTCACGAAGGCCGTAAACAAAGGAAAAGCGGTCTGTGTGTTTGTGGCAAGCGACGCGGACGGGCGCGTGACGCAGCCATTGAAAGTGCTGTGCGGCACGGCTGGCGTTGAGCTGGTGGAAACCGCTACGATGTCGGAGCTCGGAAGAGCCTGCTCTATCGAGGTCGGTTCTGCGGCGGCGGCGGCGCTCGCGGAAAAACGTTAAAAATCTGGCGCACTGCGTTGGGTTTTGATAAATTAAATTCTCAATATGAAGGAAGGAGGTGCATGTATGCCTACAATAAATCAGTTGGTTCGCAAGAGCAGAAAGAGCATGCAGGAGAAATCCACAGCACCGGCACTCAAGAATTGCCCGCAGAAGCGCGGAGTTTGCACGCGCGTCTATACGACGACGCCGAAGAAGCCGAACTCGGCTCTGCGCAAGGTTGCTCGTGTTCGCTTGACGAATAGCATCGAAGTTACCGCGTATATTCCCGGGATTGGCCACAATCTTCAGGAGCATAGCGTCGTTTTGATCCGCGGCGGGCGCGTGAAGGATCTTCCGGGCGTCCGTTACCATGTCATCCGCGGCTCGCTGGATACGGCGGGGGTGCAGGATCGCAATCAGGGTCGCTCGAAGTACGGCGCGAAGCGTGCCAAAAAGAAATAATCAAAGAAGATTGATGGGCAAGGAGGGATTTTGATGCCTAGAAAAGGCTCAGTACCGAAGCGCGATGTGCTGCCGGATCCCGTGTATCACGATAAAACGGTTACGAAGTTTATCAATAAAGTGATGCTTTCCGGTAAGAAGAGTGTCGCGCAACGCGTCGTTTACGATGCGTTTGAGACGATCCGCGCCAAGACGGGCAAGGATCCGCTGGAAGTCTTCCAGACGGCTCTGAAGAACGTCATGCCGGTTCTCGAGGTTCGCGCACGCCGGGTCGGCGGCGCCAACTATCAGGTGCCGGTGGAGGTCCGTCCGGATCGCCGCATGACGCTTGGCATTCGCTGGATTGTCAACTACGCGCGGCTTCGCGGAGAAAAGACGATGAACGAGCGTCTTTCCGCCGAGCTGATGGACGCCGCCAACAATACGGGTGCGGCGGTCAAGAAGAAGGAAGACACGCACAAGATGGCCGAGGCAAACAAGGCGTTTGCACATTACCGCTGGTAATCGGCTGCGTGCAATGGTTTTAAGGAGAGATAGATAGTGGGAAGAGAGTTTTCGCTTGAAAAAACTCGCAATATCGGCATCATGGCGCACATTGACGCCGGAAAGACGACGACCACGGAACGCATTCTCTTCTACACGGGCGTAAATCACAAGATCGGCGAGGTACATGATGGTGCTGCGACGATGGACTGGATGGATCAGGAGCAGGAGCGTGGTATCACTATTACCTCGGCTGCAACGACGTGCCACTGGAAAAATCATCGTATCAATATCATTGACACGCCAGGCCACGTGGACTTTACGGTCGAGGTAGAACGCTCGCTCCGCGTCCTTGACGGCGCGATTGCGGTGCTGACGGCGCGCGGCGGCGTGGAGCCGCAGACGGAAACCGTTTGGCGACAGGCGGAGAAATACAGCGTTCCCCGTATGGCGTATGTCAACAAGATGGACACGACGGGCGCAGATTTCTTCAACGTCATCAAGATGATGCAAGAGCGTTTGCACGCGAATCCGGTGGCGATCCAAATTCCGATTGGCGCTGAGGACACTTTCAAAGGCATGGTTGACCTCGTCAAGATGGACGCCATCATTTATGAAGATGATCTCGGAAAGGTCAGCTCGGAAGTTGAAATTCCCGACGACTTGAAGGAAATGGCCGAGGAATACCGGGAGAAAATGCTGGAAGCTGTTGCCGAGACCGACGATGCTTTGATGGAGAAGTACCTCGGCGGAGAAGAACTGACGGAAGCCGAAATTAAAGCGGCGATTCGTAAGGCAACCATCGCCTGCAAGATGTGCCCGGTCACTTGCGGTACGTCGTATCGCAATAAAGGCGTTCAGCCGATGTTGGACGCGGTTATCGACTACATGCCAGCTC
>CACYUQ010000176.1 GCA_902777615.1 uncultured Selenomonadaceae bacterium
TCATATCGCATATACTTGGATAACGCAGGCAAATGAAAAAAATCCTGCACCATTGATGTGGCTTTCGATGAACGCACCGGCGGAAAGTGTCTATATCCCGCTGGCCGTCGCACCGCTTCCGGACGCTTACACACAGACCGACAGGACGAAATACGATGCCGAAAAGGCATGGTGGATTTCCCAGCAGGTGACGATACTGACGCGCGGTTATTACAGCGCGCTGCACCCCGAAGTGACAGAAGCTGCCCATCAGGCAGAAAAACGTTCGATGGCACTGGTATCGGATGCAGCCGGGCAATCTCCCGAAGACTTCGCCGAAACGCTTCGCAAAAACGCGGAGCGCACCCTCGTGGATTGGAAATCGCTCTACGGCAATCTCCTCGCCCCCCATGACGGCGACCACCATATCGACTACGACAAATCCCACCGCCCGAAAGCGGACAATGTGGAAAAATATTGAGGAATTCACATATTAAGATGACACACATTACAATCTCCTCCAGGGGGTGGCGGTCAATCCGACGGAGCCATTGGCAGTGCTGACGGAAAGCCGTTTGCCCCTGCGTCCACCCGCACCGCAGCCGGACAGAACATTGATTGTCTCGGTGCCGATTGACACCGACCGGACACTCCATGAAGTAGACGTGCGTATCCCGACGGACGACACGGTACACAAAGGTTGGATTTCTCTTCCAACTATCATAAGAAAAGCACAGCCATTGCAGCGGCTGTGCTTTTTCCATGCTTAAAATGCTGTTCAATGCAGCACATATAACTCTTCCAATTTTGTTATAATGTTATTTAGCGCGATTTCTCCTTCGGAGAAAATTGGATTTGCGTCATTTTGAAACAGGACAGGAGCGATGAGATATGAAAAGAATGGCGACACTTGCTGCTTTTGTGGCGGCGTTTTCTTTTTTTGGCGGAGTGACGGCGGAAATGGGCGGCATGGCGGTGCGGGCGGAGGCCCGACAAACAGTGCAGCATTCTGAGACGCGCTCCCGTGGCAGCGCGCTTCGTCCCGGAGACTGCATAGGCATCGTCGCGCCCGCTTCCTGGCTGGAACGTGAAAAATGGGAAAAGGGCGTACGGCTTTTGAAAAAGCACGGCTACCGTGTGAAGCTCGCGCCGTCCTGCACGACTGCCAACGGCTTTTTCGCAGGAACGGATTCGGCAAGGGCATCGGATCTCAACCACTTTTTCACTGATGACGAGGTGAAGGCGATTATTTGTCTGCGGGGCGGTTACGGTTCAGTGCGCGTTCTGAACAAGCTCAATTACACGGAGATTGCCCGCCATCCGAAGCTTTTGATTGGGTTCAGCGATATCACAGCGCTGCATACCGCCCTGGGTGAAAAAAGTGGGATTGTCACCGTGCACGGGCCTATGCTCGGCTCACTGGCCGGCGACCATCTGACAGCGTATACGGAGCAGGAATTTTTCCGGGGTATTGAGTCCTACGAACCGCTTGGTGCGCTTCCGACGCCGAAAGGCGCACCGATGAAGGCCGTCATCCCCGGTGAGGCGGAGGGTGTCCTGATGGGGGGCAATCTCAGCATAGTGCTTTCATTGGTCGGGACGCCGTATGAACTGAAGGGCGACGGCGCGCTGCTCTTTTTGGAGGACGTGGGCGTGTCGTCTTACCAGATTGATCGGGCACTTTATCAGCTTTGGCAGAACGGACTGCTCCATCGGGTGAACGGTATTTTGTTCGGGGCGTTCACGGGCGGCGACGACGATCTGGACCCCGGTGATCCTACGACAGCGGAGGTTATCGACTATTACGCGCGGCTCGTGGGAAAACCCGTCATCAAAGACGTGCCCGCAGGCCATGTTTCGAACAACGCGTTCCTCCCCTTCGGCGTCCGGGCGACGATGAAGGCAAACGATGACGGCACTGCAAGCCTTGTCTTCGACGAAGCTGCGGCACTGCCGCCAAAAAACGCAAAATAATTATTCATATTCAGGAAGGAGAATCTCTTTTGAAAACAAAGTCAATGATTGCTTCCGTTGCGGTGAGTGTTCTTTGTTTCGCTGCATCCTCCGCAGAGGCCTGCACCACGGCGATTGTGACGCGCGGAGCTTCTGCCGACGGCAGCGCCTATGTCACACATTCCAACGACACCTTTTCCAGCGATCCGAATATCGTATATGTCCCGGCGAAGGACCATGCGCCCGGAAGTATGCGGAAGGTCTATCCCTCCGCAATCGCGTGGGACGACCTGCCGGAATACGCATGCTTCTCGAACCCGCGCCTCGTCGCGCCGGAGCGCGCCGACGCCTATGCCTGGCCCGGCAAGGAGAGGACGAAACCTCTCGGGGAAATCCCGGAAGTGCCCCACACTTACGCTTATATTGACAGCGACTATGGCGTAATGAATGAGCACGGACTGATGCTCGGCGAATGCACGAACGGTTCCCAGCGTCTGGAATATCTGGAGCCGAAACCCGGCCACGGCATTTTTTACGCGTCGGAACTTGGGCGCGTGGCGCTCGAGCGCTGCCGCACCGCGCAGGAAGCAGTTCGCCTGATTGGCGGCCTGATAGACGAATATGGCCTTTGGGGTACGGGCGAGACGCTTCTCATCGCTGACAAGGACGAAGGATGGGTGCTGGAAATGCAGCCGACACCTTCGGGAAAGGGCGGATTTTGGATTGCCCAGCGAGTTCCCGACGGAGAATTTTTCGTCGCGGCGAATCAATTCCGTATTCGGGCGATAAAAGAGAACAGCCCGGATCAGATATTCAATCCGAAACTGCCCAAAATGCTGAACGAAATCGGTTGGGCTTCCTATGACAAGAAAGGCAATCTCGACTGGGTCCTTTCAATGAAAGCCGCAGAAGATTACCATCCGTATTATTCCCTGCGCCGCGTATGGCGTGCCCTGAGTCTAGTCGCGCCCTCTACGAAGCTTCCTGCAAAGGTGCGGAGCTGGGACACGGACGCGTATCCGTTTTCGATTCGTCCCGACCATCTGCTGACGCTGCCGGAAATCATGGAACTTCACCGCGATGCCTATGAGGGGACGGAATTTGACCGCACGAAGGACAACGGCGCGGGGCTTTTCGCATCGCCGTACCGATACGGAGACAGCAAATGGGAGCGTACCATCACGGCGCGTCATATCGCATATACCTGGATTACGCAGGCAAATGAAAAAAATCCTGCACCATTGATGTGGCTTTCGATGAACGCACCGGCAGAAAGTGTCTATATCCCGCTGGCTGTCGCACCGCTTCCGGAC
>CACYUQ010000177.1 GCA_902777615.1 uncultured Selenomonadaceae bacterium
GCCCGCCATGACCAGCACAACGCCCGCCAGACCCGCCGCGTAAAACAGGTGTATATTGCGGCAAACGGTCAGGAAATCGAAACTCCCCGTCGCGCCGTATATCAGGCTGACGCCGTAGAGCATCACCGCCGTGGAGCCGGAGCCGACCAAGAGGTACTTGACCGCCGCTTCGCTGGAGGCCGCCGCGTCCATACGGAAGCCGACGAGGATGTAAAAGGAAATCGTCATCAGTTCGAGGCCGACGAACAGCGTAATGAAATCGTTAGCCGACGCCATCACACACATGCCGAGCAACGCGGAGAGCAGGAGCGCGTAAAATTCGCCGCGGTACCGCAGGAATTTCTCCACATAATCCAGAGAAAACAAAACGACGAAAATCATGCCGAGCAAAAAGAGCTGCTTGAAAAACAGCGAGTAATTGTCGGCGACGAAAAGTCCCATGTAGAAGGTCGCACTGGGCGAAATATGATACTGCCCGATGGAAAAGACGAACAGGGCCACAAGCCCAATAACCGTCAGGAACGCCACAAGACGACGGTCATGTTCCTTCGGCATGACGAGATCGACGCCCAGCACCAGAAGCATCAGAACGGCGACCGTAATTTCAATGCTGATTGCCCAAAAATCCATCATCACCGGACACCTCCCATCATCGTCGACGCGTTCGCGATTTCTTCAAAGAGCGGCGCCAACGGCTCGATACCGCAGTTGATGACGTTCATCAAAAGGCCGGGGAACAGACCGAAGCCAACGATGAACGCGCCAAGCACCAGGAGCGGCACCATCGAAACGCCCTGCTCGTCAGGCACGTCGGCGAATTTCTCATCCTTCGGCCCGAAGAGCAATGTTGCAAGGAGACGTAACACATAGAGCGCGGTGAACACGATGACAAAAATCGCGATAAGCGCCTGCACCGGATAAACGCCGAAGGTTCCGACGAAAATCGTGAACTCTGGCAGGAACTCAATCAGCCCCGGAAGGCCGAGGGAGGTCATACCGGCCAGCATGAAGCCAATAGTCAGATGCGGCATATAGTGCGCGAGGCCGCGAAGTTCCGGGATGCTCCGAAGGTGTGTCCGCTCGTAGATGTAGCCAATCTGTGAGAAGAACAGCGCGGTCATCATGCCGTGGGCCACCATGTTCGCCACCGCGCCGGAAACGCTGGTGGCGTTCAGCGTCATGATACCGAGCAGGATATAACCCATGTGGGACACCGACGAATAGCCGATGATGTATTTGAGATCCTTCTGCGCCATGACGATATAGGCGGCGTACAGGACGCCCATGACTGCCGTGGTAACAATCAGCGGCGACCAGTATTTCGCTCCGATGGGCAGAAGCAGCACGCCGACGCGAATCAAGCCGTAAGCGCCGAGCTTTTTCAAGATGCCCGCGTGAATCATCGAGACGGCGGTCGGTGCCGCAGCATGGCCGTCCGGCGACCAGCTGTGGAACGGGAACATGGAGAGCAACGAGCCAAATCCCAAGAGAAGCAGCGGGAACGTGAAAATCTGGAAGTTGTCGCTGAAGCGCCCCATTTCCCCTGCAAGCCTGAGCGCGTCAAAGTCGAAGGTGCGCTCCCCGGCGGGATACGCATTCACATAGAGCATCACGACGCCGACCAGCATAAACGCCGACCCCATCAACAGGAACACGATGAATTTCATCGCGACAAATTCCTTCGGCAGCCGTTTCGTCGAGCCCCAGACCAGCACCATGATGAAGACGGGAATCACGAACAGCTCATAGGAGAGCAGGAAAAAGAACAGGTCGCGCGCGATGAACGTCCCGGCGACGCCCGCAATCAAGAGCAGCAGCAGAATGAAAAATTCCTTGGGCCGTTTCTCGGTGTTCCAGGACGTGTAAACGGCGGAGATGCCAATCACGCCCACCAGGAGCAGAAGCGGCATGGAGATGCCGTCGACGCCCACCGAATAGCAGACGCCGAGGTCGGCGACCCATGGATATTTCTCAACGAACTGCACGCCGCCCGCCGTCGTGTCAAAGCTGAAAAACGCGTAAACCGTCAGGCACAGCATGAAAATCGTGGCTCCTGCGGCAACTCTGCGGATTATCTCCCTGTCGTCCTTCGGCACGAAGCAGAGCCCGAAGGCCGCCACAAGCGGCGCGCAAAGGATGGTGGAAAGCAAAGGAAACTCCATCAGAACGCACCTCCCGTCACCGAAAGAATTTTCACCGCGAAAAATAGGCTATACACCACTAGAGCAATAACTCCGGTGTAGAACAATGCAACATACTGCTGTGTGTCGCCGTTCTGTGGCAGCGCAAGCACGACACCGACGCCTTTCGTCAGCCGACCGAGGCCATGGACGACGCCATCGACGATATGCGTATCCACCCAAAGGGCGAGCCTGCCGAGCTTGTCCACGACGCCCTCGCGGATAAACGCGTAAATTTCATCAATATAGTAAGCGTGGAAACTCAAATCGTAGAGCACGCCGAGCCGACGGCTGATCTGGAACGACGACCAGCGCTTTTCGACGTAAATCTGATAGGCAAGCCACATCGCAAGCAAGGAAAGGAGAATGGAGCTGCCCGCTATCGTCCAGTTGATGGCCTCCTCCTCGCGCACGCCATAGAAAACCCAATCGCTGAAACCTGCGAAGTGTCCCCAGGCACCGCTGATGATGGAAAGCACCGCCAACACCACCAACGGCCAGCGCATGAACGCGTTCGTCTCCTGCGCGGGGCAGTCGTCCCTAACCTCGCCGAAGAACGCGACGAACAGCAGCCGCGACATGTAAAAGGCCGTCATAAACGCCGTGACAGAAGCTAAAAGATAGAGCGGGAAACTGACCTCCGCGGTAGCGGCGAGAATCTCATCCTTCGAGAAAAAGCCCGCGAACGGCGGCAATCCTGCAATCGCCAACACACCGATGGTCATGCATTTGAATGTCACGGGCATCCGATGGCGAAGACCGCCCATCTTGAAAATGTCCGCTTCCTCATGCATCGCCTCAATGACCGCGCCCGCGCAAAGAAACATCAGCGCCTTGAAAAACGCATGAGTCATCAGATGGAACATCGAAGCCGTCAACGAACCGACGCCGAGAGCCAGCATCATATATCCGAGCTGACTGATAGTCGAATATGCGAGGATGCGCTTAAATGGCCGCTGGGTAATCGCGATGGACGCTGCGAAGAACGCGGTGAACGCGCCCCACAGCGACCAGGTCAGCAGTCCACCGAGGACGGCGGGCAGCATTCCCAGGTGCTGGCGAT
>CACYUQ010000178.1 GCA_902777615.1 uncultured Selenomonadaceae bacterium
GTCGAAAACAAAAATTGACGCCATCAAAACGAGCAACAGTAGTAGCTTCGTGCGCGGATCCATCCGGTGTAAAGCCGACGTTCCCGGAAAAAACTGTCCAATGGTTATATCCGTCAACATGACGCTCCTCCTTTCTTCTTTATTGCTTTCGCGATTCGCTTTACGGCCTCATCCACCGTAAACGCGTCTGCGTCCACGTCAAGACCGTTTTCCTTGAGACGCGACAACAACGTGACCGTAGACGGCGCAGACAACCCCGCTTCCCGTATTTCCGCCTCGGCAAAGAACGCCTCCGCGGGCGGCGCGTCCACCAATACGCGTCCATCGTGCATGAAGACGACACGCTCCGCCATTCGAGCAATGTCATCCATATTGTGCGAAACAAAAATAATCGTCAGTTTCTTTTTCCTGTGCAGTTCTGTCACACGTCGCAGAAGCTCTTCCCGTGCGCGCGGATCAAGCCCCGCCGTTGGCTCGTCCAATACGAGATACTTTGGTTCCAACGCTAACACGCCCGCAATCGCCACGCGTCGCATCTGCCCGCCGCTAAGTTGGAACGGTGAAACATCCTTGTACGTTTCGTAGTCGAGCTGCACAAACTCCATCGCCGAACGCACACGGCGCTCGACCTCTTCATCGGGCAGCTCCAGATTTTTCGGCCCGAAAGCTATATCCGCCGCCACCGTTTCTTCAAAAAGTTGCTGCTCCGGGTATTGGAACACCATGCCTACCTTACGGCGCGCCAGTCGAGCTTCCTTACCTTTTCCCGCAAGATTCTCGCCATCCAACAGCACTTCACCTGCTGTCGGATGCAAAATCCCGTTCAAATGCTGTACCAGCGTCGATTTTCCTGACCCAGTATGTCCGGCAATCGCCGTCAGCGAACCGTCGGCAATCGTCAGCGAAACATCCCTGAGAGCCGTCCGCTCAAACGGTGTCCCTCGCATATAGGTATAAGTTACGCCCTTCAACTCTATCGGCATAACGCCACCACCAATTCTTCCTCCGTTACGATATTTTCCGACAAGCGAACCCCCTGTTTGCGGAGGCGCCACGTAATCTCAGCCGCCAGCGGCACATCCAACCCGCGTTTTCGCATCGCGTCCGCCTTGCAAAAAATTTCCTTCGGACTGCCGTCCTCAACAATCTTGCCGTCCTCCATCACCACGACGCGCTGCGCTGCCGCTGCTTCCTCCATGAAATGCGTGATATAAATGAACGTGATGCCCGATTCCTGATGGAGACGACGCACCGTGTCCAGTACTTCCTTGCGTCCAACAGGATCCAACATCGCCGTCGGTTCGTCCAACACGACGCAACGCGTCTGCATCGCCAGCGTTCCGGCTATAGCGACACGCTGCTTTTGCCCACCAGACAAAAGATGCGGTGCAAATTTTTGAAAATCCGCCATATTGACCGAGTTTAGTGCTCCATCGACACGGGTGCGAATATCCTCTGACGGGACACCGAGATTTTCCGGGCCAAAGGCGACGTCGTCTTCGACGATAGCCGCAATAATCTGATTATCTGGATTTTGAAATACCATCCCTACCGTCTGACGAATATCCCAAAGACGAGTCACGTCCCGCGTATCTATCCCCGCCACGCGGCAAACGCCCGACGTTGGCAAAAGAATCGCGTTCAGATGCTTCGCCAATGTAGACTTGCCCGACCCGTTCGTGCCAAGCAACGCGACAAATTCACCTTCCTCCACGGAAAGGTTCACATGATCAAGAACCATTCGCTTCTCGCCACGCGTCGACGGATAGGCAAAGCACAAATCTTCAATTTCTATAAACGCCAAAATCATCAACCTCTTTTTTATATACGAGGCTAATTATACAAAAGAAAAACTGTCAACGCAATTAAAATCTTACGTTGACAGTTGATTTCTTCAATTTTATTTGTTTTCTATTGTTTCGCCGCATTATCCACCGCTTCCGCAATTTTTTTAACGTTGACTGCCAGACCGCAGACGACCAAGTACACTTCGTCCGCCGCTCGCGCCATCCATTGGTTCGCGATACCTGCCACGTCCCGATACTCGCGGGAAAGATGGTCGCCCGGCACAATGCCGCTGCCGACCTCGTTCGTCACGAAAACTGTCGTCCCCGAATTTTCTCTTGCTTGCACGATCAAAGCGTCGAGCTTTTCCTTCGCCAGCGAATAATTCTGATGAGAGTCGGCGATGGAGTCAAGTGAGCAGAGCAGATTGCTCATGTAAAGCGTCAGGCAGTCGAACAGTACCGCGTCACATTCGCGCCCCGCCTCTTTCAACGCGAGGTGCGCGTCGTGCGGCGCTTCATATGTCTTCCACTCCGTCGGACGGCGTTGCCGGTGGAGCTTCACGCGAAAAGCCATCTCCTCGTCGTAGACCTCCGCCGTCGCGATATAACCGATGTGTTTTCCGACGCGTGCCACATATTGCTCGGCAAAACGGCTCTTGCCGCTGCGCGCTCCGCCCGTCACCAGAACGATTTTTCCCACGCTCACGCCCTCTTTTCCGCGTAATTTTGACAAGCCGTCACAAAGGACGCCGCCGCGTCCTCCGAGCCTGCGAAATGCAAATGCAGATACGAGCCCAGAATATTCCCCTTTGCATAGCCTGCCGCGTACGGCGATGGATTCCTCGTCTTTCGGAACGTAAACGCACGCGGATAGTCCACGCCCGTCTCCGGCTCGCACTCCGACGAAAAATGGAATTCATGACCGTGAAGTACCGTCCCTTTGGAGCCGAGTACCGTGTCCCGCATCATTTCCGCGCTGACGTAGCCGACGGTCTGAAGCTTCTTGTTCATAGCGACCTCGCCGGGAATTACGCCGAGCATCGGAAACGAATTGCCATCGAAATCGGTCACGCGGCGCATCAGATACATGAACCCGCCACACTCAGCGTAAATCGGCATTCCCTTTTCCGCGGCTGCCTTGATTGACGCCCGCATTGATTCGTTTTCATAAAGTTCCTTCGCGAACATTTCGGGAAAACCGCCGCCAAGAATCAACCCGTCCGCTTCCGGCAATCTTTCGTCATGCAGCGGACTGAAAAAAACGATATCCGCACCCTTCTGGCGAAGTACGGCGAGACTTTCGGGATAATAAAAGGAAAACGCCTCGTCCCGGGCGACCGCGATCCGCGCTTTTGTCTCCGCAGCTTGGGAAAATCCTTGCTCGATTTCGAGCGGCGGCGCCGTTTTTCCCAACGCGACAATACTTTCCACATCGACCGCCG
>CACYUQ010000179.1 GCA_902777615.1 uncultured Selenomonadaceae bacterium
GCAAGGATGTTGCTCGCGGCGAAAAACGTGCAGGCGACGCCGCGAATTTCCACCGGCGTCATGCGCGCGTGGGAAAAGTACAAAATCAGCGGCGGTCCGCTCATGCCCGTGGTGGTCGCCGAGGTACCGGCGATGAGCCCCGTGATGACGCTGTTCCTCGGACGGATTTCCGCGTGGACGTGAAACGCCTGCATCAGCGTCAGCGAGAGCAAAATCACGACGCTGACGATCAGCTTCAGCCAGACGCCGGGAATCGCCTGATAGATGCGAAGCCCGATAGGCTGCCCGATCAGCGCGCCCAGTGTCAGCCAGCCGACCAAGGGAAAATCCGTATGGCGGCGCAGGAAAAAGCTCTGGGCGACGTTGCCGCAGCAGGCGACGAGCGCGACGATCACGATCACGAGCTTCGGGTCGTAAAAATACATCAGGAGCGGCGCAGCGATCATCACGAGGCCGAAACCCGTGGCGGACTGCAGAAACGCAGCGGCAAAGACGCAGGCCGCCGGCGCCAGATGCGCGCCGAACGCGGCAGCGGGCAGGTCAGGCATTGCCCTCGCCCGGTCCTATGAATTTGCTCATCAGCGCGAAGCCGTGATGGAGCGGGCCGCTGCTGTGCCCCATGTCGAGCCCCGCAGCCAGCGCTCCGATGATGAAGGCTTTCGCGCGTTCCACCGCTTTCGGCAATGTCATGCCTTTCGCGAGGTTCGACGCGATGGCGGTGGACAATGTACAGCCGGTGCCGTGGGTATTTTTCGTCTGGATTCGCTCGGCCGGGAAAACCTCGACGCCGTCCCGGGTGACGAGCACGTCGTCCGAGCGCGAGCGCCCGATCGTGTGACCGCCTTTGACCAGCACGGGCGCGCCGAGCCGCGACAGGATGCGCTGCGCTGCCTCGATGCGTGCTTCGATGGAATTGTAATCCTCGACGCTTTCCGGCGAGCCGCCCGCGATCTCGTCCAGCACGAGAAGTTCCGGCAAATTCGGCGTGACGACCTCCGCCAGCGGGAACAGTTCCGCCGCCAGCGCTCCTGCCGCATCTTCCGCTAAGAGCCGCGAGCCGCTGGCCGCGACGATGACCGGATCGACGACGACGTGGCGTGCGTTGTGCGCAAAGAGCCGCTCGGCGATGGTGCGGATCAGCGGCACGGACGCGACCATACCGACTTTCACCGCGTCAGGGCGGATGTCGGCGAAGACCTCATTGATTTCCTCGGCAAGAAATTCCGGCGGAACCTCGTGAATGCCCGTGACGCCCATCGTGTTCTGCGCGGTCAACGCCGTGACTGCGCTCATCGCGTAGACGCCGTTCGCGATGGCCGTCTTGATGTCCGCCTGAATGCCCGCACCACCGGACGAATCGCTTCCGGCAATGGTCAGTACCGAGGGCAGCCGCATAAAAATTCCTTCTTTCCTATTGCTTTCCTTCCACTATAACACATTCTTCCCTTCACGAAAATACTTTACATAAAAAAAACAGCCTCCGAAAAATTCGAAGGCTGTTGTGCTTTTCCGGTCAGGGCAGACCGGGGAACGCGTTCACGTACTGGATTTTGATGTCGGGAAACGCGTTGACGAACTGTATCGTGAAGTCCGGGAACGCCTCGACGAACTGCCACTGCCCGATGTTATCGGGAAACGCTTCGACGACTTGCACTTTCAGGTCGGGAAACGAATTGACGATCTGCACCTTGATATCGGGGAATGCTTCGACGACTTTGACCTTGCCCGCCAGCCGGATGCCCTTGTAATATCCGTCAGAGTTGATTTTCGTAGCGGCGGACGCCGGAGAAACGGTGAGGGTCAGCAAAAGGGCGATGAGCAGACAAATTTTAGTTTTCACGGGATGACACTTCCTTTCTAAATTTAAGCTATCTCCACGGATCCTTCGACGCCGGGACGCGGATGCCAGTCAAAAGGCCGGGATTCTCCCATAGATACCATTCGCCAGTCGAGGGCTTCAGCCGCAGCATGATCGGGCGCGGGCTGTCCGCGCCGCCGCTTCGGATGTAAAGCGTGGCGTAGCCTTCGGTCATGTAGCTGTTCGGATTGTCCGAAACAGTGACGCTGTACGGCTGGTTCGGCGTGTAGTCGTTTTCCGGCGTTGCGCCGTTGAAATGAGAGCGCGCCACATAGTCTCGATCCTTCAGCAGTTGATCCTTCAAAAGCTGGATGTCATGCGGCGACAGCGGGCGCGGTCCGCGCAATACGTTCAGCATCGCGATTCCCGCCTCCTGGTTCTCGGTGAAGCGCACGAGCGCCGCGACGGTCTGCGCCGCCGTCTCCTCCGGCGTCTTGCCCGGCGCGACCTCTGCCGCCGTCCGGGGCAGCGTGTCAAACTCGACGCGTACCCAATGCTCCGAAGACTCCAGCTTCATCGCGGCCTCGGCGACAGGCGAAACGCTCGGCACGGCGAGACCGACGGAAAATGCGGCAAGGGCGGTGAGCAGGAAACGCTTCATAAATAATTTACGCATAAACAAAACTCCTTTACGGCAAAAATTCCAGAGTAAGATTTCTTGATTTTCTTACTCCAGATTTTTTGCCCTTTCCTGTTTTTCCTTAAACCCCAGAATCTACAAGGTCTTGAGCGTGTCGTGGATCATCCACAAAATCTTCTTTTGGTCGACGGTTTTGACAATGCGCGCCTTTTGCGTGCCTTCCGGCTGGGCGGTGATATAGGCGAGGGTCTGCCCGTAGGACGGCGACCAGACGTCGTTCACGTCAACCGGCATCGTGACTTCCTCGGTGATGACCGACGGATCGATGATCAGCGCGGCGGTCAAGACGTCCCAAATATAGGTCGGCTCGCCGGTTTCGAGATATTCCGCCAGGTAGTGGCGCGCCATCATCATATTGAATTCCTGCTTCCTGATGATGTTCTTGAAACCGAAAAAGTCTTCCTTCCGCATTTCCATTTTCTCGCAGGCGTCCAGCGGTACGATGATCTGCTCATTCCACGGTGCGCGCATGACCTTCTTCGCCGATTCCGGGTCGATCCAGACGTTGAACTCCGCCGCGGGTGTCACGTTGCCCTGCTGGAAGAACGCCCCGCTCATATAGGCGACGCGCTTCACCATCGGCACGATCTCCGGCGCTTTCTCGATGGCCTTCGCGATATTCGTGCAGGGACCGATGACGGCAAGCGTCACTTCGCCCGGATGCTCCTTGACCAAGCGGATGATCATATCCTCCGCCGTCTCGTCCA
>CACYUQ010000180.1 GCA_902777615.1 uncultured Selenomonadaceae bacterium
TGGAACAAACGAATATGCGTCATCGCCATCGTCATGCCGTACTTGTCGGCCGTCTCGATGACATTGTCGTCGCGAATCGAGCCGCCCGTCTGCGCCACGTACTGCACGCCGGACTTGTGCGCGCGCTCGATATTGTCGCCGAACGGGAAGAACGCATCCGAACCGAGGCAGACATCGTGCGCCGCCTTCTTCAGCCACGCCTTCTTCTCCTCCGCCGTAAACACCGGCGGCTTCTCCGTGAAGACGCGCTTCCAGTCGTCCGTCTCCAGCAGGTCTTCCCACTCGTCGCCGATGTAGACATCGATGGCATTGTCGCGGTCCGGGCGGCGCACCTCCTCCTTGAACGGCAGATTCAGCACCTGCGGGCTCTGGCGCAGGAACCAGCGGTCCGCCTTGCCGCCCGCGAGGCGCGTGCAGTGGACGCGGCTCTGCTGGCCCGCGCCGATGCCGATGGCCTGCCCGTCATACGTGTAGCAGACCGAATTCGACTGCGTGTATTTCAGCGTGATGAGCGCGATGAGCAGGTCGCGCTTCGCCGCGCTCGGCAGCTCCTTCGCCTTCGTCGCGATGTCCTTCAGGCAGTCCTCCGTGATGGCCACATCGTTGCGCTTCTGCGAGAACGTCACGCCGAAGACCTGCTTCGTCTCGACCGCGGGCGGCTCGTAGGCAGGATCCATCTGGATCACGAGATAGCTGCCCTTGCGCTTCGTCTTCAGGATTTCCAGCGCCTCCGCGCTGTACGACGGCGCGATGATGCCGTCCGACACCTCGCGCTTCAAAAACGACGCCGTCTGCGCATCGCACTCATCCGACAGCGCCACGAAATCGCCATACGAGCTCATGCGGTCAGCGCCGCGCGCGCGGATGTACGCCGTCGCGACCGGCGAAAGCTCCACGCCCTCGACGAAATACACTTTCTGCAGCACATTCGACAGCGGCACCGCCACGGCCGCACCCGCCGGGCTCACATGCTTGAACGAAGCCGCCGCCGGCAGCCCCGTCGCTTTCTTGAGCTCCCGTACGAGCTGCCAGCTGTTCATCGCGTCGAGCAGATTGATGTACCCCGGACGCCCGTTCAAAACCTGGAACGGCAGCTCGCCCTCCTCCATGAACACCTTCGCCGGCTTCTGGTTCGGGTTGCAGCCATACTTCAGTTCGAGTTCTTTCATTTTGCTGTCTCCTTTGCAAAATCGCACGAAAAAAGAGCCGACAAAGTCCAAGGCTCTTGCCCAGACGGTCGGCTCTCACGCAGCAACGCTGCACTTGCACTCCCCGTGGTGAACTCCACTTCCGTCAGTCGTGCAAGATTCCTACTAATAATCTAGCAAACGCGCGGCAGAGTGTCAAGGAAAATCGCGGTTGACGGAGCCCTTTGCGAAACGTATACTTGAAATAAAATCAGAACGAAAGAAAAGGAGGCCCTACCCATGCGCGTCATCGTCATCGGCGCGGGCAAGCTCGGGTACAGCATCGCCGAACTCCTGTCCAAAGAATCCTTCGACGTCGTCATCGTCGACCATGACGCCGCCCAGCTCGAAGGGCCGAAGAACACCCTCGACGTCCTCACCATCCACGCCAACGGCGCGAGCCCCATCACCATGAACGAGCCCGACATCCGCGGCGCCGACATCCTCATCGCCGTCACCGCCAGCGACGAAGTCAACATGGTCTGCTGCATCCTCGCGAAAAAGCACGGCATCGCCCACACCATCGCCCGCATCCGCGACATGCAGTTCATGGGCGAAGCAAAAGAATACCTGAAGGAAAATTTCGACATCGACCTCATGCTCAACCCCGAGCTCATCACGGCGCATGAAATCAACCGCATCCTCATGACGCCCGCCGCGCTCAACGTCGAAGACTTCGCCCACGGCAAAGTCCGCCTCTTCGAGACCCGCGTGCGCCGCTCCTCGCCTTTCGCCCGCAAGCAGCTCAAAGACATCGAGCTCCCGCGCGGCGTCCTCGCTGGCATGATCTTCCGCGACCACCGCATGATCATCCCGCACGGCAACGACTCGCTGCTGCCGCACGACAACGCCTACTTCATCGGCATTCCGTCCGCCATCGAACAGTTCAGCCAGAACTTCGTCCAGCGCGACGCCAAACGCATCCACCGCGTCATGGTCATCGGTGCCGGGCGCACGGGCCGCGCCCTCGCGAGCCTCCTCGACGGCCAGGACGTCGAAGTCAAAGTCGTCGAAAAAGACCACGAGCGCTGCCAGCTCATGGCCGAAAAGCTCGACCACGGCATCGCCATCTGCGGCGACGGCACCGACATCGACCTCCTGCTCGAAGAAGGCGTCGCCGAAGCTGACGTCGTCGTCTGCCTGACGGAAGACGACAAGCTCAACCTCATGCTCGCGCTGCTCGCGAAGCACCTCGGCGCCGACAAGACCGTCGTCCGCGTCGCCCGCAACGAATACGTCGACCTCATGGAAAAAGTCGGCGTCGACGTCGTCCTCTCGGCCCGCCTGCTGTCTGCAAGCGAAGTCCTCGCGTTTGCCCGCCGCGGCGGCGTCGTCTCCGTCTCGCTCCTCGAAGGCGCGAAAGCCGAAGCCGTCGAAGTCATCATGCAGGAAGGCGCCCCCGCCGCCGGCAAGCCCCTCATGGACGCCAAACTCCCGAAAGAATGTCTCGTCTGCGCCTACGTCCGCGCCGTTTATACGTAATTCGCGTTACTCTCTGTTTAGCCGCCATAATCATCACCCCCGATTATTACGTTACGACCAGCAAAATCTGCTTGCTGATTAACATCTTCAACGGTAAATTCATCAACCGGCAACGTTATATACCACACGAACGCAAAGATTGTAGATGCTTCAAGTATCACCATGATCAGAAACGCTATAAACCAACGTTTTGACGCCGCTTTAACTTCGTGTAATAATTCACTTGCCAACGTTTCATGTTCCATAATATACCTCGCAAATCTATTATAAACCACATAACCAACGATTTCAATAAAAACCGCGCGGCATTACGCCGCGCGATCTTTTTTAATACTCAACATTTGCAACCACGTATGACGCAACTGGAATTGCACTTGACGCAACTTCGTGTATAACAACACGTAAATTCTTCTTAATATGACTAATATCTTCGT
>CACYUQ010000181.1 GCA_902777615.1 uncultured Selenomonadaceae bacterium
ACAAAATAGATAATGAATATTAGATGAAAGGTGTAAATTCTAATATGAAAGGAAGCGAGCCCTTATGAATGTCAGGCAGAAATTTTTCGCGCTTTCGGGTGTAGCAGGACTTATCATGGCGATTGTATCCGTGGTCGGCTATTTCACGGCGTCGAGCGCTGTGACGGAAACGCTGGAAAAAGAAATTGTTTCTACCATCAAGGCGGAGTCTAATGAAGCCGAAGCGTGGCTATTGGCAAAAGGCCAGCTCGCGCAAGGCGTTGCTTCCATTCTTACGCATCTCCCGGCATCGCAGGAGTCGCTGGCGCGCAGTCAAGCGTTGACTCAGGCGGTCGCCGATGACAAGGAAATGACGAACCTGATCAACGCGATGGACGACGGCTTCTGCATGGCGCTGCATGGCGGCGATCAGACCGGCAAGGCGGAGTGGACGAAGCGCGCTTGGTACACGCAGGCGAAGGCGGCGGGCAAGGTCAATTTCACCGATCCGTATGTGTCGAAGACCACAGGTGACACGGTTTGCGCGGCGGGCGTTCCGTACACGCGGCAGGGCGCACCTAGCGGCGTCGTCGGCGTAATGTTCAAGACGGACACGCTTTCCCAGAAAGCGAAGAATATCAAGTTTGACGGAGAGGGAAAAGGCCTGATCCTGAACCCGAAGACGGGCATCATTCTCGCGTCGGCTGATGAGAACGAGAATTTGAAGCCGGTGGCGGAAAATCCTGTCTTGAAAGACCGCATCGCCGAGATGGCGCAGAAAAAAACGGGGTATTTCGTCGCGGACGGAAAGGTTATCGCTTATGAGTCGATGGCTTCCACGGGATGGATGACGGTTGTAGGCGTCTCGGAGGATTTCGTGTTTGCCGAGATTTCCAAGCTTCGTATGATATACAGCGTCTTGACGATTGTCGGCGTGGTGTTGATTGTCGTTTCGCTGTTGTTCTTCTCCAACGCCATCGTCAATCAGATCAAGGGGCTTGTCGCTCACATGGGCGAGATGTCGCAGGGCAACTTGCGTCTTGAACCGCTGCCGGTTACGTCCAGCGACGAGTTCGGGCAAATGTCCGGGCAGTTCAATACCATGGTGAAAAATATTCGCGGCTTGATTACGCAGATGACCCATACCGCCGAGCAGGTGGCAGCGTCCAGTGAAGAGCTGACAGCCAGTTCCCAGCAGGCGGCGGAGGCGGCGACCCACGTTGCGCAGACCATCGTCGGGGTATCGGGCGGCATGGAGAAGCAGCTGACAAGCGTGGATGGCGCGAAACAGCATATCGACGCGGCTTTCATCGACATCAACGCGATGACGGAGAAAGCGGCGACGGTCACCGAAAACACCGAGCAGATGGCTGGTGCCGCGGATCACGGTGCGGAGCTGATGAACAACGCGATGGACAAGATGAGCGGCATCGAGCAGAGCGTTTCCAACTCGGCGCAGGTCGTCAAGAAACTCGGCGAGAACTCCAAACAGATCGGGCAGATCGTCGAGAGCATCTCAGCGATTGCCGACCAGACGAATCTCTTGGCGCTGAACGCGGCTATCGAGGCGGCGCGTGCGGGCGAAGCAGGTCGCGGTTTCTCGGTCGTCGCGGAAGAAGTTCGCAAGCTGGCCGAGCAGTCCCAGCAGTCGGCGGAAGAGATCAAGAATCGCATCGCGGTCATTCAGGGCGACACGGAAGAAGCGGTGGTCGCGATGGAAGCAGGCACCAACGAAGTCGCGCTGGGCACGCAGGCGATTCGGGAAGTCGGCGAGCAGTTCCAGGACATTACGACTCGCGTCGCGTCAATCAAGTCGGAGATGGAGGAAATCAACGGCGCAGTGCAGACGGTCTCGAAGGGGATGCAGGGCATCGTCGGCGCTATGGATATCATCGACGAGGTCAGCCGTTCGACCAGCGAGGAAACCCAGACAATCTCGGCGGCGGCCGAGGAGCAGTCGGCTTCGAGTCAGGAAATCGCCTCGGCGTCCCATTCGCTGGCGGATCTCGCGACGGAGCTTCAGGCAGCGACGGGCAAATTCAAGGTATAAAAGCAAACGGAAAAACGGAACGGCGTATAAGTCTTTGGGACTTATGCGCCGTTTTTTGTGATTTTTGGCGCATTTCCACTCCGAAGCGCTGATAAATTTCTTCACGCCCCTTGCCATGACAGCGTTCAGATGGTACACTAAAAGGTAGTGCAAAGTTGTATACAAAATCTGTGAAAAAGTTTGTGAACAAGTGGATAATTCTGTGGATAATCGCTACATTCAATAGATTGGATCAGCCTTTGGAGGGAACGTTCTTTGGAAAAATTGGTCATCAACGGCGGACATCGTCTTGCAGGGCGCGTGAAAATCAGCGGCGCGAAGAACGCGGTGCTGCCGATTATCGCGGCGACGCTTTTGGGACAGGAACAGCCGAGCCGCTTGGATGAGGTGCCGGCGCTGGACGATGTGCATACGATTGCGGAGGTGCTGCGTGAGCTGGGCGTCGCGGCGGATTACGACGCGTCGGAGCATCAGTTCACCGTGGACAGCAGCAATATCGTACAGTGGGAAGCGCCTTACGATCTCGTGCGGAAAATGCGCGCGTCGTTTTTGATTATGGGGCCGCTCTTGGCGCGCTGCGGGCGGGCGAAAATCTCCCTTCCGGGCGGCTGCGCGATTGGCACGCGTCCGATTGATCTGCATTTGAAGGGCTTCGAGGCGCTCGGCGCGGAAATCGAGATCGGCCACGGCTTTATCGACGCCAACGCTCCGCATGGGCTGAAGGGCGCGCGGATTTATCTCGATTTCCCGAGCGTCGGCGCGACGGAGAATATTTTGATGGCGGCGTCGATGGCGGAAGGTCAGACGATTCTCGAAAACCCGGCGCAGGAGCCGGAAATCATCGACCTCGCGAATTTCCTGAACGTGATGGGGGCGAAAATTCGCGGCGCAGGCACGAACGTTATCAAGATTGAGGGCGTGCCGAAATTGAAGGGCGCGTCGTATGCCGTGATTCCTGACCGTATCGAGGCGGGGACTTATATGGTGGCCGCAGCGATGACTAAGGGAGACGTCTATATCGAGAGCGGGGGTCGGCATCGAGGAGGATGTGGACGGCGTCCGCGTGTTCTGCGACCGTCCGACGAAAGCGGTAGACGTGAAGACGATGCCCTATCCGGGATTCCCGACCGATATGCAGGCGCAGTTCATGGCGATGATCGCCACCTCGGAAGGTACAGGCCTCGTGACGGAGACGGTGTTCGAGAACCGCTTCATGCACGTCGACGAATTGAAGCGCATGGGCGCGAATATCAAGATTGACGGGCGCACTTCCGTGGTCGAGGGTGTGCCGAAGTTGACGGGCTGCCAGGTCAAGGCCACCGACCTTCGAGCGGGTGCGGCGATGGTGCTGGCGGGGCTGGTGGCCGAGGGCGAAACGCAGATCGGTTATATCCATCATATCGACCGCGGCTACGACCATCTGGTGGAGAAGCTCGTAGGACTGGGCGCGGACATTCGCCGCATCGACGGCTAAGGGAGATTCTGGGGGAAGCATGGATCAGGACAAACGAAATCTCATCTTTTTGACGCTGCTTGGCGCAGTGCTGTTTTTGCTGCTGAATGGAAGCTTGGCTGTCACCGATCCCGTCGAGTCGAATTACACGCAGACGGCGAAGGAAATGCTGCTTTCGGGCGATTATGTTTCGCCGCGCATTTTCGGCAATTTCTGGTACGACAAGCCGGCGTTTTTTTATTGGGAACTGATTGCGGCGTTCAAGGTGTTCGGCTTCACGGACTTTGGCGCGCGTTTTTTCCCGGCGGTTTTCGGCGTGATCGGCCTTTGGCTGACCTATTTTTTTGCGCGCCGTATCTATGATGCGCAGACGGCGGTGCTGGCGGGCATCATGCTTGCTACGTCGGTGGGCTATTGGGTCGTCTCGAAGTCGGTCATCACCGACGCGACGCTGTTCGTGTTTTTCAACGCGGTGCTCGTGTTTTTCTATCTCGCCTATATCGGCAAAAATAAGAATCTCTATTATCTCTGTTATCTTTTTGCAGGGCTTGCGGTGCTGACGAAAGGGCCGATCGGTATTTTGCTTCCGGGGCTCGTTGTGACGATCTTCATCGTACTGCGCCGGGACTTCGCGGAAATTCCGCGTATGAAGCCGCTGGGCTTTGCGATTTTTTTCGCGGTGGTCGCGCTGTGGTATGTGCCGATGTATTATTTGCACGGCTCGGATTTTATCAATACCTTTCTGGGCGTCCATAACGTCCTGCGCGCGACGGTTTCCGAGCATCCGATGTGGGACGTCTGGTGGTATTACTCGGTACTGTTTTTCCTGATTTTCTTCCCGTGGGGGTTCGTGACCCTGCCCCCCGCGCTTTGGAGTTGGTTCAAGTCGCGTCGCATCCCGAGCTTTGACCGGGAAGAGACGTTCCTCTTGGTCTGGGCGCTGACCATCAATATTTTCTATCAGATGATGGCGACGAAATACACGACCTATACGATGCCGGCCCTGCTGCCAATCTCGATCCTCGCGGCGCGGTTCCTGCGGGGAAAGATGACGCTGGTGCGCCGGATGTTCTTC
>CACYUQ010000182.1 GCA_902777615.1 uncultured Selenomonadaceae bacterium
CTGCCGCCGCGTTGGAAAGATTCATCGAGCGCGCTGCCGACTGCATCGGGATTCGCACCGTCGTCTCCCAATGCGCACGCAACAAATCTTCCGGCAAACCCGCCGTCTCCTTGCCGAAGACGAGAAAATCGTCCGGCCCGTAAGAAACTTCCGTATACATCCGGGCCGCCTTCGTCGAAAAAAAATAAAACGGCGTCTCGGGATATGCCTCCAAGAGCTCGTCAATCGAGTCGTGATAATAAACCTGTACTAAATGCCAATAGTCGAGCCCGGCGCGTTTCAGATATTTATCGTCCGTCGAAAATCCCAACGGACGAATTAAATGCAGTTCCATGCCGGTTCCTGCGCACATCCGGGCGATGTTCCCGGTATTGCCCGGAATTTCCGGCTCCACCAAAACGATACGCAAACTGTCACCCCGTTATTACCATGCGAAGCTGGGGATTTCATATAAAAATAGATTGTGCAATCGTCCTCACACAATCTATTTTTCCCACCTTATTCTTCTATTTCATAATTCGCGTAGATATTCTGTACGTCGTCATGCTCTTCCAGGGCGTCAATCAGAGTCATCATCTTCTCCGCGTCCTTGCCTTCCAGCTTAACCGTCGTGTCGGGCACCATCGTGACCTCTGCGGAAGCCGTCTCGATCCCTTTGTCGGCAAGCGCCTGCTCTATCGCGTTGAAATCCGAAGGAGCCGCCGTAACCTCAAAAACGTCGTCCTCGGCCTTCATATCCTCGGCTCCGGCCTCGAGCACGATGTCCATCAGCGCATCTTCATCCGAAAACGTCTCCTTTTCCACGACGAAAACCGCTTTCTGCTTGAACATCCAACCGACGCAGCCGGTCTCGCCAAGATTGCCGCCGTGCTTGGAAAAGAGATGACGAACGTCCGCCGCCGTACGATTGCGATTATCGGTCATAATGTCCAGCATGACCGCCACGCCGCCGGGACCATATCCTTCATAGGTAAATTCCTCGTAGCCCGAGCCCTCCGACGCGCCCAAGCCTTTCTGGATGGCGCGCTGGATATTGTCCTTCGGAATATTGTTGGCCTTCGCTTTGGATAGAGCCAGCTTCAGGCGCATATTGCCCGTAGGATCGGCGCCGCCCATCTGAACGGCAATCGTAATCTCACGGCCGATTTTCGTCGTAATCTTGCCGCGGATTGCGTCATTCGCGCCCTTTTTCCGTTTGATATTGGCCCATTTGGAATGTCCTGACATAAATAAAACTCTCCTTCATCGCTTCTCTATCATGCGGCGAAAAAAGAACCGCCGTCATTGACTTTGCATTACCGTAGTATTATATCATAGCGTCACCAGAAAATCAAAACCGGCTCTTTTCGTTCAAGGCGTCCTCCAGCGCATTCAAAAGCGTGTCAACGTCCTGCGCCGTGATGACCAGAGGAGGCTGGAAGGCCATAACGTTCCGGCTCAAACCGTTTTTCCCGATCAGGAAGCCACGATCCTTCATCGTTTCGAGAACGTCGTCCAAGAGCTCCGGATACGGGCTGCCGTCATCACGGATGAACTCTGCGCCAACCATCAGGCCGAGCCCGCGAACGTCCCCGATGACAGGATGACGCTGCGCCAACTCCATAAGTCCGTCCCGAAGCTGTTTGCCGCGCGCCTGTGCGTTCTGCGCCAGCTTATGGCTTTCGATGTAATCCAGCACAGCCAGCCCCGCCGTCGACGAAACAGGATTGCCGCCGAGCGTTGAGGCGCCTGGCTTCGTATAGACGTCGGCAATTTCCGCCGAAGCGATGAACGCGCTGATGGGCACGCCGTTTCCAAGCGCCTTAGCCACGGACATGATGTCGGGTGTGGCGTCGAAATGCTCGATGGCGAACATTTTCCCCGTCCGTGCGAAGCCGGTCTGGACTTCGTCGATAATCAGCAATGCGCCGTAGGCCGCGAGAATTTCTTTCAGCCGCTTGAAATATCCCTTAGGCGGAACGACGATCCCCGCGTTTCCCTGTATCGTTTCCGCGATAAAAGCAGCAGGGCGGCCCGACGTCGCTGTTTTTATGATGTCCTCAACGGCGTTAGCGCAGGCCAAATCGCAAGACGGGTATTTTTTCCCCAGTGGACAGCGGTAGCAATAGGGATTGGGCGCAAAATGAATGCCTCCAACCGGATGCGGGTCGGTACGCCACATGCCAATGCCAGTGATGTTCATCGTCAGTTTCGTCCGTCCGTGCAACCCGCCCCGTAAAGCGATATACTCATTTCCTTTCGTGTAAAGCGAGGCCAGCAGCAGCGCGCCTTCGTTCGCCTCGGTGCCCGTCGAGCAGAAAAACGCTTTTTGCAGATTTCCCGGCGTAACGGCAGCGAGCCGCTCCGCAAGGTGCACGAAATGCTCCGTCAGGTAAATATTGCAAACGTGCTGAAGCGTCTTGATTTGCTCGCAAAGCTTATCGGTAATTTCCGGATTGCAGTGACCGCAGTTGATGACGGACACCCCGGCGAAACAGTCCAGATATTTTTTCCCCGTATGATCGAACAAATACTGCATGGAACCACGGACAAGCTGAGGCGGATTTTTGTAGAAATGGGACAGGCATGGCATGATATATTGCTGCTTTTTTTCAATGATGGCCTGCGGGCCGAGATATTCCGTCATGTTATCCCTCCGTTCCGTCTGGAACCGACGGCTGAAACCGGAACGCGCCGACCCCCAGAGCTCTCGGACCGCCGTCCGCAATATCGTTTAGGCTCGGAAGCGCACCCGCGCCACTCGCGAGGACGTCCAGCGCCTTGCGGTAAAACGCGGTGAGTTTGCCCGTCCATGAAGCTGTGTAATCCTGCGCCTCGATACGGAAGGAAGCCGCGCCGTCCAATTCCCGCAAATACGGGTACAGACAAATATCCTTCGCGAATAAAATGTGATTTCGCCCGTATTGGTCTATGCGAATAGGATGACGTTCCCCGGCTTCGTCCAAAAGCGCGTAATGTCGCTCGGAAAAATCCGTATCGGCGAAAGCGTCCGGCGAGAGTGAAAGCGCCGGGATATTGTGATCGCAAAGC
>CACYUQ010000183.1 GCA_902777615.1 uncultured Selenomonadaceae bacterium
TTCTTTCAATGTCGGGATCGTCTCATTCTCGATCAACGAGACGATTGCGTTGGCGGTCTCGCCGTAAAAGTGCCCGTTCGCTTGGCGGGCGAGCGCGGTGAAGCGGGCGCGCTGCGTTTCCAGCGTCTGATTGTAGGCGGTGACAAGCTCATAGGTCGCCGCGATGTAGTCGGCGATGTCCTGATTTTGCCGCGTCGCCAATGCGTCGAGGTACAGCTTGTAATTTTCCATGCGGATGACCTGCCAATGGCCGTCTGCCGCGCGCTCCATGCGCAGGCGCAGCGAGAAGGGAATCGCCGTCACGCGGTCGCGGATGGCGACCTGTACGTCGGCGGTAGTTCCGACAACTTTTGCGCTTTCCACGCCGACGAATTCGATGTTCCGCATTTGGGAACGCTCCAAAAACCGCTCAAAGTCGATGCCGAGCTGCCGTCCTTTCGTCAGGCTCGTCCCCTGCGGGAGCGTCCATTCCCCCGTTTCGACGAAGCGCATCAGCACCTCATGGGCGCCGGAGAGCATCTGCGGCTTGATGATGTCGTAAAATTTTTCATATTGTTGCTTGTTCTCCGCGGTCAGCGCGGCGTCATAGCGCAGCATATCGTCGGTGAGGTCGTCGTAAGCCCGCGAAAGGGTACGGTCGAGATCCACGCCTCGCAGTACGGCGGCCGCGTCATGATGCGCGCAGGCATTCGCGAGACTCCGCACGGCATATTCCGGCGTGCGCGTATAGACAAAATAGTACCAAAGCCAAAATCCGAGCACCAGCGCGAACACGAACAGAATCAGCAACACTTTTTTCTTTTCCTGCTCATGGCGTCGGCGAATCCGACTTTGCAGAGTATGGCTTTCCATGCTTGAACCTGCCTTTAATCAAAATTCCGCTTTATTGTATCATATTTTAATCCCCTTGTCTTTCTTTGGGACATTTAGTATACTAAGAAACGATTTGTAGTATACATTATACAAGGGGGACTTTCTTTTGAGCTCATTTTTGAACTGGTACATGAAAAAGCCGCTGATCGCCTTGATCGCCTGCGGCCTTATCATCGGCATCGCGTTGGCGGTCGCCGCGCCGCAAACCATCCCGGTGCTCACCATCTTCGGGAAGTTGTTCGTCGGCGCGCTGAAAGGCATCGCGCCGATTCTCGTCTTCGTTTTGGTGCGAAACGCGATGGCGCGGGACACTTCTTCCGACAACTCGTCGATGCGCCCGGTCATTGAGTTGTATATGATCGGCACTTTCTGTGCCGCCCTGGTCGCAGTGGCGGCGTCGTTCCTGTTCCCGACGGAGCTGAAACTTTCGGTGACAAACGCAACCTTGACGCCGCCCAGCGGCATCGTCGAGGTGCTGAGAAATCTGCTGCTGTCCGTCGTGGACAATCCGGTCAACGCGATCATCAAGGCGAACTACATCAGCATCCTCGCGTGGGCGGTATTGTTTGGCATCGCGCTGCGCAATACGTCGCAGTCGACCCAATCCTTCATCGCGGAGGTTGCCGACGGCGTCACGAAAATCGTTCAGTGGATTATCCGTTTCGCGCCGTTCGGTATCATGGGCCTCGTGGCGGACGCCATCGGCGAGAGCGGTCTCGACGCACTGTTCGGCTACGCACGGCTCCTCGCTGTACTGCTTGGCGCGTTCTTCTCAGTCGCGCTGATCATGAACCCGCTGGTCGTATTCCTGAAAACGCATAAAAACCCGTACCCGCTGGTTTTCACGACGCTGCGCGAAAGCGGCATTTACGCGTTCTTCACGCGCAGCTCCGCCGCGAACATCCCGGTCAATATGCGCCTTTGCGAACGCCTCGGGCTGAACCCGGACATTTACTCGATCTCGATTCCTCTGGGCGCGACGATTAACATGGCGGGCGCGGCAATCACGATTACGGTGCTGTCGCTGGCGGCGGCGAATACGCTGCATATTCCCGTCGATATGCCGACGGCGCTCTTGCTGTCGATTATCTCGACGGTGGGCGCCTGCGGCGCGTCGGGCGTGGCGGGCGGCTCGCTGCTCCTGATCCCGGTGGCTTGCGCGTCCTTTGGCATCAACAACGACATCGCGATGCAGGTCGTCGGCGTCGGCTTCATCATCGGCGTCTTGCAGGATTCCTGCGAAACGGCACTGAACAGCTCCAGTGACGTGCTCTTCACCGCCACGGCGGAATTCGCGCGGCGAGCGAAGAACGGCACGCTGAAAGCGGAAGATATGGTCCCGAAGGAATAATTCGTATGCCTTTGGGCGAGACGCTGAAATATGAAAATCCTGACAAAAAAGCATCGGAATCGCAGTCTTGATTCCGATGCTTTTTGTTATGCGTTTTTAATTTTGTGTTTCGGCTTTTTCCTTTTCAATCTGCGCGAGGTAATCGGCGAGCAGGCCGTCTTTGCCGCCCGATTCCTCCTGCTGTGTCGACGTTGCCGCATCCGGCGTGTCCGCGCCCTTTTCCTTTTCGATCTGCGCGAGATAGTCGGCGAGCAATCCATCTTTGCCTTCCGCCTCCGGCTCGCTTGGCGCCGTTTCCTGCAGCGGAGCTTCCGGTGTTTTCGGTACTTCCGGTGCGACGGATGCCGTTTCCGCCGGAGCGGACGGTTCCGATGCCGGTTCTGCCGCCGACACCGCCGGTGCCGCCTTTGCGGATTTTGCCGCTACGCCTTCGGACAGGTGGATGTCGATGTCGAGATGGTCGCCGTTCATGATTGGGTCGGTGAAGTGGGCGACTTTGCCATTGACCTTGATTTCGACGACCATGCCGCTGTTCGCGGCGGGCGGCTCGAAGCCCACCTCCGCCAGCGCGGTGCTGACCGTCGTCGCGGTCCGCTCGGACAGTTCATAGTTGACACTGCACCCTTCGATGACGAGGGTGTTGGCGGAAGCGGGACGCCCGTTCATTTCCAGCGAGACCCGTGCCGAGGGGATAACCTTTTCCGCGCCGTTGAAATAGATGATAAGGTTCGTGTCACTCTCGGACAGGCCGAGCACCTCGCCGAGTTTCGGGTCGTCGGGCAGGT
>CACYUQ010000184.1 GCA_902777615.1 uncultured Selenomonadaceae bacterium
TGATATGAGCCTGTTCGACGTGATTTCGAGCCCCGACGCGCTGACTGAGATCCCCGGCATGACGGCACGAACAAAAAAGCCGCTGGAAGCCTTTACCGTGATGATGTTCGACCTGCTCGAGCAATTAGACGCGGTTCCTCTCTCGGAGTTCATCGAGCAGATCCTCGACGCCACTGGGTATATCCGGGTACTGGAGGCGGAGGACAAGCGGGAAAACCAGTCGAGGATCGAGAACTTGCAGGAATTCATCGGTGTGGCCAAGGACTTTGAAAGGACAAGCGAGACGCCAACGGTGGAGGAATTCTTGAACCATATCGCTCTGATTTCCGACATCGACGATACGGATTTCGCCGACGAGCGGGTCACGCTGATGACGCTGCACGCGGCGAAGGGCTTGGAGTTCCCGGTCGTGTTCATGGCAGGCATGGAGGAGGGAATTTTCCCGCATACGCGCACGCTGATGGACGACGAGGAACTAGAGGAGGAGCGCCGGACCTGCTATGTCGGCATTACGCGGGCCCAGAAAAAGCTCTATATGACGTACGCAAGACAGCGCATGATCTTTGGCAACATCACCTCGTTCCCGCCGTCTCGCTTCCTCGGTGAAATCCCGGCGGCGTATATCGAAGAGGCGGGGAGCAAACGCGCCGCTCAAAGCTTCGCAGGACACACGCCTAGGCCCGCGCAGAATTTCCCGAAAGCCCAATCCGCCTATGAGATTTTACAGGGCATGGCAAAGCAGCTGCCGAAGACAACGGCTCCCGCTCCTTCGCCTGCGGAAGCGGGGCCAATCCGTCCTGATATGACGATCACTTGGCGCCCCGGCGACAAGGTACGTCATGGGAAATGGGGCATAGGCACGGTAATTTCCGTGGAGGGCAGTGGAGAAGAGACGCTGCTGAAAATCGCGTTCCCGGATCGCGGCGTCAAGGGACTGATGCAAAAATACGCTCCGATTTGCCGGGCGAAGTGACAAACTTTGCAGATGATATGGGATTTGAAACGTAGATATGATATAATAAGTTCGTTTATTGCAAAGAAGAAATACGAATAGGATGGTGATATAAATGGCGAAAGTTACGCAACAGGATCTGGATATGGTCGCGGTGCTGTCCCGGCTGGAGGTAGCCGAGCAGGACAAGGAGAAATATCTCGGACAGCTCGATGCTTTCCTGCAGTATGTGGATAATCTTGCGGCACTTCCGACGGACGATGTGGAGCCGTTGGCGCACGTCCTGCCGATTCACAATGTATTCCGGGAGGATGAAGTGCGGCCTTCTCTCGACCGCGAGCTGGCGCTCTCGAACGCGCCGTTGCAGGAGGACGGGTATTTCAAGGTGCCGAAGATTTTGGAAGACTGATTTGGGAGGGTAGACCGTGAAATTATACAACAAGCCCGCGCATGAGCTGCACGATCTGTTGGTCAAGAAGGAGATTTCTTCTGTGGAGCTGACGAAAGACGTGCTGGCGCGGTTGGACGAGACGGAAGAGAAGATTCATGCGTATATCACGAAGACGCAGGACGAGGCGCTGGGCCGGGCCGCCGTCGTCGACGAAAAAATTGCCCGTGGGGAGGAAATTGCCTATTTTGAAGGCATCCCGGGGGCAATCAAGGACAATATCTGCACGAAAGGTGTCAAGACCACCTGCGCCTCGAAGATGCTGGAAAACTTCGTGCCGCCTTACAACGCGACGGTCATGGAGCGGCTGGAAAAGGTCGGGCCGGTGGTGCTCGGCAAGGTCAATATGGACGAGTTCGCGATGGGCGGTTCGACGGAAAACTCCGCGTTCTACCCGACGCACAATCCGTGGAACGTCGAGTGCGTGCCGGGAGGAAGTTCCGGCGGCAGCGCTGCAGCTGTGGCTTCCGGCAGCGCGATTTGGGCGCTGGGGTCCGATACCGGCGGATCGATTCGTCAACCGGCGTCGTTTTGCGGTGTGGTCGGCATGAAGCCGACGTATGGGCGCGTTTCCCGTTACGGACTCGTGGCCTTCGCGTCGTCCTTGGATCAGATTGGGCCGGTGACGCGGGATGTGACGGACTGTGCGCATCTTTTGCAGGCGATTGCCGGTCATGACGGATATGATTCGACGTCGAGCGCGTCGGAGGTGCCCGATTACTCGAAGGCGCTGATTCAGGACGTCAAAGGGTTGAAAATCGGCATCCCGAAGGAGTTTTTCGTCAAGGGCATGGACGAAGAGGTCGAGCAGGCCGTGCGCGGTGCGATTGAGCAGTTCAAGGCGCTGGGCGCGGACGTGCGGGAGATTTCGCTGCCGCATACGGAGTATGCAATTTCCGTTTATTATCTGATCGCCCCGGCGGAGGCCGCGACGAACCTCGAGCGCTATGACGGCGTCAGCTACGGCGCGCGGGTCGACGGCGCAGACGTGGTGGAGATGATGACGAAGACGCGCAGCGAGAAATTCGGCGAAGAGGTCAAGCGCCGCATCTTGATCGGCAATTATGCGCTGTCCGCCGGATATTACGACGCGTATTATTTGAAGGCGCTGAAGGTACGCCGGTTGATCAAAGAGGATTACGACAAGGCCTTTGCAGACGTCGACGTGATCGTGACGCCGACGGCACCGACGCCGGCGTATAAAATCGGGACGATGACGAACGATCCTTTGAAGATGTATTTGCAGGATATTTACACGGTGCCGCTGAACCTCGCGGGTCTGCCCGGAATCTCCGTGCCCTGCGGGTACAGCCGCGAAAAGCTTCCGATTGGGCTGCAGATCATCGGGAAGCCGCTGGACGAGGCAACGGTCCTACGCGCAGCGTACACCTATGAACAGAGCCAGTCTTTCTATAAGGATATGGCGGAAACGGAGGCGAAGGCATGAAGTACGAAGCGGTCAT
>CACYUQ010000185.1 GCA_902777615.1 uncultured Selenomonadaceae bacterium
CGCTGAGCTGCTGGGAAAGCTGGCCGCGCAGAAGGTTCGGGGCGTGGCTATCGAGGTTACGGATCAGGCGCAGAACGTCTCGGCGTCCACCGAGGAGCAGTCTTCGGTCATGCACGAGATCACCGACGCGAGCAACTCGCTGGCGATCATGGCGCAGAAGCTGCAGGAAGAGATCGCGAAGTTCAAGGTGTAATAAAGCAAAATATTCGGGACGCCGCGAAAGCAAAAAATTGTTCTCGCGGCGTCCCTTTTTTGTTGCATTTTCGGGGGGGTTACCCTATAATTGGATTGAAAAAATCACTGCGCTGGGGGTGCTGAGTTGGAAGAGAAACTGAAACTGTATGGATTCAACAACCTCACGAAGTCTTTGAGCTTCAACATTTACGATATTTGCTACGCGAAGACGGAGCGGGAGCAGCAGGACTACATCCGCTACATTGATTCGCAGTACAATTCCGAGCGCTTGACGAATATCCTGTCCCGCGTCACGGAAATGATCGGCGCGAAAATCCTGAACATCGCGAAACAGGACTACGACCCGCAGGGCGCCAGCGTGACTCTCCTCGTCGCCGAGGAAGCGGCGCTCGAAAGTGGGGAGAAACTGCCCCGCGCACTCCGGGACACCGTGGTCGCTCATCTCGACAAGAGCCACGTGACGGTGCACACGTACCCGGAGTATCACCCGGACACCAGCATCGCCACGTTCCGCGTGGACATCGACGTGGCGACCTGCGGCACGATTTCGCCGCTGCAGACGCTGGACTACTTAATCAGCAATTTCGATTCGGACATCATCACGATGGACTACCGCGTGCGCGGCTTCACGCGGGACATCACCGGCAAGAAGATCTTCATGGAAAGCCCGATGAAGTCGATCCAGGATTACATCAACCCGGAGACGCTGGACGTCTACGACGCGGTGGACATCAACGTGTATCAGGCGAACCTGTTCCATACGCGGATGCTGATCAAGGAACTGGATTTGAAGAACTATCTGTTCAATACGGACATTTACGAAATCCCGCCGAAGACGCGGCTCGCCATCGGCGACAGCCTGCGGAGAGAGATGATCGAGATCTTCAGCGGACAGAATGTGTACTAAATCAGCCCTCCCCTATGGGGAGGGGGGACCGCCGTAGGCGGTGGGTGAGGTGGTCGGCGAACGACGTGTGCCACCTCATCCGTCGCGCTGCGCGCGCCACCTCTCGGGGAGTCCACTGGACTCCCGCGCAGAGCGCCCCCTCAAGGGGAAGGCAAGGGACTTTAATGTGACGGATGTTTTTTGTTAGGGGCGTGAGAAGTGGAAAATAGGGAATTGTCGCAGGCGTGTGCGCCGGTCTTGGAAGCTTTGGAGCAGATGAAGAAGGCGCGGCTCGTACCTTTTGACGTGCCGGGACACAAGCGGGGACGGGGCAACCCGGAGCTGACCGCGTTCCTCGGCGAGAAGTGTCTTTCGGTGGACGTCAACTCGATGAAGATGCTGGACAATCTTTGCCATCCGGTTTCGGTGATTCGGGACGCGGAGCGCTTAGCGGCGGAGGCTTTCGGCGCGGCCCACGCGTTCTTCATGATCGGCGGCACCACCTCGGCGGTGCAGGCCATGATCCTGACGGCGACAAGGCGCGGCGACGAGATTATCCTGCCGCGAAACGTGCATCGGAGCGTCATCAACGCGATGATCCTCTGCGGCGCGGTGCCCGTCTACGTCGACCCAGACATGGACAAGCGGCTCGGCATCGCTCTCGGCATGAAGCCGGAGGCCGTGGAGGCGGCGATTCTCGCCCACCCGAAGGCGAAGGCGGTCTTCGTCAACAACCCGACCTATTACGGCATCTGCTCCGACGTCCGCGCCATCGCCCGTCTCGCCCATGAGCACGGGCTTTTGCTTTTGGCGGATGAAGCCCACGGTACGCATTTCTATTTTCACGACAATCTGCCCGAAGGGGCCATGCACGCGGGCGCGGACATGGCGGCGCTCAGTATGCACAAGTCCGGCGGCTCGCTGACGCAAAGCTCGATACTCCTGATCGGCGACCGGGTCTCCGAAGGCTACGTGCACCAGATCATCAACCTGACGCAGACCACCAGCGCGTCGTACCTGCTGATGGCGAGCCTCGACATTTCCCGGCGAAACCTCGCGCTGCATGGCAAAGAGATCTTCGACAAGGTCATTCGCCTCGTGGAGTATGCGCGGGAAGAAATCAACGACATCGGCGACTACTACGCCTATTCCCGGGAACTGGTGAACGGCGGCTCGGTCTACGACTTCGACGTGACGAAACTGTCGATTTTTACGCGGCCCACGGGGCTGGCGGGCATCGAGGTCTACGACCTTTTGCGCGACGAGTACGACATCCAGACCGAGTTCGGCGACATCGCGAACCTCTTGGCCTATATCTCCGTGGGCGACCGGGAGAAAGACATTGAGCGGCTCGTCGCCGCGCTGTCGGAAATCCGGCGCAACTACAGCAAGGACCGGACGGGGATGCTGGAGGCCGAGTATATCCGCCCCCGGGTCGTCTGCGGGCCGCAAGAGGCGTTTTACGCGCCGAAGAAATCGCTGCCCATCGACGAGACGGAAGGACGGGTCGTCAGCGAATTCGTCATGTGCTACCCGCCGGGCATCCCGATTCTCGCGCCGGGCGAGCTGATCACGAAAGAAATCCTCGACTATATCCACTACGCGAAAGAAAAGGGCTGCTCGATGACCGGCCCCGAGGATATGGACATAAAGCGGCTGAATGTGATGGAGGACTAACGAATGGAACTTTGGTTTACCGAGCCGCACACGAAAAACGTGCGGTTCTCGATGAAAGTGGACAAACAGGTCTACAGCGGCAAGAGCGAGT
>CACYUQ010000186.1 GCA_902777615.1 uncultured Selenomonadaceae bacterium
TTCCTCGCCTCGCCTTGAATTGAAATTGCGCCCCTTGACGCTGAACCGCCCGCGATGACCGCCCTGATAAGCGGCACGGGACTCCAAAATGCTGGTGACGAGACCGTCCATGCGCTGCACATACCGGCTGTTATAGACCGCCATGCTTTCCCCCGCCAGCGCCGTCGCTTCTTCCTCTTCGGCTTCGTCGCCGAGGATCGAGAAAAGACGTTCAAGCTCGCCGGGGCTTTCAAAGCAGCCGAAGCCCGACCACGGCATTTTCCAGCGAACCGTTTCCACTGTCTCGCGCCGTTCCCGCAATATCGCCGGAAGCGGGCGGGAACGTCCGCGTCCGTAAGGGTCGATTTCGGCGTTCCGATTATAAGGCGTCCTGTCCACGTCCCGCGACGCAGCGGCCGCTTCCGCCTCTTGCGTATGCGTCATGACGGGCGCGAAAAGCGGCGCACCGATAATCACCAACGCGGCCAGTGCCGTTGCTGTCATTTTTCTTGGTTTCATCAGGCGTTCTCCTGTTTTTCCACCTGAGGTGCATCCTTCAACAGTTCCCAGAGGACCGTTTGCGCCTTCCGCTCGACGGCAAAAGCTTCCTTGGGCATATCGTAGCCGCTGTGAAGCATTGCCTTGCTGCCGTCCGAATAGCGGAAGCCCACGCTGATATTGTCCGCGTCGAGGGCTACGACTTCGCTTGGCGGCGCTTTTTCCCATTGGAAAAGGTCGTCGCGGCTGAACGTCGCCGCAATCTCGTCGAGTTTTTCCCTCGGTACGCCGACGAGCTCGCGGTGGATTTTCGGCGCGCCGTTTTCTTCCTGCGAATCCAGGGTTGCCTTGAGCGTCCCGTCTTCCTGTACCCAAAGCTTCATATACAAATGGCCGCCGGACATACCGCCGCCCGAATAATAGGAGCAAAGCACAAGCTCCGGCTCCGCCGCGAAACAAACCGGCGTCCCCAGCACCGTACTGAAAATTGCCAGCACGGCCAGCAGCGCCGTCGCTTTTCCATTGATGTTCATCGAGAGCCCCCCGCTTTTTCCGCTTCCGGCGCGTCTTTGACGAGTTCCAAAAGGAACGCTTTCACTTTTTTCATTGCGTTGAAGGCTTCTTCAGGCATTTCGCTGGTATCGGCAAACTCCGCATAGCTGCCGTCCGTATAATCGAAAGAAACGACGACGGTGTCTCCGTCGCGGATGTCAATCCGGTTCCACCGGGTCTTCGCCCAGTGGAACAAATCGCCCCGGTCGAACATCGCCGCAAGCTCGTCCAGCTTTTTCTTCGGCGCGACGATTTCACGGTGGGTGGTCGGCGCGTCGTACCGGCTCCGCGTCTCCATTTCCGCCCGGACGGTTCCGTCCTTCTGCGTCGAAATCTTCATGTTGAGACAGCCGCCGGGCTTGCCGCCGCCACGCTCGTATGAGCATCGTTTCAGCGCGGGACCCAGCGTGTCGTGACCGTATTCGCGCCCCAGCGCGCGGAAAAAGTCGATGAACCATTCCTCTTGATAATATTTGGAATCGGGCTTTACGTCGCCTCCCTGTCCGTCGGCGTGAATCGTTTCGCTGCTCTCGTAAACGACTTCGAGGCGCATATCGTCGCCCAGCGCGGAATTGTAAAGCGAATGACCGTCGATCTGCGCCACGTCATGCGTTTTCAAAAGACTGTCCAGTCGCGCCAGCGCGTCGGCGTCGACGGGAAAATCCGCCGCGCGGGTCGGCGTCCTGTCCGACCAATATTCGAGATGGCAATCCGCGCCGTCGGCGGTTTTTTCCAGCCGTAAATCGTACCAGCCCGACGGGTAGCGCCCGCGTCGCTCGTCTTCCTCGTCATAGTCCTTGCTGTACTGGAAACGCAACCGAAACGAAGAAATGGAATTCGAAGAAATTACCACGGGCGAAGCATGGCGTACCGAATTGTCCCGCGTGGCGCCGTCCGCCTCGACGTCCTCGTCCGCCGCAAAACAAACAGGCGTCAAAGCAGCCGTCCCGAAAAGGACGGCCGCCAGAACGCCGATAGCCCATGCTTTCATCGTTTATCCCCCGATTCCGCGCATCGCGAGAAATTTTCAAATCCGTTTAATAATTTCTCTATTTTATAGAAAGTTCCTGCCCAAAATTTTCATATTCACGTCAAAAACGACAAAAGCCCTACTTACCCCAGCGGCAGCTGCTGAAGCAGGAACGACCTCTTTTTTTCGCTCCAGACCAGCTCCGCCTGCCAGTCCACCAAAAACTTTCGCTCATATTCGAATTGTGCGCCCTCCGGCATATATTCGATGGCGCTTTTCAGGATGTATTGCCCGTTTTCGACGTCCGAGGACAACAGATGCCATTCCAGCGGCTTGTAGCCGGCGAAAATCAAATCCTCCATCAGCAGTTCAAAGCGCCACAGACCGTTCTCCTCGGAAATCAGCCAATAGCCGCAGTTTTTCCCATGAGCGCCCACGTCGGCGAGAATCTGCCAAAAGCGCTTGCTGTTTTCTCCCGCGACATGCAGCTCCTGCACCATGAAACCAACGCCTCCTCTGGCGTCGTCAAAGTTCTTCATGGCCATCTTTTGATTGCCGTCCTTGTCGATCAGGGCTATGGTGCCGTCCTTCCTGTTCACGGCCTTCACGTCGTCCGTCAGTTGGACTTCATTCGCATCCAGATAAAGGAAAGTGCGTTGCCCGACGGTCTCCACCGACGAATCCGCCGACGCGGACGGCGTCCCCGCCGCCAGTGCGACGCCAAACATCATCGCGGCCAGCCATTTCTTGTTCATGTTGGTTGCCTCCTTCGACTCATTCATCATTTCCTAAAATACCTATTTCTTTTCCCGTTCGGTTAGGATAATATAATATTGTGAATT
>CACYUQ010000187.1 GCA_902777615.1 uncultured Selenomonadaceae bacterium
CTGGTAAGGGTTGCTTTCATTGTAATATTTGATCTGTGTATTCGTAACACCACCGGAAATATAAGTACGTCCGCACTCCGGGCAAATATCCGTCTTAAGCCGAACCGTAGCGCGCTCGACTTCGCCGCCTCCCAACGCAGCCTTACGATAAGCGTTCGAAACATGCTCCTGCTCGTGTCCCATGACGACCATCGCCGCGTTACTCGGATCGATATGTCCGGCCGCCTTAAAAGACACCATCTCATTGGATCCATCCTGATATTTTCTGTTTTTGCAAGTCTCACACTCGGCCGGTGAAGACTTCTTCCCAGGCTTTTTCCCGGCTTTGTCTTCAACATCCTCTGGTTCTTCCACCGGTTCTTCGTTCCATTCTTCCTCCGGTGCGCCGGGCATCATAGGCTCGTCCTTGAAACGGTCATAGCCATAGGTCGCACCCGCGCCGCCGATTCCATTGATTCCGTTCATGCCCATACCGATGACCTCCTTCAACTTTCTTACCTTTTCCTATGTTATTATCATAACATAGCCTTATCTCTCTCGCAACGCCCAAGTTTTTTATCTTCGCTCCGCAAAAAATTTTTGTAGCAACGCCTTGCAGTCGTCCTCCATCACGCCGGCGGTAATCTCCGGCTCCGGCGCAAGCGACGGATGACCGGGAATGTTAAAAATCGACTCCACCGCGCCCGCTCGCGCATCCGGCGCACCGTATACGAGACGTGAAATACGTGCCGCCATAATAGCTCCCGCACACATAGGACAAGGTTCCAGCGTTACATACAGCGTACAGCCGGTCAGCCGCCATCGCGAGAGCAGACGTCCCGCCTCCCGTATCGCCAAAATTTCCGCATGTGCGGTCGCATCCTTGTCCGCTTCCCGCAAATTATGCGCACGTATGACAACGCCGCCCTCATCGTCGATGAGGACGGCGCCGACCGGCACTTCGCCGGAATCCATAGCCAGACGCGCTTCGTCCAATGCTATTGACATATATTCCAAATCTTTATTCATGCAACAAATTCCCAATTCCCTCCAAGACAGTTTCGTCTTTGTAGAAAAGCGACTGTGTCGCCCGCGTCACGTTCACTACATAAGCGTCGGATTGCACAGCATCACCTGTCCCAGCAGAAGCAAACGGCTTCCTCGCCGTGTGCATCGCTTTTTCCAACATATGCCGAAACGACTGCCCTCCGCTTTGATCGGCAAAACCACGCCGATCCTCAAAGGAACGCGCGACGTCAAATGCCACGCCATGCACCGGTGAAATTCTTTCGACACGCCCTTTCATGATCGCTTCCTCCTTCCACAAAACATTTCTTACCTATATATCGTAAGAAATGAAAAAAACTTAATAGGGAAATGAGAAAATCGGTCTATTTTTTTATTTTTAAGGAAATTTTACGACAGCGCAGTCTCTAACAATGCGTTCGTCTCACGCGCCGCCTGCACACTGGCCGCGAACGCATCTTTCTCTACGCCGTCCAGCGAAACATCGACGATACGCTCCACACCCTTCGCACCAAGAATAACCGGAACGCCGATGCAAAGGTCATGTTCCCCATATTCCCCGTCAAGATATACGCAGCAAGGAATCAGTTTACGCGCGTCGGTAACAATCGACCCCACCAATGTCGCAACTGCCGCACCCGGCGCATACCAAGCCGAAGTGCCAATCAGCCCTGTCAGCGTCGCGCCGCCCGTTTTTGTCTTTGCCACTACGTCCTCAATGACAGGGTGACCGCCAATGACCATACCGTCCACATCAGTCAGAGAAGCTGGAATCCCGGCCTGGCGGAGCGCCTTCGCGATATAATACTTGAAACGGCTACTGTCTAACAGACCGCCGAGACCAATCACGCGGTTACGCGGCAGGCGAGTATCTTTCAATGTCAAATACGTCATCGCATCCATTGGATTCGAAATGATAATGATAATTGCGTCCGGCGAATAAGCCAACGCTTGGTCGACAACGCCCTTGACTATTTTCGCATTCGTGTCAATCAAATCTTCGCGGGACATACCCGGCTTTCTCGGAATGCCCGACGTCACGACAATGACTTTTGAACCGAACGTCGCCGCGTAATCATTTGTTACGCCTGTGACCGTCGTATCAATCCCAAGCATCGGCGCCGACTGCATCATGTCCATCGCCTTGCCCTCGGCAATCCCCTCTTTGATGTCCAGGAGAACAACCTCACTGGCAAAATTTTTCATTGCAATGACATTCGCAACCGTAGCGCCCACATTGCCCGCACCGACCACCGTAACCTTCATTCTCGCTTCACTCCTTGCCCGTACTTTTCATTATCCTTTATTCTTCGACTACTTCAAAGGATTCCTTCCCGACGCCGCAAAGCGGACAGACAAAATCCGCCGGCAAATCTTCAAACTTAGTTCCCGGAGCAATTCCATTGTCCGGATCACCCGCCGCCTCATCATAAGTCCATCCGCATACGGTACAAACCCATTTTTTCATGACAATTCCTCCTTTGAATATATTGTTCGGTTGCTACTATTATATCTCATTTTTCCGAAAAAATCCCAATAAAATAGAATCCTCGCAAAAAATTTCTGCGAGGATTCTCTATGTTCCGTTTTTTTGCACGGCAAAAAAATTATAGACTGCTTGCGCCGACGGGCGGCTCATGCCTGGAACTGCGGTAAGTTCTTCCACCGTCGCCGCCTTGATTTTCTCCAGTGTACCGAAATGCGTCCAGAGCGCTTTGCGCCGTTTGGGGCCTATGCCTTCCACATGGTCGAGTACCGAAACGAGGTTACGTTTTCCGCGAAGCTTCCGATGATAGGTGATTGCAAAACGGTGCGCCTCATCACGGATTCGCTGCATCAAATAAAGAGCTTGACTGTGACGAGGCAGTTCCACTGGTTCACTCGTTCCCTCCACGAAAATCAGTTCAAATTGCTTAGCCAAGCCAATGACCGGCGTCGTATGACCTGCGCCTCGAATAATCGAAAGCGCCGATCCGAGTTGTCCAAGGCCTCCGTCAATAACGATGAGATCGGGCATGTCTTCCACATCCGGCTTTCCATAGCGCCGTGTCGTAACCTCACGCATCGAAAGAAAATCATCGGGCTTCCCTTCCGCACTTTTGATTTTGAATCGTCGATAATCCGACTTTTTCGGCACGCCGCCTTCGAAGACCACCATCGAAGCCACCGTCTCCGAACCTTGAATATGGGAAATATCAAAGCACTCCATGCGCCACGGTTTTTTCGTAAGACCGAGAGCTCGCCCCAACTCTTCAACCGAGCCTTCGGTTTGTTCTGTAGCCGTCTGAATTCGCGCTGCCTCGTCCGCCAGATATTTTTCCGCGTTCGTCTCGGCCATCTGCACAATCTCATGCTTCTGTCCGCGCTGAGGCAGTAAAAGCGACACACGCGCACCTTTTTGTTCTGTCAGCCATTCCTCGATGACCGATTGTTCCTCAATAGGACAAGGAAGCAAAATTTCCTTGGGAATGAACGCCGCCCGATAATAATACTGCTTTAGAAACGCAGAAAGTAACGCTTCGTCGCTTTCTGCCTCACTTCCAGTCAGCAAAAAATGCTCACGGCCAACCATCTTGCCCGCTCGCACGAGAAAAACCTGCACGCAAACACCCAAACCGGAACGCGCCATACCAACAGCGTCTTGATCACCATACCCTGTCACAATGTTCTGCTTTTCCGCAACGCGGCGTACCGCTTTCAGCTGGTCGCGAAGACGTGCTGCCAGCTCGAACTGCAAATTCTCCGCCGCCGCTTCCATGCGCTTTTCCAACGTTTTTTCTACCTCATCGGTTCTGCCCTCTAAAAAAAGGCAGACGGAACGCACCATGTCACTGTACTCGTCCGCATCCGCAAGGCCAACACAGGGAGCGAGACAACGTTTAATATGATATTCAAGACATGGTCTGTCCACGTCCATGTGCTTACAGGTCCGCATCGGAAACAAACGTCGCAACAGCTTCAAGCTTTCATGCACAGCGCCAACGTTCGTATACGGGCCGAAATATCGCGCGCCGTCCTTCAAAATACGCCTTGTCAACATTACACGCGGATATTCGTCCGCCAGTGTCACCTTGACATACGGATAGGTCTTGTCGTCCTTCAAGCTGATATTATAGCGTGGACGGTGCTTCTTTATCAGGTTGCACTCAAGAATCAGCGCCTCGACTTCTGAGGCCGTAATGATGGTCTCGAAGTCGGCGATATGAGACACCATCACCCGCACCTTTGGAGAATGATTTTTCGTATTCTGGAAATACTGACGCACACGATTTTTCAGCACCACGGCCTTGCCGACGTAAATCACCTTGCCTTGTGCGTTCTTCATGATATAAACGCCGGGCGAATCGGGGAGAAGCGCAAGTTTTTCTTCTATCGTTGACACGTTTCTCCCCTCCTTCATTTATTTCCCGTGCTTTTCTTTCAACATCAGTTTCAGATATTTTCCTGTATATGACTTTTTCACCTTGACGATTTCTTCCGGTGTTCCCTGCGCAACAATTGTAC
>CACYUQ010000188.1 GCA_902777615.1 uncultured Selenomonadaceae bacterium
TAAAGACAAAAACCGCCGCGCGGAGAGGGGGGATTCCGCGCGGCGGTTTTTGTCTTTCCGGATTATTCGTTGAAAAGGTCGGTGGAGAGATAGCGCTCGCCGGTATCCGGCAGCAGCGCCACGATGGTCTTTCCTTTATTTTCGGGACGCTCGGCGAGCTTCACCGCAGCCGCCAGTGCCGCGCCTGAGGAAATACCCACCAGCACGCCTTCGGCCCGGGCAAATTCCCTACCGAACAGGAACGCTTCGTCGTTGGCAATCGGAATGACTTCATCGTAAATCTCCGTGTTCAAGGTTTCCGGCACGAAGCCTGCGCCGATGCCCTGAATCTTATGCGGGCCTGCCTGTCCCTTGCCGAGCACTTGGGAAGTCTCCGGCTCCACAGCCACGACCTTGACCGAAGGCTTTTTCTCCTTCAGGAATTCGCCGACGCCGGTCAGCGTGCCGCCGGTGCCGACGCCCGCGACAAAAATATCCACCGCGCCGTCGGTGTCGTCCCAGATTTCCGGGCCGGTGCCCGCACGATGCGCCGCCGGATTGACGGGATTCGTGAATTGGGACGGGATGAACGCACCCGGCGTCTCTTTTGCCAGTGCCTCCGCCTTCTCGATGGCGCCCTTCATGCCCTTCGAACCGTCGGTCAGCACGATTTCCGCGCCGTAGGCCTTCAAAAGATTGCGACGCTCAACGCTCATCGTCTCCGGCATCGTCAGGATCGCCCGATACCCGCGCGCTGCGGCGACGCTGGCAAGGCCGATGCCCGTGTTGCCGCTGGTCGGTTCGATGATGACCGCGCCTTCTTTCAGAACGCCGCGCTTCTCTGCGTCCTCGATCATCGCCTTCGCAATGCGGTCTTTGACGCTGCCCGCGGGATTGAAATATTCGAGCTTCACCAAAAGCGTCGCTTGTAAATTCTTCGCTCGCATGAAATTATTCGCCTGAAGAAGCGGCGTACCGCCAATCAGCTCCGTCAAGCCCCGATAAATCTTGCCCATGTTCTAGCGCCTCCCAAAAATTCTTTGCAAATTTTTTCAATATTACAGTTATTGCATGACCGAATTGTAGCCGATATTCCATAGCTTGTCAATAGGTTTTTCCGATTGCTGGAGCACTTTCTTGACAATTTCCCGGCTTTCTTTTATGATGCAAAAGGAAATGCCTTCGTTTTGCAAGGGCAGGAAAGGGATGAACGATATGAAGCTATGGAAAAAAGCGGGAGCGGCGCTGGCGGCGGCCATGCTGCTTGTCGGTACGCAGCCCGCGATGGCGGCGCCGCGCCTGTCGGAGGATGAAATCCTGATGGCAAAAGCCGAGGCGAACAAGTTGGTGCCGAAAAAGCGTGTAGGCTTCGCGTTCCGTTCTTACGCAGACGCAGAAGTCGCGGGGCGCACGCCGGACGAAGATAAGGAGCGGGGCATCGAAGCGGAGGCGTACCTTTTGACGCCGTATTGCCATGTGATGAGCCTCCAGCTCGAACAGGGACGTACCGGGCGCGTGGACTTCGCCGCGCTGGAGCGCGCGGGAGGCACGTATCAGCTTCGCCTGCGTTTTTCCTGCCGCAGCCTTGACCGCGACGGACTTGTGAATGCGTCCGTTACCGTCCGGCAGGGACGTTTCCATGAAATCGAGCCGACGGCGCGCCGCTATACGTTGGTGCAGCACGCGAAGGGCGAGTTCGGCGGCGAAACGCAGAGCCGCGTCGGTCTCGTGCTGGATCTGCCCGCCGAGGAAATCGCGGAGGATATGCCCATCGAGGTCACGGTCACCTATCAAAACCGGTATTTCCTGCGTTTCGGCGAGCTTCGCGCGGACGGCGCCTTCGATCAATACGAAACGAAAGCGCCCGTGTTCTCCTGGTCGCCGCTCCATGATTCGCTCTAAAATCGTTTGTAAAAAATGCACAAATTGTTTCACGTGGAACAAACGAACATAACATGGAAAAAAGATGAAAATGCGCCGCGCGCGACAAAAGGTCGTTCACGGCGCATTTTCATCTTTTTCTTTTAAAATCCTTCCATTCCAAGCAAAATGCTTTTTCTTTTCATCTAAAATATGGTATGATAAAGAGAAGTTTGTTTTGAAACGACAGGAAGAAAACGGTCGGAGGATTTGTCATGATCGACATGAAGGATATTTCCAAGGTCTATGAGAACGGCGCCATGGCGCTGGATCATATCAACGTCCATATCGACAAGGGTGAGTTCGTTTTCATTGTCGGCGCCAGCGGCGCGGGGAAATCCACGTTCATCCGGATGCTGTTCCGCGAAGTATTGCCCTCCAGCGGCTCTCTCGTCGTGAACGGGCAGGACGTGGTCCACATGGAACACAGCGACGTGCCGTATCTTCGGCGCGGGCTCGGCGTCATTTTTCAGGATTACCGGCTGCTGCCCGATAAGACGGTGGCGGAAAATGTCGCGTTCGCGATGCAGGTCATCGAGTCGCCGCGTCGGAAAATCCAGCACAGCGTAAACGCGGTACTGGACATCGTGGGGCTGCGCGACAAATACAAGTGCTTCCCGTCCCAGCTTTCGGGCGGCGAGCAGCAGCGCGTGGCGATCGCCCGCGCGATCGTGAATCATCCGGCGCTGGTTATCGCCGACGAGCCGACGGGCAATCTCGACCCTGACACGTCGTGGGACATCATGGATATTTTCAAGCGCATCAACGCCGACGGCACGACCATCGTGATGGCGACCCATGACAAGGGCATCGTGGATGCGATGAAGCGCCGCGTGATTGCCATTGAGGACGGCCATATCGTCCGCGACGAGGCGCAGGGAGGATACGGCTATGAAAATTAGTACCGGCGAATACATCG
>CACYUQ010000189.1 GCA_902777615.1 uncultured Selenomonadaceae bacterium
AAAAAAATAATCCATATTAACACGCCGACCACAGCGACGATGGCCCACAGGCGCCACTGCTTGGCCATGGGTTTCACGGCCCGCAAAAAAGCTCGCTTCACGAATGGACGTCGTGCTTCAGCTACAGTAGCGCCATTGCCGAGCAGGTATTCCCGCATCGCGCCGACCAGCGTGGACTGGACCTTGAAGAGCAGCTGGTTCTTGTCGGTGCGCAGGTCGATCCAGCGGTAATCGATGCGCTGGTCAATCGAAGAGCGCTCGTGTCCCTTCCCTTCCTCACGGTCGATCGGGAGCGCAGCCGCCAGCGATTCAATGCGGATTTCCTTCGGATAAATCTCGACGCCGCCCAGCTTCACGTATTCGCTTTCAACGGCCTTGCCGATGACGGTGATGACGCTGTCCAGCGTCAGCGCGTTTACGGCCGCGTCCAGCGCTTCGTCATTGCCCTTCTCAACGGTAACCTGCACCTTGCCGGTCACGTCCCGCAGGACGATGAACGCCATCGTCTTTTTGTTGCGGATGTTCTCGACAAAGCCCTTTACGCAGATCTCCTCCGCGCCGCGCACGTCGCGCGCATAGGTTCTTTCCATTTTACTTTCCTCCGTTCTGACCCATTCGGTTTCCTGTCAATTATAGCGCGAAATCGCGCAAAAGCAAGGAGAAATCACTGCTCCGTGCCGCCGTCGCCGGCTGCGTTCAGCTTGTCCTCCGTCGTCATGCTGCCCCAGGTGGACGCGTAGTACGCCTCGTACTCGGCAAGCCGCGCGTTCCAGTCGGCGTAGGCCGGATCGCTCCGCTTGTCCGTAAAGTCGAAATGCTCCGCCAGCCAGTTGCCCAGGTACGCCGTCGTCTTCAGCGCGCCGTCCGGATTCATGTGGCTCACACCGTCGTAGAGATCGGTTTCAAAGTCATAGAGCTCCGGCATGTCCAGCATGTTGATAAAGGGCACGCCCAGCTCTTCGGCGATCAGCGCGACGCTGTTCACGTTCTTTTGCTCCTGCTCGGTCATCGCGCTGGGGACCGCCGTCAGCACCAGCTCGATGCCCTCCTGCCGGCAAAGCGCCGCAATCCTGCGCAGCGCGTCCTTTCCCGGCATATTCTCAGGGTTCATCTCCGTTGTGCGCGTCCACGGCCCGGCCGGGATCGTCCGCAGGCGCATCTCCGCACCCATCATGCACGGCACCGCGTTCATGGTCAGCTTTGTCGTGCCGGCCAGCATTTCCTCCCACCGCCCGTGGTAGAGGGAGAACGGAACGATGAATTCCGCCCATTCGTTTTTCGGAAAGGTCTCCATGACTGACTGGATCTTGAGCCGGTTCAGCGGCATCGCGTCCAGGAAAAGATGCCGGTATGTATGTGCCCAGACGTCGCTAAGGCTCCTGTCCACGTAATACACGTCGACCAGGGCGACCTTCGGCTTATGGAACTGCAGCGCCAGGCGCAGCGTCCACTCTGTCAGTTCCAGGCACTCCGAGGAGTTGGCCAGGTTGTAGCAGGCGATACCGTGATCCCTCCAGATCGGCATAGGATAAACGCCGTCGAAGACGTGGCTCGTCCCCATCAGGAAGACGTCGAACGGCTGGGTCTTCTCGTCCTCGGCCAAAAAGCCGTCGTACTTGAGATGGCTGTCCTGCCTCTCCATCAGCTTGCTGACGCCGAAGAGGCAACAGACGAGGGCCACGCACCAGATGAGTACACCGATGACTGCTTTCTTCTTCATTCAGTGCCCCTCCTCTTAAAACTGGAAGTAGATGAAGGCCTGCGCATTGTAGCCCGGCCCCCACACGCCGAAGACGACGATGGCCAGAATCGCCGCGATGTACAGCGCGCCGCGCACCGCCCACGGCAGCCTGTCCGTCAGCTGTGTCATCGTGATCTTCTTCTCGTGCAGTACCTCAAAGACAAACAGCACGACGATGCAGATCGTGACGCAGACGGCCTGCCAGTATGAGAACCCCGTCGCGTAATTCGGCGCGTTCCACGCCGTCACGATCCGCCAGAGCATGCCGACGGCGGCGGACATGGAGCCCGCGCGGAAAATCAGCATCGTGATGGCGATCAAAAAATCCGTCCTGGCTACGTCCCAAATGTGGTGCAGCCTGGGATGCCTGATCTTCGGCTTGGGGAACCAGCCTTCGATGACCTGCAGCGCGCCGTTCAACATGCCCCACGCGACGTACTTGAGCGCCGCGCCGTGCCAAAGGCCGCTGACCGTGTAGACGATCATGGTGTTCAGCTCTTTGCGCCGCTTGCCCTTCCGGCTGCCGCCGAGCGGGAAATACAGGTAATCGCGGAACCACGTCCCCAGCGAGACGTGCCAGCGCGACCAGAAATCGCGCACGGAATTCGCGAAATACGGCTGACGGAAGTTCGTCATCAGGTGCATGCCCAGCACGCGGGCCGCACCGATCGCGATGTGGCTGTATCCGCCGAAGTCGCCCAGATCCTGGATCGAGAAGACGATCGTCGACAGCGCGATCTGCCGGCCGGACGCCGCAATCCAGTTTCCGAAGATCGCGTCCACGTAGATGCAGGCCCGGTCTGCGATCACGACTTTTTCAAAGAAGCCCAGCATCATGATGAGCAGGCCTTCCCGCACGCGCTTCTCGTCGAAATCGTGCGGCTCGCTGACCTGATGGAGCAGGTTTTTGGATCGCTCGATGGGGCCCGCCACCAGCTGCGGGAAGAAGGAAACGAACAGCGCATACTTGAAGAGGTTGCGCTCCGGTTCCACGTCCCTGCGGTA
>CACYUQ010000190.1 GCA_902777615.1 uncultured Selenomonadaceae bacterium
CGCACTCTCCTTTGATTGGTAGCGAAACAATAAAACAAAACGAATCGAGGATTAAGAAAATGTTTCACGTGAAATAAAGAAACAACCGTTCTAATGCTTCACGTGAAACATTTTTAATATACATGAGTTTCGCAACAGTCCACTGGACTGTTGCGCGTGAAACATTTTTTGTTTCGCTGTGTCAAAAATATAGATGATAGTTCCCTTGCAAGCCGCACAGTCTTGGAGTAAAATAGATACGATACACGCGGCGCGGTACGCGCACAGGAGGGTTAGCGGATGGAGAAAGCAGCAATCAGAAAAGGTCAGGTCCTGCACAAGAAAGGCGAAGAGGTCAAGAAGCTCGAGCTTGTTCTTTCGGGCGCCCTTTCCATGACGGACGGCGGTGACGTGGAAGTCCGTCTCGGCAGCGGCTCGATTGCCGGCGCGGTCTACGAGCCGGGAGACGTTTACGCCTTCGATTATGTGGCGCTTGAGGACTGTACGCTGGGCGTACAGGATTATAACAGTGAGGACGACATCGCCGAGGCGGTGACGAGCATGGCCGCCATCGGTCCGGCGATTGCGGCGGCGAATATGGAAACGGCGAAAGGGATGCTGGAAGCCCTGACCTCCGTCGAGGAAGCGGCCTCGTCGCTCTGCAAGGAACTGAAATACAACTACAACGACTATAAATTCCTCTGCGCGAAAGCCCAGATGCCTCCGGCGCAGTTCGTTTTCGTCGAGGTGCTGACCGCCCCCGAAAGCTCCGGACTGTCGGAAGGCTGGGAGGCGGAGGCCGTCCGCGCGTTCTGCGGGCAGGCTCCCGCGCTCAAGAAGATGTTCTACCCGCTGGAGCCGAGCTTCTGCATCGAGGCGGTCATGCGCGCGTCGGAGACGGGGTGCAAGGTCTGCAAAGAGATGGCGGCGGTGACGGAATTCATCCGCGATACGAAAGCGCGGACGGCGGATTTCGTCAAGGCGTTCTACGACGTGCGATCCCGGGTGGACACGGGCGAGCGCAGCGCGTCGGACGATACGCCGACCATCACGAACGCCATGGACGTCATCTTGTCCTTCGCGGATGTCAAGCCCGAAATCGAGGAAACCTTCCGCAAAGACATCAAGAAATACACGGACACGACGGACCGCCGCGCGAAATCCGCCGAGATGCGCCAGCTCCGCATGAGCATTGCCGAGGGCTTCTACGAGATTTACGAGGCGGCGTTCTTCCGCAGCATGGAGACGACGCATATCCCCGCCGAGGTGCGGATGTTCTTCCTGTTCGGCTTCGTGGACGAGGTGCTGGCGGGCTCGCAGAACACCGCGACGCTGTACCGCATGGCCGTGGCCTGGGAGAACGACCCGAACGGGCATATCCTGACGCTTTACGATTGGCTGTCGAAGATTTATCGCGGCGAGGCGCTGCCGTCGAAAAACGAATTTGACAACGATTGGACCGAGTATCTGCGCGAGCAGCTGCGCACCAACGCCATCACGCAGAAGAAGGCGGACGAGCTTGCCCATGACGTCCGCGCGATGGTCAGCTTTGAGATCCACAATATGGTCACCAGCGCCAACAAGGTTACGAACGGGCAGCTCGCTTCCTTCGTCCCCGTCTTCTGCGCGACGGACGTGATTCGTCCGCTGGACAAGTGCATCGCGACCCCCGCCCGGATCCAGGCGATCTTCGACAAGATCCTGGACATCGACTTCAGCTGCTTCTATCGTCCGGCGCTGACCTCGTACCCCGAGTTCGGCATCCAGCATTTCGTCTACAACGTGGAGGTCAAGCCGTACCTGATCCTGATGCCGAATTTCGGCAGCCGCGGCCTGATGTGGCAGGAAATCGAAGGCGTGAAGAAGACGACGCCGGCCCACATGGTCCTGTCGATTTTCCACTCCGAGGATCTGGAAGTGACCATCGTGCGGATGTGCGCGCAGTTCCGCTGGGAAATGTGCCGCCGCATCCAGGGCGTGCGCTACACGGACATCACCGAGCCGTCGCTGACCGCGGAATACACCAACTATCTGCAGTTCTACAAGAAGAACGGCAACCTGTCCAGCGATATGAAGGACCGCATCAAGATCATGCTGCAGAAGGCGCGCAACGACTACAAGAACGTCTTCGTCGCCGACTACGAGATGTACATCCTGAACGAGGCCTTCGGCCTGCCGCGCCTGAACAAGATCGCGCGGGAAATCGTATTCCGCTACTGCACGTTCTCGAAGAAATTCCGCAAGTCCATGGCCGCGAACCCGCAGTACCAGCCTCTCCTGGAGCGCTGGGGCGTAACCCAGGGGGCCAAGGCCCACGGCATCGACCTCTTCCTCAAGAAGGTGCAAAAGATGAAGCCGGACGGAGAGGTGCCGGCGGAAATCCTGAGCGAAGTGGAATTCGTGCGAATGTAAAGCAAGATGATATAATAAACTGCCGTACCTGCTTAGGTGCGGCAGTTTATTATATGCGGAAAATATATAAAATGTTTCACGTGAAACAATCAAACATATATTCCTTTGTTTCACGTGAAACATTTTTTTCCTTCCCTATGTATCTATAATATTTGTTACCTTATCACTCAAAGGGGAGGGCCAGCCCTCCCCTTTGCAACCTCTCCTGCGCGAGGGAGATCCCTCGCGGCTCCCCAAAGGGCCTGCGGGCCCGGTATGCCGCGGTTCTGTTAGATACTGATTACTTAAACGCGTTCTA
>CACYUQ010000191.1 GCA_902777615.1 uncultured Selenomonadaceae bacterium
TTTTCTTCAATTATTTTACGATGACATGGTCGCTGGCTTTAAAGGGGGAAGTCGTCTTTTGGGCTTCCTGCGGTCTGGCGCTGTTCTTTTGTTTCGTGCTGCTGACGGTGGCGCTTCGCCGTGTCCTTTCCGATGTTTGGTTTTCGCGTGTAAAGATGGCGCTTCTTGTCGTCTCGTTCCTGCTGTTCGTCGTAGAATCCTTCGTGATGCACACTTACAAGGCGTTGATTGGTGCGGGCATCGTCAATTCCGTGCTGGAGACGAACCGAAAGGAAGCCGTCGAATTTTTGCAGATGTATGTGACTTGGCGGGAGCTGGCGGTGGCCGCACTTGGCTGTGTCGCGATTTATTGCGCATGGCGTTATCTTCACAACGTGTCTTTGCCGGAGGTCTGGAAGCGCGTCCTTTGCAAAGTCTTGATGGCAGCGGGACTGGCTTCGTTGGTTGCCGTGCTGCCGTATTACGCGGAATTTTTCGCCTGTGAGCTATTGCCTGCCGCGCGTATCATTGGAGCGACGTCGCTGGCTGTTGAGAACGCAATCGCCTATCATCGGTTGGCAGACTCTATAGACACGAAAATTGACCTGACGGAAAACAAAAGCGAAATCAAAAATATTGTGTTCATTCTCGGCGAATCGACGAATCGGAACCATATGCACCTGTACGGCTATTATCTGCCAAACACGCCGTATCTTGACACTCTACAAGCAAAGGGTGAAATTGTCGCTTACAGTGATGTAATCAGTCCCCATTCGACGACGGTGGAGGTGCTGAGCGAGCTCTTCACATTCTGCGATTATGAGTCGGACAAGCCGTGGTATGAATATCACAATCTGATTGATGTGATGAACGCCGCAGGGTACAAAACGCATTGGCTTTCCAATCAGGAAAGCTCCGGCATGTGGGGTAACGTGGCTCAACTCTATGCGAACCGCAGTTCGATGCATCGTTTCACGCGGCTCCGAGACTCGCTGGAGGACAGCGGAATTCTCGATGAGGAGTTGTTTCCGCTTCTGGACGAGGCACTGGCTGAAGCGTCATCGGACAAGAATTTCTATGTGTTGCATCTGATGGGAGGACACGGGCTTTATTACAACCGCTACCCGTATTCGTTTCACAAGTTCAAGGCCGAGGACATTAAGCTGCAAATCGGCGAGCGTTTTCGGGACATCGTTGCGCAGTACGATAATGCGCTCTATTATAACGACTATGTCGTCAGCGAAATCATCAACCGTTTCCGTGATAAAGAGGCGCTTGTGATTTATGTGCCGGATCATGGGGAGGCTGTCTATGACGAGGGGGGAAGCATTGCCGGGCATCTCGAGGAAAATCCAGACCGTCACATGATTGAGATTCCTGTCATTTTCTGGGCGTCGAAAAAATTCCGCGACAAGTACGCGGAAAAATGGGAGGCTATTGAGGAAGCGGCGGACCGTCCGTATCGGACTGATGACCTAATTCATACAATTATGGAGTTGGCCGACGTTCAGACCGAGGAATGGAATGCCGAGAAGAGCGTCATCAATGACAACTTCGATGCGTCGCGCCCACGTTTCTTCAGCGACGAGAATTACGATACACAAATTCGCGGGAAATAGGGAAAGGCAAGGGGCCTGTGTTAAGCAATTAAAAATCCATCGTACCCGTAAAAACGGGCACGATGGATTTTTAATTGCTTGGCAAAGCGCGGCGAACGTGGTAAACTTCAGTATGTGTCTGTCACTCTCGCATAAATTGATTGTAGCTATCTCGCATTTCTTGTCGATTCTTGGCGGTAGGCCACAGATGGCAGAGTTCATTATCACTGTTTTTTCGCATGGCGGCGGCCAGATGATCATACATCAGCGGAGTTTTTTCCGTCAGGTCGGCGACGAGCTTTTTGACCGTTTCACGTTTCGTGTTGCCGTCGAATGGGCAGGGGGATTTGACCGGCGTAATGCCGTGGTATTGGATTGCTTTGACGATTTCCTGTTCCCGCAGATAAACGAGCGGACGGATAACGGTCAGATTTGTGCGGTCGAGGTAAGTTTTCGGCTGGAAGGTGCCGATTTGCCCCGAGTATAAAAGATTCAGCAATAGTGTTTCCACGGCATCGTCGTTGTGGTGCGCGTAGGCGACTTTGTTGCATCCGTATTCGTTCGCGTAGCGATTGATGGCGCCGCGCCGGAAAAAGGCGCAGGTGAAGCAGGGTGCATTTTTCGGCTCGCTGCGGATGACTTCGGCAATGTTTACGTGATGAACTTCATGCGGAATTTCCAATTCCGAGCAAAAGCGAACGAGACTTTCTGTGTCGAAGGCGTTGTCAAACATCGGGTCGATGGTCAACGCCCGCAGCGAAAATTTGTTTTTCGTCCGCTCACGCATCACTGCCAGAGCGTATGTCAAAAGCAGGCTGTCCTTGCCGCCGGATAGCCCAATCAGAATTTTATCGTCGCGCGCAATCATTTCAAATTCGACGATGGCGCGCATGATTTTGCTGAAATACATTTGCGGTAGACGAAATTTCATAAACACACTTCCTTTTCTGTTTGTCCATTATATCGTATACAGAAAAAAGTTGTTAGATGAAAAAGTTATGTTATAATATAAAAGTGCCAAAAAATGAATTGTAGGACAAAAAATAATATAATTTT
>CACYUQ010000192.1 GCA_902777615.1 uncultured Selenomonadaceae bacterium
TGGACTGGTGACCTATGCAATCAAAAGCCAGAAGCAGGTATCGAGCAGCCTCATAGAGGACATCCTCAAGGGCGCCCTGGACGGCATTGAAGACAGCGTCATAGAGCGCCTTGCAGGCAGCATCGCTTCGGCCATCATCTCCGGCGGAAGCGGCGGTATAGCGGGCATTATCAAAGATGTGATAAGCGGTTTGGCGGATGACACAATTGGAGATATTGTAAACAGCATTCTCGATGGCGTCAATTGATCCAATGTAGACTACTTCAGCCTGAACGGCACCACGCTGATGATTGCCGAAGGCACCCCGGTCGGGGACTATAAGGTGGTCGTGGAGGCCACGGCGGCGGGCAACAACAACTACAAGAGCGCCACCAAGGAATCCACGGTCACCGTGACCATCGGGAAAGCCCCGAACCCCGCGAAGGTCGCGCGCACCGCATGGGTGATGGCGGGCGGGCACACCGTCGACCTGATGGAGAACGTCACGCTGAACGGCGCGCAGGGCGAGGTCAGCCTTGAATTCCATGCAGATACGAAGGGCTGCACCCTGAACGACAACGGCGTTCTGACCTCCGGCTATCAGGCCGGCCCGGTGATCGTGCTCGTAACCGTCGGGGAAGATGACAATTATGAGGCGCTTGACGCGCATATCACAGTGACGGTCGGCAGGATGCCCAATCCGCTGACCTATGTCGAAAAGCAAACCGTGTCGGTCGTTTACAGCGACAAAGCCCAGACGGCGGAGCTGAAAAAGGCCGAAAACGGGAAGGGCGAGGTCACGTATGCCATCTACAGCCAGATGCGCGGCTCCGACGACGTCGACTTCTTTGATCTTGAGCTCGACGAGGAGAAGATGAACCTGTCCATCAAGGCGGGCACCCCCGTCGGGATCTACAAGGTGGTCGTGCGCGCCACGGCGGCGGGCGACGATGACCATTTTCTCCGGGTCGACGAAATCGAAAAGATTCGCGTCCGCGTTCCTGGAGAACACTTCTTTCACATCTGGAAATGCATTTAGAAAATAGTATTTCATCTTCTCGGAATTAAGCTGCAAAGCTGTTTGGTCAGGATTAGTTGTGGTCAGTTCCGGGAATTCTTTCGATGTTCCAAGGGCGGCTCTTCTGGTAGCGGATCCGGATCGACTGTCCCTTTACGCTCTCCGGGGCGGGATCTGCCAGCGGATAAAAGGCGCACCACGCTGTCTTCTCCCCGTCATCGGTGAAGAAGCGGACCATGTACTCGTTATAGTCGCGCGGCTTGAAGTGAGCTCGCACGCCGGCTGTCGCTCTTCTGACGTCGCCGGTGAAATATGCGGTCGCTTCCGCATAACCGGGCCTGTTTTTCGGATGCGCCAGTCGGAAGATTCTGTCAAAGATATCCATATCTTTTTAATACAACGGAAGTTAGGCAAGTTCAAGATGCAATACGAAAACATGATACGTTCATGGGACGATCGAAGCTTAAGTTCATGGTGCAATCGAAACATGATGGGTTCGCTATGACATCCGAACTGTGATAAATTCAAGATATAACCAAATCAGGACAGATTCGGGATACCAGTGGATTTTTTTCAGGAGGACTTCGCAGATGGACTACCGCTTGTTGTGCAGACAGATCGAATCTCTGGCTGAGGAGACGCCGGATTGGCTGCCCGTCATGGCGAACGCGTCGGCTCTATTGTATGACGCGCTGCAGGACGTCAACTGGGCAGGCTTTTATCTCGTTCGCGACGGGAAACTGATCCTTGGCCCGTTCCAGGGCAAGGTCGCCTGCGTGCGCATTGCGAAAGGAAAAGGCGTCTGCGGGACAGCGTGGAAGGAGGACCGGACGCAGCTGGTGCCGGACGTACATGCTTTTCCCGGGCATATTGCGTGTGATGCTGCGTCGCGGTCGGAGATCGTCGTGCCGATTCGCCGCGGCGGGGAAGTTGTCGCGGTGCTGGACATCGACAGCCCCGTTCCGGAGCGCTTTACGGAGGAAGATCGGGAAGGGCTGGAGCTGTTTGTGAATACGCTTGAAGAGTGTATGGATATGACGGGGATGTGAGATTCGAAAGAAGAGTTTGGAAGCACTGGCGGTGCAACACTTGCAAACCGCATTGACGGTGCATTCGGCAAAACCGCATTCGCGGATTATACATCAGCGTCGGAAGTATGTGCTGCACAAGGATGTTTCATTTTGTAAAACGAACCGCCTCACAGCTGATAAAATAGAATAGCGCGAGAAGCTATTGCATGGGAGGTATATACGATGAACAAAAACTACCTGAAAAGAATAACCGCGCTGCTTCTGGCAGCCATGATCATGGCGGCGACCGTCGGCTGCTCCGGAGCGTACGCGCCGGCGCTGCAGGACGCCCCCGCGAAGGCGGCACAGCAGGCGAACGCCGCAGAAGCCGAGCCGCAGGCGGCAGCCGACGACGGCGTCAAGCTCTCGGATGACTCGTCCGACTTCGTCCTTCTGAGCGAGGCGGTGCCGGACGCGATCCTGGAGATCCGCTACTACTCGACCTACAACTTTGTCGGCAGGAGAATCGATGGTTATGAGGAGCCGCTTGCTTTTCTCACAAAGGAAGCCGCAGCCGCTCTGAAAGAGGTGAGCGACGACCTCATCGAAAAGGGTTA
>CACYUQ010000193.1 GCA_902777615.1 uncultured Selenomonadaceae bacterium
TGCCACGATAATAGGCGTATGTCCGTAGACCCCTGCCCCGAAGTTGAGCTGGGCAAAGTCCCCGGGGAGGCAGTTGGACAGTGCCGTCTCCACCGCCGCGTAGTCCTTCGCCGCAGCAGTCACGCCGAGAATCAGGCCGGGCTTCTTAAACATCTGCGCCAGCAGCGCCGAAAGCTTTTCGTCCGCTTCCTCCGCCCGCTCCTCGAAATGCGCGTCCAACTCCTTCAAAAAACGGTAATACGACAGGAAACCCTCGTCCTCGAAACGGCTCGCCGGCGCAAAATACGAGCTGAGGCGCACCGCCATGACCCGGTTCGGCGTGTTCAGGATCTGCCGCTCCACGCCCGCCAAAGTCTGCTTGACCAATTCCCGCAGTCGCTTCCCGTCAGAGAACTTCGACCGCGTCAGGATTTCCGTCAAGAGCTTCGGCACAGATGCCGGATTTCAAGCTCCGGCAGCTTCCGCACCAATACCCGTGCCTTGACGATGGTCTTCACGCACCACTCGTCGGCGGTGTCCCCCTTCGTCATCGCCGTCACATCGTAGCTGATGCCGCCCGTATGGAGATTCGCGAGATTCGTCAGCTCCGCGTAGGAGTGCGCGTCCGTGTCCACCGCGCCCAAGAGGTCACAAAGCAGATACGCGTAGTGCTGCTGCTCCGGGGCAATCGATGCGCCGTCGAAGAAAAACGACAGATACGCGATGCCGTTCGTATGAATGTCGCTGAACAGCACCTTCTGCCCTTTCAGCGTCTTTTCCTCCAGCGGCAGAGTATCTTCCTCTTTGCGGATGTCCGAAAGCTTCAAGAGCGGAATCTTTTCCAAAAGCTCCGGTGCGTCCGGCGTCTGCTGCATCTCTTTCAGCCGCGCCGTCGTCGCGATGATCTCTTCGATCTCCGCTGCGCTCATAACCGCTTTCTTCTCCGCCAGGATCTTTTCCGTGGCCGCCTCGCGCTCCGCCGCCATCGTACGGCTCGGCTTCATCGTAATCAGTACCTTGTGCGGATTGTCCAGCACACAGCGGCGAAGCATATCCTCGAAAAGCCCACTCTTCAGCCCTTCCCTGAGCGTCTTGAACTCTTGCTCATAGAACAGCGGCTCCGCCGGGTCACCGCCGTACAGCCAATGAGTCATCACCGCCAGATTGTAGACCAATCCTTTCGGCGTCGAGGCAAAGTCCGACTCCCGGGTCTTGAACTCCAGATAATTGAGCGACGCCTCCAAAAGCGTCCGGTCGATACCGTCCTCCGCCAGCCGCCGAATCGTGTCCGTCACGACCTGATAAAACCGCTCTGCGTCCTCCGGCTCCGCGTTCGTCACCTCGACGGCGAGATTCGGCTGGGCGATTTGCGCTTCCAGCGACGCCGTCACATCCTTGCCGATGCCCGCATCCATCAGTGCCTGGGTCACAGGCGCCGCGTCCGTCATGAAGAGCGCGTGGGTAAGGATGCTCATCGCCGCCCGAGTCAACCGATCCCCCGCGTCGCAAATAATCATACCGAGAGCCAGATACGTTTTCTCCGCCGTATCCTCCTCCGCGCCCACCGGGTACTCCGCCGTCACCCGCTTCATTCCGTCGAACCGCGGCTGCTTTTTGAGCGCCGAGTCAATCTCCTGCCGCGTAAACTGCGAAAGATACGATTCGTCGATAAACGCCAGCGTCCCGTCCAGGTCCAAATCACCGTACAGATAAATATAACTGTTGGACGGATGGTAATACTTCTTGTGGAACGCCGCGAAGCTCTCTTGCGTAATCTCGGGAATCTTCTCGGGATTGCCTCCGGACTCGAACGCGTAAGCCGTGTCCGGGTAAAGGCGCTTCAACAGTTCCGTTTCCAAGAGGTCCTCCGGCGACGAAGTCGCGCCCTTCATCTCGTTGTAGACGACGCCGCTGTAACGGAGCGGCGCCTCGGGATTGTCAATCTCGTAGTGCCAGCCTTCCTGCAGCAGCACCTCGGGCTTCTCGTGCATCTGCGGATAAAACACCGCGTCGAGATAGACATCCATCAGATTCCGGAAGTCCTGCGCGTTTCGGCTCGCCACCGGGTACATCGTCTTATCCGGGTAGGTCATCGCGTTCAAGAACGTGTTCAGCGACCCCTTGACCAGCTCGACGAACGGCTCCTTCAACGGGAACTTCCGCGAACCGCAGAGCGTCGAATGCTCGACGATATGAGCGGCTCCGGTGTCGTCCACCGGCGGCGTGCGGAACGAAATCGAAAACACCTTGTTGTCATCGTCGTTCTGCACGTAAAACAGACGCGCACCACTCTTCTCATGCTCGAACAGGAAGCACCGAGACGAAATCTCCGGCACCTCCTTCGTCTCCTTCAACAAAAATCCGTGCATTTTATCATTGACCTGCATTGAAATACCCCTCTCAACTCAATATAAAATTATTATAGCATAAATAGCAAGAAAAAACCGCCGTGCATTTCCGCACGGCGGTCGCTTGGATGCGTCCTCTATTCGATCCGCACTGCTTTCATTTCTTTCTTTCGGAGGTACATCGCCTTGTCCGCGCGCCTGAACACGTTCGCAACGCTGCTGTCCGTGACCGGGTCGTAATGAGCGAGGCCCAACGCCGCCGAGATGCGCTCCCATGGCTCCAGCGTCGGATCCTGCGCCATCTCGTCCAGCTTTGCGTTGAACTGCGCGACCAGCTCGTTCACGTTCTTGTAATCTTCGTTTTCCAGCACCACGACGAATTCGTCGCCGCCGATGCGGAAAACCGGCGAGTGGTCGAAAATCGTGCAGACCATGTGGCAGAGCTTCTTGATGGCGACATTGCCCTGCTCATGACCATAGGTGTCGTTGATGCGTTTCAGGAAGTTCAGGTCAATCATTACGATGCCGAACTCTTTGCCTTCTTCCGACTGCATCTCCCATTCGACACGGCGGATTTCCTTATCGTAGGCGTTCTTGTTGCGGATGCCCGTCAGCGCGTCCTTGTCCACCAGCTCGGCCATCGCGTCGGCCTTTTCCTCCGCTTCGCCCAGCTTCTTCGTCGTGTCCACGAGGCTCTTCATATAGTTGTC
>CACYUQ010000194.1 GCA_902777615.1 uncultured Selenomonadaceae bacterium
TTCGGAGGAAGATTACCGCGAAGTACTCCAGATGTTCCAAGAATCGGCGGATGAGAAGATCGACGAGATTCAAGGATATTTTGAAGCGAAGGATTGGAAAAACTACACGACAAAGGTGCATGGGCTGAAAAGCTCGGCGCGCCTCGTCGGCGCGTTGGAGCTTTCCGACTACGCGAAGCGGCTGGAGGATGCGGGAGACCGTCTTGACGTAGAGGAGATTGAAAGGGATACGCCGGGGCTGATCGCGCTCTTCCGCGCCTGCGTAGATTCCCTTCCGCCGCTCCAAGAGCCGACGCAAAGCGATGAAGACCTGCCGGAAATCGACGAAGCGTCGCTCGCCGAAGCCTATGAGGCAATCAAGGAGTTGGCGGCGTCCTTTGACTACGACAGCATCCAGCTTGTTCTTGGGGAGCTAGCCGGAAGCCGCGTGCCGAAAGAAAAAGCCGAGCGCCACGCCCGGATTGTCGATGCGGCGAAAAAACCGGATTGGGACGCGTTGAAAGCGATTTTAGAGGAAGCATAACAACGAAAAAAGGAGACGGATTTTTGTCCGTCTCCTTTTCTGTTATTTCTGCGCGTGATGCAATTGGTCGTATTTCCTTTTCTCGAAAAATTCTTCCAGCGATTTCAAAAGCGTTTCCTTGTCCGTCGATTTCAGAAAGTAGCCGTCCGGTTTCAGTGCGAGAACCTTCATCACGCTTTCCCGGTCGCCTTTCCCCGTCAGGAAAATAACGGGAATCGCTCCTACTGCCGTCTCGCTGCGGATCATCTCCAACACTTGCGGACCGCTGGTCACGGGCATTTCGTAGTCCAAGAGGATCAAGTCCGGCTTGTTGTCCGCAATGTACATCAGCGCCTGCGCACCCGATGTGACGATTGTGACGCGGTACTGTGCCGAGAGCCAGCCTTTTATCGTCTTCAGGAAGGTATTGTCGTCATCGACGAGCAAAATGGTTTTCTTGCGCGAGTTCTCGTCGTTTACTTGCACGAGATCATCCATCTCGTCGACCAGTCTCTTAATGTCCAGCGGGCGTGCGAAGCGGGCCGCAATCAGCGAGGAGGGAATCGTCTTCTCCGCCGCCTCCAGTTCCTCTGGAGTGCCCAACAGCACGAGCAGTTTTTCCTCCTCGGCGCAGAGATCTCTCAGATAGACGAGAAAATTGGAAGTGCCCGAAATGAAGTCACCTAAGCACAAAAGGAGAATATCGGCCTCGGCTTGCTTTTCGTTTACGGCGGCGACGGTCGCGTCTACCGGCAAAATCTTATAACCGGCTTTCTCCAGATTTGTCTGGATGGCGCCAACCATAAACGACGCGCTTTTCCGTATCATAATCGCTTTCTTTTCCATATCCGGTCTCCTCCTACCAAGGCAATCTGATTTTCCTATTGCCACGGTCTATTTTATTTTACCAAATACGGGAAAAAAAGCAACCGTGTTTTGCTTTGGCATCCTCCCCATTTTGCAAAAGAAATAATCAAGGGGCTGACGCAGCTTTGATTTGCCTGCGGCAGCCCCTGGTGTTTTTCGCTTGTGTATCGTTCGTTAGCTTTGTTTTGCCTCTTGTCAGTTGAACGCGCCAAATGGCGTCGTGTAGCGGGCAAAGGTACGTCCGCAGGGGCAAAGCTCATCCATGCGCATGACCGTCTGGCCGGTACGGTAACGGATCAGCGGCAGTGCTTCCGCCGTCAGCGAGGTCAGCACCAATTCGCCCATGCAGCCCGGTTCGTTGACGATGACGTCCTGCCCAAAGGCTGCGATCTCGGCATAGAAGTAATCTTCCTGCAGATGGTGGCCGACGTGCTCCTTGCATTGGTAAAACATACCGCTGGTGCCGAAGGACGACGAAGCGAAGAAATTGTAAACCTGCGTCCCTGTGCGGTTTCGCATGTGAACCTTCAGCGGATTTTGCAGGTTCTCGTTGAAGCAAAGAATCGTCGAGAGGTTGAATTCCTTGATTTCCCGTCCCATCGCCTGCGCTTGGATAATCAGGCGCAACACGCGGCGCGCGGAGCCGACGATGATGCTGAGATAGGTCGCGTCGAGCAACTTGATCGCGCGTTCGTATTCCGTGCCAAGGGGAACAACCGTCGTGCCCAGTACTTCCAACGCGTATTGCGTATCCATCAGGCCGCTGTCCGCGAGGTCGCCAAGAATGCCGACCACCGACGCGCGGGTGATGTCCGCCGCTGCCAGCGAGCGCGTCATCATTTCGACGTTGCAGGAGATGTCGCGCGCCGTGTACATGCGAATCAACGGTTTTGGATGCTCCCAAAGACTAACCCGGGAAATCGCGCTAAAGGGAAGGGTCAGGAACTCATGCGAGGAATGTTCCTCAATCTCCCGCTCGGTCGTGAACGGCAGCTTCGTGATGTCGTTCAAGGTACGGATGTCGTCTGGCTTTACGCCGGCAGCGTCGAATTTTCTCTTGTATATGCCGCTTTTTTCATAAGCCCACGCCACCGTCTTTTTCAGACGTTGGAGCTGAAGGACGCGGAGTTCCGTCGATGCCATCTGCTCCAGCTGTGGATTTGCGAACATTCAAACACCGCCTTTGACACTTCAAAAAATCTCGCCCTCTTCTGTTAG
>CACYUQ010000195.1 GCA_902777615.1 uncultured Selenomonadaceae bacterium
GGTCGGCGAAGACCAGCACGATGTTTCCTTTCGCGCCGCTCGCCGCGAGTTTTTCCGCCGCCGCCAGCGTCGCGCCGGAGGACGAGCCTGCGAAGATACCTTCCTTCGCCGCCAGCCGTTTGACGCCTGCGAAAGCTTCGTCGTCGCTGACCTTGACCACCTGATCGACGAAGCTCATGTCCATCGTCTCCGCCACGAAGTCGTTGCCGATGCCCTCGATCTCGTAGTCGCCGTGCTCTCCGCCGCCCAGCGTGGAGCCGATGGGATCGGCCAGCACGCCTTTGATGGCGGGATTTTTTTCTTTCAGATATTTCATGATGCCGGAGAACGTGCCGCCGCTGCCCGCGCCGCAGACGAGGTAATCAATCTTCCCGTCGAGATCCTCGAAAATCTCCGGGCCCGTCGTCTCGTAATGGGCGCGCGGGTTCGCCTGGTTCTTGAACTGCCGCATAGTGATCGCGCCGGGAATCGACGCCGCCAGTTCCTCCGCTTTCGCCTCGGCCATCAGCATGCCGCCGGAGCGCGGCGTCGAGACGATTTCCGCACCGAGAGCCTTCATCAGCGTTTGCTTTTCCACCGAGAATTTTTCCGGCACGACGAAGATTACGCGGTAGCCTTTATTCAGGGCGGCAAACGCGATGCCGAGGCCCGTGTTGCCCGCCGTGCCCTCGACGATGGTGCCGCCCGGCTTCAGCCGCCCGGTCTTTTCCGCATCGGCAATCATCGAGCGCCCGATACGGTCCTTCGCGCTGCCGCCGGGATTCCAAAGCTCCAGCTTCGCGAAAAATCTTGCGCCCTCGGGTACGTCCACATGCGTCAATTCCACCAACGGCGTATGTCCGATCAATTCCTGCATAGATGCATAGTACCGCATACTATTTCCCCTCGCTTCCTTCAATCGCGTTGTCAATATCGCGAATCAGATCGTCTGCGTCTTCGATGCCGACGGACAGGCGGATCAGCCCGTCCGTGATGCCCACCGCTTCCCGCGTTTCTTTCGGGATCGCGGCGTGGGTCATGGTCGCCGGGTGGCAGACGAGGCTCTCGACGCCGCCGAGGCTTTCCGCCAATGTAACGACGCGGAGCGCGGGGAAAAACTTGCGGATGTCGCGGTCCGACGCGAGCTCGAAGGAAACCATCGCGCCGCCGTTCCTTGCTTGCTTTTTCTCCGAAGCCGTAAATTGTCAGCTCCTTTGCTTCATTTCCTGTCTGATCGCTGTAATGAAGCGTTGCCGAGTAAATGTCTGTCCCGTAGTTCTTCGATAACGTATGTGCCCACTTCAGTACATTTACGTTATTGGAATGATTGTATTTCCCGTCATGGTAGGTGCTCTTATTGGTATGCATTAGAAGATCGATCGCTTCATAGACATACGTATTGAGCTGTTCTTCCCCGACTCCGTTATCAACAAAATAAAGGTCAAATACCGTCGGAGAATATGTGGCCGACTGGAAATACCCGTGGCTCTTATCATGCCGATACCGTAAAAAGGACACCTTCGTATAGCTTGCAGAATTCGGTTTTTCCGTGGCCAGCTTGATCTTCGTGACGCCGTCCGCCCTTGGCAGGTCGAGGTAGTAGGTATCCTTTGTTTCCTCCGAGCCGCCTGTTGAGATGCTGACTGTTTCAAAGTCCTCCGCGAGGACCGTTTGCGGCATACCCGCGATACAAAGGACGGCAAAAAGGAACGCGGTCAAAACACCCATCCAACTCTTTTTGCTTACTCTCCGCTTCCGTTCCATTTCGCTCTCCTTTTGCTAATTCAGATTCATGACCTCGTCGATCGAGGAAGAACCATTCTCCTGTGCAAGGGATGCGATCGTAACGATGACCGACGGCACCACATACGCAAGGATCAGGCAGACGATCGCGATCTTGATCCTGCGGATACCGCCCTGTACGCCCCGATCATCGGTTGCAATGATGATGAGGAAGATGCTGATAATGATCACCAGGCAGGCCGTGATCGCCATAACGGACTGGACGGTTCGGAAGATGTCTCCGACGATGCTCTTGTAGATGGAAACGAAACCGGCATCGTCCGCGTAAACGGTCTGCATCATCAGCACCATCATTGCGGCTGCCGTAATCAAAAAGCGCAGCTTCTGCGCATGGGCCATAACGCCCGCTTTCCAGGTAGTATTCATAAATAAACTCCCTTCGCATGTTGTGGGCGGAAACCCACTGCCATTTGGCAGTGGGAGGAGCCCCCTTTGGTTGCTTTGACAGAACATACGTGCTATAATTAATAACAGCAACATTGTACAAGAGAAAACCGTTAGGTGTGTTGCTCACCAAAGGCACTCTTAGCACATTGACAAGTATATATGGGGTTGCCGTTAGAAGCCTTGCAACGGCGTAAAATATACTCAAGCATTACTGACTGTACGGCATGGGAAGTTCAGTACCTGATACAGTTACAGGTGAGCATGTCTTGCCTGTAAAGGGTGATGTCAGCCACCCTGTGATGTAACGCCACTAGATAGCAATATCTATTGGGGTCAAAGGTCGGAGGCGCAAGCCGTTACTACGACTGGGCAGTTACAAGCCCATGACCTTTAGGTCGTGGGTAGTTGAC
>CACYUQ010000196.1 GCA_902777615.1 uncultured Selenomonadaceae bacterium
GGGGTCGATAATCAAAATTTTTTCCCTGTTCTCCATAGTCCGTTGCCCCCTTCGTCATCTTACAAAACGGTCAATGGCTTGCTCCAACCGCGCCAATGCCTCTCGGTCGTTGTCCTGCACCGCGTCCACGATGCAATGTTCCATGTGGTCCTTCAAAATGATTTTTCCGACGTTCTTCAGCGCGGCGTCCACCGCCGAAATCTGCAGCAGCACTTCGCTGCAGTCGCGCCCTTCTTCCACCATGCGCCGCACGGATTGCAAATGCCCGATGAGCCGCGCCATGCGGTTCAGTACCGCTTTTGTCTGGGTGTGCGTATGGATATGCCCGTTATGCTCGTGAATGTGAGGATGCCCATGCGCGTCTTTCGTCGCATTCTGTTTTTTGCTATCCAAAGCCTTGCCTCTCCTCACAGTCCGCTTCTCGTCGCGATGCGCCGATAATTTTCCATTTCCTTCATGATCTGCTGGAAGATTTCCACCAGCTCGTCGCTGTACAGCCCCGCCCGGAGCGGCTCCACGATTTTCACCGCGAGGTCGTGCAGCGGCGTCAATCCCATATTCGCCATAAGCCCCTTCAGCGTGTGCGCGTGGCGGAAGGCCGTATCCGCATCCTTTTTCTTCAGCGCCTCGTCCAAGCCCGAAAACGCCGGATCATCGAGAAATTTTTTATAGCACTTGGCGTAAAAATCTTCTTTATTCAAAAAGCGTGCAAGCGCGCCGTCCACATCGCAGCCGCGCTCGCGAAGCTCGTTCAGCAACGCGCTCACGAAAAATCGCCTCCGCACTCCTACCTTTTTGGTTATTTTACCATGACCGCCGTTTATTTGCACGATATTTTTTAGTCCCGAAGCAACAGAAAAAACCGCGTGCGCATCCTCCGACACGCACGCGGTTTTCAATTATTCCTTATTTCACGGCAATCGTTACCATTTCGCCGTTGACGTCCCATTCTTTGACAAATCCATCCAACGTCCCATAAACGATGGCGTCAGCCAGCGTGACCTTTTTCAGCGGGCTTTCGTTTTTCTTGACGATTTCGGCGAGTTTTTCGTTCCCCGAAATGGCGACCGTGATATGATCCGTGACCTCGAATCCGTTTTCGCGACGCATAACCTGCACCTTGCTGATGATTTCACGCACGAAGCCTTCCTCGATCAGTTCAGGCGTTAGCGTCGTCTCCAGGGCGACGGTCACGCCGCCGTAACGCTGGCAGAGGTAGCCTTCGGTCTGCGCCATATTGATCTCAACATCCTCTGGCAGAAGGTCGATGCCGCCGTCAGCCAGGTCGAGGTGCAGCTTGCCCGTCGAGTCCAGCTCCGACTTTGCCGCGTGACCGTTGACCTGCGACAGCGCGTTCTTGATGGCCGCCATGCGCTTTCCGGCTTTCGGCCCCAGTACCTTGAACTGCGGCTTGAAGCTGTAGGAAAGATACGCTTCCATGTCATCCTTGAAGGTGACAGCCTTGACGTTCAGCTCGCTCTCGATGACTTCGACGAAATAGGGGGACAGCGTGCGCTCCGCCTTGACGAAGAGATTCGCGACGGGCTGGCGGTTCTTGATATTCGCTTCGTTGCGGGCGGCGCGGCCCAGCACGACGATCTCGAGCACCAGCTCCATGTCTTTCTCCAGCGCCTCGTCGATATACGATTCGTCCGCCTGCGGGAAGTCGCAAAGATGGACGCTCTCCGGCGCGTTCTTGTCCACCGAGCAGACGAGGTTGCGGTAGACGCTCTCCGTGATGAACGGCACCATCGGCGCGGCGGCCTTGCAGACCGTGACAAGCGCGGTATAAAGCGTCATATAGGCGTTGATCTTGTCCTGCTCCATGCCCTTCGCCCAGAAACGTTCGCGGCTGCGGCGCACGTACCAGTTGGAAAGCTCCTCGACGAACTCCTGCAGAGCTTTCGCCGTCTCCGTGACGCGATAGGCGGAAAGGTGGCCGTCCACTTCTTTGACCAGCGTGTGGAGCCGCGACAGGATCCACTTGTCCATGACGCCGAGAGACGCTTTATCCAGCGCGTGTTTCGTCGGGTCGAAATCGTCGATGTTCGCGTAGAGCACGTAAAACGCGTAAGTATTCCAGAGCGTTCCCATGAATTTGCGCTGTCCTTCCTGTACCGCAGCATCGTGGAAACGATTCGGCAACCAGGGCGCGCTATTCTCGTAGAAGTACCAGCGGATGGCGTCAGCACCGTGGCGGCGTAGCGCATCCATCGGGTCGACGGCGTTGCCCTTGGACTTCGACATTTTCTGCCCGTCCTTGTCCTGCACATGGCCGAGCACGATGACATTTTTATAGGAAGACTGATGGAACAACAACGTGGAAATCGCAATCAGCGAATAGAACCAGCCGCGGGTCTGGTCAACGGCCTCGGAGATGAAATCCGCCGGGAAACGCTTGTCGAAGAGTTCCTTGTTCTCGAATGGATAATGCCACTGGGCAAAGGGCATCGCGCCGGAATCAAACCAGCAGTCGATGACCTCCGGCACGCGGTGCATCTCGCTACCGCACTTCTCGCACTTGATCGTCACATTGTCG
>CACYUQ010000197.1 GCA_902777615.1 uncultured Selenomonadaceae bacterium
CGGCCATGATGCAATTTCCGAAAAAAAGTTCTTTTCTTGAAAAGAAAAGTATGATACAATCAGAAAAAATGTTCGCCTATGATTTTATGCGGGCGCAGAAGGGAGATATTTATGGAAAAGAAAAAAGAGGGAAAGGCGTTTGAAATCCCGGAGGACAAGAGCAACGCGCTGGAAAAAGTGCTGAAGGATCTGCACAAGACTTTCGGCGACGGCTCGATCATGCGGCTCGGCGAAGCCACCGCCAATATGAACGTGGAGGTCATCCCGACGGACATCCTGCCTCTGGATTTGGCGCTCGGCGTCGGCGGAATCCCGCGCGGTCGCATCATCGAGGTCTACGGCCCGGAGTCTTCGGGCAAGACGACGGTGACGCTGCACATGATCGCGGCGGCGCAGAAGCGCGGCGGCGTGGCGGCCTTCATCGACGCGGAGCACGCCCTCGACCCGATTTACGCGAAGAAGCTCGGCGTGGATACCGAGAATCTTCTGATCTCCCAGCCGGATAACGGTGAGCAGGCGCTGGAAATCGTCGAGGCGCTGGTGCGAAGCGGCGCGATCGACATCATCGTGGTGGACTCGGTGGCGGCGCTGGTGCCGAAGGAAGAAATCGACGGCGACATGGGCGAACTCAAAGTCGGCCTCCAGGCGCGGCTGATGAGCCAGGCCATGCGGAAGCTGACCGGCTTCATCTCAAAATCACGCAGCGTGGCGATCTTCATCAACCAAATTCGCGAGAAAATCGGCGTCACCTACGGCAATCCCGAGACAACCACGGGCGGCCGCGCGCTGAAATTCTACTCGACAATCCGTGTGGAGGTCCGCAAGGGCGAGGCGTTGAAGCAGGGAACGGAGACCGTCGGCAACCATACAAAGATCAAGGTGGTCAAGAACAAGGTCGCGCCGCCCTTCAAGACGGCGGAATTCGATATCATGTACGGCGAAGGCGTCTCCCGTGAGGGTTGTGTGCTCGACATGGCGGCAGAGCTGGACGTGGTGAAGAAGAGCGGCTCGTGGTATTCGTACAACGACAGCCGTCTCGGACAGGGCCGCGACGCGGTCAAGGAGCTTTTGAAAACGGACCGGAAGCTCTACGACGAGCTGGCAGAAAAGGTGCTGGCGGCACTGGCAGCGCAGGCCGAGGAAGCGGAAAAGAAAGCGGCAGCAAAGAAAGCGAAGGCCGCGGAGGCACTGAATGCGAGCGCGGACAACGCAAAAGCCAAGGCCTAAGCCCACCGCCCTCGAAAAAGCGGTGGCGATTTTGGCCATCCAAGAGCAATCGTCGGCGCGGCTCCGCGAGAAACTGCAGCAGCGCGGTTACGAGGCGGAGGAAATCGATGCGGCGATTGCGCGGCTGGAGGAACGCCACTATCTGGACGACGAAGCGGCCTGCGCCCGACAATACCAAAAGCTGTACGAGGAAACGGGCATGAGCGTCCGGCAGATCGAGCAAAAGCTCTTGACGCGCGGGTTCCCGTCATCTCTTGTGCGCAATTCGGCGCCGGAGGACGACGACCGGGAAGACCGAGAAACAAACGCCGCGATGCAGTCGCTTCGGAAGAAATTCCACGCTCCTGCACCGCGGGCGAAGATGAAGCAGTTTTTGTACCGGAAAGGCTTTTCCTACGGCGTTTGCGATTCGACGGTTTCCGCCTTTTTGGAAGAAAACCCGGAATTTATATTAGAGGAGAACGATTCCTATGACGAATGAATTGGTGCTGGTGCTGGATTTCGGCGGACAGTACAACCAACTGATTGCCCGCCGGGTGCGGGAATGTGACGTCTATTGCGAGGTCCATCCGCACACGATGCCGCTGGACGAGATTCGCGCAAGACAGCCGAAGGGCATTATCCTGACCGGCGGCCCGCAGAGCGTATACGGCGACGGCGCGCTGTCTTACGATGCGGACCTCTTTTCGCTGGGCGTACCGGTGCTGGGTATCTGCTACGGCTCGCAGCTGATGGCCCACGCGCTGGGCGGCGAGGTAAAAGCCGCCGAGACGAGCGAATACGGGCGGGCGGAATTGGAAATCACCGTGCCGTCGTCGCGGCTTTTCGCGGGCGTCAACGCCAAAACCGTCGTCTGGATGAGCCATACCGACCGCATCACGCGCGTGCCGGAGGGCTTTGCCGTGACGGCGAAGACGGCGGACTGCCCGATTGCGGCCTTTGAAAACGCGGCGCGCGGCCTCTACGCGACGCAGTTCCACCCGGAAGTCATGCATACCGCCGAGGGGCAAACCATGCTGCGAAACTTCGTGCGAAACGTCTGCGGCTGCAAAGGTGACTGGACCATGGGACCGTTCATCGAAAACACTGTCGCTGCGCTTCGGGAGAAAATCGGCAATGGCCGTGCCCTCTGCGCACTGTCCGGCGGCGTCGATTCGTCGGTGGCTGCGGCGCTCCTGTCGAAGGCCATCGGCAAGCAGCTCACCTGCGTTTTCGTCGATCATGGCCTGCTCCGGAAAAACGAGGGTGACGAAGTCGAGGCGGCCTTCGGGCCGGGC
>CACYUQ010000198.1 GCA_902777615.1 uncultured Selenomonadaceae bacterium
AAGCAAGGATCCGAAGGGCATGACGTTCTCGTCCTTCAGCAAAACCTGAACACCCTCGGCTACCAGGTGGAGCCGGACGGCGTTTTCGGCTATACGACCTACCGAGCGGTTATCGCGTTCCAACGGGACGAAAAAATATCGATTACCGGCACGGTGGATCGCGAAACTTGGCGCGCCTTGAAAAAACGTGCCGCCGGAAAGACGCCGCCAAAAACAGACGAAAAGAAAGAGGCCGCTCCTAAAGACCCTGTCCCCAAAAATGAACCCGCCGCTGTGAAAGTTCCAGAAAGTGCGCCGTTCCTGCCGGAAAAAAAGGTGGACGCAATCATCAAAACGGCGAAAAAATACATGGGGACGCGTTACCGTTTCGGCGGCACGACGCCGAAAGGCTTCGACTGCTCCGGCTTTGTCCAATACGTTTTCAAGCAGAACGGCTTTGCTCTCCCCCGAACCGCCGACGAACAATATAAGCTCGGACAGCGCGTCAAAAAACGTGCCGAGCTGGTACCGGGCGACCTCGTCTTCTTCTCCACCTACGAGAAAGGCGCTTCGCACTGCGGCATCTACCTCGGAAAAAATCAATTCATTCACGTTTCGTCCAGCAAGGGCGTCCGCGTCGACAGCCTCGACGATTCCTATTGGAAGCCCCGCTGGTACGGTGGAAAGCATATTGTAAAAAAATAAGCGCAAAAAAGCGGAATGTCATGACAAACAGTCGTTGACATTCCGCTTTTTATTGTCCTCATTTCGGTTTCGCGATTTTCTGCAATGTCTCCATCACGAGCTGCACCTGCGGCACAATCGTTGAAAGATCAAGAGTTTCTTTAGGACTGTGGATATCGCGGGTCGTGACGCCGATGGAGACCATATCGAGCTGCGGCGCTTTTTTGATATGCCAGCCGCATTCGAGCCCCGCGTGAATGACGTCGACTTTCATTTGGAACCCGTTCTGCTCCTCAAAAATCGCCGCCATCATATCGGAAAGCGCGCTCTGAGCACGTTCCCGCCACCCTGGGGACGGGGTGGCGATGTTCACCTCGAAGCCGAGTCTTTCGCCAAGAACACGGCACGACTCCGCAATATCGAAAATCTTCTCGTCAACGCTCGACCGCGCAAAATACGAGAACCAGATCACATTTTCCTCCGTGCGGAGCAGGCCGAGATTTGCTGAAGTCTCGACGAGTCCCGGTATCGTTGTCGACATCTGGAAAACGCCCGTGTGCAGAAGCAACAGCGCATCCGTGACTGCCGCCGCGTCCGCTTCAGACATCACGCGATTGGGCGTCCCAACATCCGAAAGCGCAATGGAAAAATCCGGATCGACATTGACCTGCTCATTACGAATGTGTTGCTCTATATCGGAAATCACACGATGAAGCTCCTCTTGCCGGGACGAGGTGACAATAATGGCCTCCGCCTCCGCAGCTATGGCGTTTCGTGCACTCCCCCCCGTCATCGACGCGACGGAAACGGAAATACCCGCTTTTTTCAGTGCGCGAAGCGTCTGCGCAAGAATGCGGAGCGCGTTGCCCCGTCCGTCGCCGATTCTCTCACCGGAATGGCCGCCTAAAAGCCCGCGCACCGAAATGCGCCAAGCATTCCCCTCCGACGGTCCCCGCCATTCGATGTTCCGGCAAAAATCGACGCCAACGCTCCCGGCGCAGCCCCGCGTCAACTCGTCATAGTTTTCCGAATCCCAGTTAATCAAAAACTCGGAATCAGCAAACGCCTTTGCGTCAAGAGCCTGCTGAAGTTCGTCAAGATTCTCTACTTCAACCTCAACCTTAAGTTCTGGATGAGCGGCACGGGCTCTTTCAATTGCCTTTGCAATACCGCCAGAGGCCATAATGTGGTTCTCTTTGATAAGGTACATGTCAAAAAGACCAATGCGATGATTTTTTCCACCACCGCAGGTCACTGCATATTTTAGAGCTGTTCTCAGACAAGGCAGAGTTTTTCTGGTGTCCAGAAGACTGCAGTTGGTTCCTTCCATCTGCTTAACAAATTTAGATACCTGAGTTGCTACTCCAGAAAGAGTCTGCACGAAATTTAAGGCGGTACGCTCAGCGGTAAGCATTGTTCTTGAGTTGCCCTTTAAATGGAAAAGCTGTTCACCTGGCTCAATGGTATCTCCATCTTTAACAAACCACTGAATTTCAACTTTGTTGCCAAGCTGTCTGTAAACTTCTTCAACCCATGCCTTTCCACAGAAGATACCTGCCTCACGTGTAATAACGGTGGCTTCATCGGTTTCATTCTCGTCAATAAGCTGAGAAGTTACATCCAAAGAAGGATCAAGAACTCCTCCCAGGTCCTCTGTTAGAGCCATTTTAACGGTGGCTACAATATCATCTTGAAGCATATTAAATCCCTAGTTATAAATTTTTTCTAGTAATAATAACACATTCTTTGTTTATGGGACTTTCAGCCATTTGCATGAGGGGAAATTTTGCGCCAAAAAAATACATGAAAATGTGACAAAGACTGCACATGCACTTTG
>CACYUQ010000199.1 GCA_902777615.1 uncultured Selenomonadaceae bacterium
CAAAGCGCGCGAGGCGGAGTTCTCCCCGAGCGTCATGCGCGAGCTGGAAAAGGTCATCATGCTGCGCGTGGTCGACAACAAGTGGATGGAGCATCTCGACCACATGGATATGTTGCGGCAGGGCATCAACCTGCGCGCCTATGGGCAGCGCAATCCGCTGGTCGAGTACAAGATCGAGGGCTTCAATATGTTCGAGGAAATGATCCATCAGATCCAGACGGACATCGCGAAGCTCATGTACCGCGTCAGCGTCGTTACGGACGAGCGGCGGCAGGTCGAGGATCGTCTTGCGACGGCGCAGGCCTCTCATGGCGGCGAGGTGGAAGACGCCGAGGCGAAGCCGGTCAAGAAGACGCCGGCTCGCGCCGAACATATCGGCCGCAATGACCCATGCCCCTGCGGCAGCGGCAAGAAGTATAAGAATTGCTGCGGGAAAGGAAAATAAATTTGGGGAATCATGAAAGGGGACGAAAGGGTATGAACAGGATTGCTATGGCGCTGATGATGCTTGTATGTTGCCTGTTTTTTGGCGCGGTTTGTTCGGCACAGGAAAAGCCGCCTGTTCAGCCCGGCGTTGGTGTGGTCATCATTGGCGGCGCGGATTTTACGACGGCGGATTTCCTGAAAGCGGCCAGCGAGCAGATGGGCGCGGAATACCAGCTGGGGCAGGAACTGCAGCAAAAGCTCGCGCTCTTTTGGTACGATAAAGGTTTTGTCGAGGATCAGACCAAGATGAGCAAGGATGAGATGATTGAGTTCGCGAAGTATAGCGGACTGGACAGGATCGTTTATGTGACGACGGGCACGCCCGTAGTGGAGCAATCCAAGGATATTTGGGTGGGTTCCATTATTCGTGCGTCCATGAACGCGCGCGTTATCGTCATGGAAGCGGACGGCACGATGGTGGATCTCTTCAGCGCCGCGCAGAACGGAGACTCCCGTACAAGCGAGATGCGCGCCAAACGCGACTGCTTCAAAAAAATCATGCGGGAAATCCGGCAGCATATCGATGAAAACAAAAGCGGTACGAAAAAAGCCGCGTAATTCAATTATTTCTATATAAGGAAGTGAATCGTCAGTGCTGGAAGAATGGAAAGCACCAATAACAGCTTTGAAGGCAAAGCTGGGCGAAATGGGGTCGTCTCTTTGACGTCGCTCGCAAAGAGGAAAAAATCGCGGAACTAGAATATAAGATGGGTGCGCCCGACTTTTGGGACGACGCGGAGGCGGCGCAGGCTCTGAACCAGGAGCTTGCCGACCTGAAAGGCGGCGTGGACACATACAACGCGTTGGTCTCGAAAACCGACGACCTTTTGACGCTCTGGGAAATGGGCATGGAGGAAAAAGACGAGGCCGTCGAAGCGGATGTGAAGGCGGAGTATGACGCCTTGAAAAATGAGCTTCGCTCGCTGGAGTTGGAATTGCTCCTTTCCGGCGAGTACGACGCGAATAACGCTTATCTGGAACTGCACGCGGGTGCAGGCGGCACCGAGGCGCAGGACTGGACACAGATGCTCCTTCGCATGTACGGGCGCTGGGCGGAGCGGCACGGCTTCTCCGTGGAAACGCTCGATATGCAGCCCGGCGACGAGGCCGGAGTCAAGTCTGTGATGCTGTTCGTCAAAGGGCATAACGCTTACGGTTATCTAAAATCGGAAAAAGGCGTCCATCGCCTCGTGCGCATTTCACCGTTTGATTCGAATGCGCGCCGCCATACTTCGTTTTCCGCCTGCGACGTAATGCCGGAGATGGAAGACGCGAAGGAAGTCGAGATCGACATGGATGACGTCCGGGTCGATACGTACCGCTCCAGCGGTGCGGGCGGCCAGCATATCAACAAGACTTCGTCGGCTGTTCGCATGACACACATGCCAACGGGTATCGTGGTTCAGTGCCAGAATGAACGCTCGCAGATACAGAACCGTGAGGTGTGCCTCAGGATGCTGCGCGCCAAGCTCTTTGAATTGGAAGAGAAGAAGAAGGAAGAGGAGCGCGCGAAGCTCGAAGGCGTACAGCAGAAAATTGAGTGGGGCAGCCAGATTCGTTCCTATGTGTTCCAGCCCTACACGATGGTCAAGGATCATCGGACCGGCGAAGAAACGGGCAACGTGCAGGCGGTCATGGACGGCGAGATTGATCCGTTCATTGAGTCGTTCCTCGCGGCAAAGGCAAACCATCAATTTTAAGATATTTAAGGCAGGGGATTCCTTGTGAAAAAATTCTTGATGATTGTCGGGTTTACGTTCCTGCTTCTGATTGGACTGGCTGAGGCGGGGCTTCCGAAAATTGCCTCGGGGGCCTTGGAAGTTGCGATTCGTAACGCGCTGAAAACAGAAACGGTAGATGTACGCGCTCGGACATTTCCTGCGAGCAGGTTACTGTTCGGCCATATCGGTGATATCGACATCGAGGCGGAAAACGGGATGCTCGGTAATTTGCGCGCGGCAAAATTGACGCTGCACGGCGAATGCGTCCAAATGCCTGTCGATGT
>CACYUQ010000200.1 GCA_902777615.1 uncultured Selenomonadaceae bacterium
GACCATGTCATCGTAAAATAATTGAAGAAAAAAAGCAAAAAAAGGAAACCCGTATGCTCGACAAAAGTCTCCTCTATCGCTTCCCACAATCGCAGAGAAGCGTTTTTTATGTCGTTCATCGTATCACCGAATCCCCATCATGGTATGCGCCTGCGGAATCAACCGCACGTCCCTCAACACGCGAAGCGCGCGCGCCTGCATTTCTAATAGCGACGCCGCTCTCAGCGGCACACTTCCGTCCCGCAACGTGACCGGTTGTAAAATCAGCGGAATATCGGCGCTGACATCCGCAATCATACGACAGGTCTTCGCAAACTCCGTTTCCGTCAAATCTTCCGCCACTACAAGCTTGACGTAAACATCTTTTCGCGCCGCCGTTTCCAAAAAGACACGGTGACGCGCCCAAAGGTCTTCTCCCACCGCGCTGGGCGGCTTTACATCCATGCTGACAATATCGACGTAAGGAAGAATTTTTTTCAGTTTCTCCGGCAGCGTTCCGTTCGTCTCCAAAAAAACGGGTGCGGAAATCCGCTCCGCCACCGCCGCGATAAACTCGGCGTGGAGCAGCGGCTCGCCGCCGGTGAAACTGACCGAATGGTGTGGCACCACGTCCAGCAGATTTTGAATGTAGCCCGCCGCGTCCTCGACGGAAACGGGATTTTGCACAAAAAAATCCGGCTCCTCCGGCTTTAGCGTCTCCACCGCACACTGCAGATGGCTGCCAATCGTGCACGCTGTATCGCAATACCAGCATTTGAGATTGCAGCCCTCGAAACGCACGAAAACCTGGCGACGGCCGATATATGGTCCCTCGCCTTGAGCCGAGGAAAAAATCTCAATCAAGTTGCCCGTCATGCTTACGCTTCCTCAAAATACCGAACAGCCGAATGCGCCGACTCCCAGACCAGTACCTCGGCCAGCCGCACTGAACGATTTGACGCGCCTCGGAAAATCTCGCTCTCACGCATCGCCCGGTACACATATCGCGCAATGTTCTCCGCCGTCGGGTTCACATCTTCAAACATCGGAAGCTCATTCAAGCACCGATGGTCGAGGGTCGCCGCCACATCCTTCAGCGTTTGATTAAGCAACTTAAAATCGACGAGCATACCAAGCTCGTCCAATTCTTTCCCCTGCACCTTCGCCGCGATAGTCCACGTATGACCGTGCAGACGATCACACTTCCCCGGATAACCTTCGACGCGGTGCGCCGCGTCAAAGGTACATTTCACTTCCAATTCAAACACAAACGACACACTCCCAGAGTTACATAAAAAATATATAGCAGAAGTTTACCACTTTCTCCGCTCTTTGCCAAGCAAACAAAAAAGAATAGAGACGATCCGCAATCATCTCCACTCCCAGTACATACATTCTACCGCATTTCTTGTACACTTTACACTTCCGGCATCGTTCCCCAACCATATCGTTCGCTGATTTTATTCCATGCGTTATATTTTGCCGTCAGGCGCTCCGCTTCCTCTTTTTCAATCGGCGTTCCTTTCTGTTTGGCTTTTGCGGGCGCGACTGGATTTTCCTGCCCGCTCACGTCATACTCATCCACCTTCCGCATTTTATCTCGGAAGTCTGTATCCTTTTCCTTCCGTTGATGCTGCGCGCGAACTTCTCCCGCCGAGGCCGGTTTTTCGCTTTTTTCCTCGCCCGTAAATTTTTCAAGAAGCTGTTTTTCTTCCTTGGCTTTATGTCGTTCCATATCAAGATAGGACAGTCCCGCTTGCTCAATTCCTTCCTGTTTCCCGTCCTTTTTACCCTTTTGACGACGAACTTTTTTCTTTGCGACACCGTAAGTCTTGTCAACCGCGTCCTGCACCTCATTTTTGAAGTCGTCACTTTGTGTATCAATGGCGTTTCCGTCCCGGACGGTCTGTACTATTTTGCACATTTGTCCTATCAGTGCATTATCGTTACCATCGTCGAGTTCGTCCAACGCACTGATCAACGTATCAAAATAGCCGTCCTCCGTACCAAACTGGTCAAGATAATCGTTCAAATGCACGGCCAATTTTCCAAACGCGCCATTCACGGGCGTTAATACTTGAGTGAAGCCATAGTTGCTATCATCAAAACGTGCTTTCCAAGCGACATCCTCCCTTTTATATAGCGCGTCTATCGCTTCCTCATAGGTTGTACGCGGCTTCAAAATCTCGCCAATGCTTTGACTAATTGTCTCCGTAACCAACTGCCGAAAGCTCTCCTTGCGCGCGGCAAGCTCCTCCGCCTCCGTTATCGTTTCTTCGATGCCATCCGCTTCCGTCCAGCGAAAATGGTCCGAACGGATTTCCGTCACGGGTAAATATTCTGCCGCTTCCTTCGTCGGGACGTCAACCGACACGTTGCGTTTCATAATCTGTTGCGCTTCCGGGCTAAGTTCCACCGTAAAAGACGGCGCCTCTGAGGGGCGCAATTCCCCTTTCCGCAGATTGTCCAAAAGCCCTGTACGCTCGTTTGCTTTCATCAACCCCGAAT
>CACYUQ010000201.1 GCA_902777615.1 uncultured Selenomonadaceae bacterium
CATGGACATCCTCGTCGTGGCGGTGGTTACGGCGGCATTGGCGGGTGCGGCCTTCGGCTTTTTGTTCTTCAATTTCAATCCCGCGAAAATCTTCATGGGCGACACGGGCAGCATGTTCCTCGGCTTCATGCTTTCCGGTATTTCCATCGTCGGCGTGATAAAAAGCGCGGCGGTGGTCGCGCTGGTCGTGCCGATTCTGGCGCTCGGCCTGCCGATCCTCGACACGACCTTCGCCATCGTGCGGCGTTGGCTGGCGGGGGCGCCGATCATGAAGCCGGACAAAGGACATCTCCATCATCGGCTGTTGAACCTGGGCTTCTCGCAACGGCAGGCGGTGCTTCTGATGTATGTGATCAGCGCGTTTCTCGGCTCGGGAGCCATCGTGATGACGCTGGTCAGTCCGCGGACGGCGATGCTGATCTTGATCGGGATGATTGTTGCCGTGCTGTACGGCGCGAAGCGTTTGGGCATTCTCAAGATGAAGAAGGCGACAAGGTAGGTGAGCGTTATGGCGGAAACGAAAGCGGCAACCAAGCTCAAGATTATGACGGTTTTCGGCACGCGCCCCGAGGCGATCAAGATGGCGCCCGTAGTCATGGAAATGGCGAAGCATCCGGAGGAAATCGTCCCGATCGTCGCGGTGACGGCGCAGCACCGGGAAATGCTCGACCAAGTGATGCGGCTGTTCCGCATCGTGCCGGACTACGACCTCGACATCATGGCGGCGGGGCAGACGCTTTTTGACATCACGTCCCGCGCATTGAAGGGCCTCGACGAGGTGCTGACGAAGGAGCAGCCCGACCTCGTGCTCGTTCACGGCGATACGACTACGACTTTCGCGGGCGCGCTGGCGGCCTATTACCATCAGACGGCGGTGGGCCACGTCGAGGCAGGGCTCCGCACCTATAATAAATATTCGCCGTTCCCGGAAGAAATGAACCGACACCTGACCGGCGCGATTGCCGACCTGCATTTTGCGCCGACGGCGACCTCGGCGGCGAACCTGCGCGCCGAGCATGTACCGGAAAAGGATATTTTCATCACGGGCAATACGGTCATCGACGCGCTCCATCATACGGTGAGGGATGAATTCGGCTTCGAGGACGACGCGCTTTCCGGCATCGACTATGCGAACCGTCGCGTCGTGCTGGTGACGACGCACCGCCGGGAGAACCTCGGCGAGCCGATGCGCCATGTTTACAAGGCGCTGAAACGTCTCGTGGACGAACTGCCGGACATCGAGATCGTGTTCCCGGTGCATAAGAATCCGAAGGTCCGCGAGGTCGTGAACGAGGAACTGGGCGGCGTCGGCCGCGTGCATCTGATCGAGCCGCTGGACTACGAGCCGTTCGCGAATTTGATGCATCGCTCGACTTTGATCTTGACCGATTCCGGCGGCGTGCAGGAAGAAGCGCCCGCGTTAGGCAAACCGGTACTGGTGCTGCGTGATACGACGGAGCGTCCCGAGGCGGTGGCAGCGGGCACGGTGCTGCTCGTCGGCACGGAGGAAGAACGGGTTTACGGCGAAGCGAAAAAACTCTTGACGGACGCGGCGGCTTACGCGAAGATGGCGGAAGCGAAAAGTCCTTACGGCGACGGACAGGCGGCGCGCCGTATTATTGAGGCAATCCTCTATCGCTACGGAAAGCGCAGCGATCCTCCCGCGCCGTTTGCATGACGGACGAAAAAGAGACCCGTCGCAAACAGTTGCTTCGCCGGATTTGGGCGGCGTCGTATTTTATGGGAATCGGCCTTTCCGTGGCGATGACGGTGCTGGCGTGCATCTGGATGGGCATGAAGGCGGACGAATATTTCGGCATCGCGCCGAAAGGGACGATTGCGGGCATCGCGCTGGGCTTCCCGGTGGCGATTTACTCGATTTACCATCAGGTACGCCTGCATTTCAGCGATCCGGAAGAAGACAAAGAAAAAAAGCGTGATACAAAATAAAAGAGTCGGTTGGAAATCTCCAATCGACTCTTTTTTGTCTCTTGTGCGAAAATTTTTTGAAAAAATGTGAAAAAGTTGTGAAAAAGTACTTGCAACGGGAATAAAAATGTGCTACACTCCGAAATAGCCGGAGTCTCCGAGGGGAAGACGCGCGAGGAAACATGGACACTCATGCAGGCTCCTATCGGCGGACACGGCTGCCGAGCCGGTTTTACCGGCAAAACAAATTTTATATTTTTAAGGAGGAGTTCTGTATGAAGAAGACTCTCGTATCCGCTCTGACGACGGCTCTCGTCGTTGGCGCAGCCTCCACGACGTTCGCTGCTGCGAACCCGTTCGAGGATGTCCCTGCCGATCATTGGGCTTATGACGCGATTGCGCAGCTGGCTGCTGACGGCGTCATCGAAGGCTATGGCGACGGCACCTACCGTGGCGACCAGGAGATCACCCGCTATGAGATGGCGCAGATGATCGCCCGCGCGATGGCGAAAGGCGCCAACGGCGCTGACAAGGC
>CACYUQ010000202.1 GCA_902777615.1 uncultured Selenomonadaceae bacterium
TCTGGTCGCGCAGTTGCGGATAGCGGTCCTGCATCAGGACGCGCACGATCTGCGCGTACAGCTTGTGCTCGACCAGCCCGTAGACCTGCTCGGCCATCCAGCGGACCTGCTCCTCGTAGCTGAGCTTGCGGTTTTCTACATTATATATAGCGTTTTCCACGCCCCTGTTTTTCATCGGTACAAAAACAGAACGGAGAATGGTTTCCGCCAATTCTCCGCTGATTCGTACTATTCCGATCCCGCCTTCTCCCGGAGCAGTGGCGATGGCTGCAATAGTATCTTCTTTATTCATTGTCGCTTTCCATAACGTCGAAACGCTCGCCGTTATATTGCACGGAAACCTCGACGCATTCCTCCTTCGGACTGTATTCGGCGGTCCAAAGGACACGCGGCGGCTCCGGCAGGCGCGGCAATAGAAGCTGCGTGACAAGCTCCTCGAAAAGCAGCAGGAGTGACTGCACGACGTCCCCCGGCACGTCGTTTTTCCGCCCGAAGTCTTCGATCTCGGTGTGGCAGCCGATGAAATCAAAATCCCGCGACTCGACGGAAATATTCAACACCTTTAGATGCCGGATAAACTGCCGCGTCTTTTCTTTCGCCGGATGTTCAAAAATCTGCTCCGGCGTGCCGTCTTCGTATATGCCGCCCTCGTCCATATAGAAAACGCGGTTCGAGATTCGGCGTGCGAAGGTCATATCGTGAGTGACAATCATCATCGTAGCGCCCGACTCCGCCAACTGACGGATAACCGCCTCCACCTCGCCGACCATCGTCGGGTCGAGCGCCGAGGTCGGCTCGTCGAACAGTAATATCTCCGGCTCCATCGCCAGTGCCCGGACAATCGCGATGCGCTGCTGCTGCCCGCCGGACAGTTCGTCGGGATAGGAAAACGCCTTTTGCAGGAGACCGACCTTTTGCAAAAGCGCCTGCGCCTTTTCGTAAGCCTCCCGCTTCGACAGTCCCAAGAGCTGCGTCGGTGCGGCCATGATATTTTCAATGACCGTCAAATGCGAAAACAAATTGAACGACTGAAAAATCATGCCGATTTTCTGCCGCAATAGGTCGACGCGGCAATCGGGCGCGGTGATTTCCTCGTCCTTGAAAAAGATTTTTCCCGCCGTGGAACGCTCCATCTGGTTGATCTGCCGAAGCAACGTCGATTTGCCGCACCCGGAAGGGCCGATGACCGCAATCACGTCGCCCGCGTTTACGACAAAATTGACGTCTTTGAGCGGCGTCACGCCCGGATACGCCTTTTCCAGACGTTCTACACGAAGCAACTGTTCATTGCCGCTCATGATTTCACCCCCCGCATAATCTCATCTGCCGTCCGTTTCCTCGGGTTGAGTTTCGCCAGCAGACGATCGGTAAGCAAACTGAACAGCCAGACCAAAATCAGGTACAGCACGGAAATCACGATCAACGGCATGAACGCATCGAACGTCCGCGCCCGAATCAGGTCCGCGACCTTCGTCAAATCCTGCACCGCGATATAGCCGACAATCGCCGTGGATTTCAAGAGGTTCACGATTTCCAACTGATACGTCGGGAAAAATGTCAGGATTGCCTGCGGCAGCACAAATTTCCGGAACGCCTGCCGCTCGGAAAAGCCCAGCGCCAGCGCCGCCTCGATCTGTCCCTTCGGCACACTGGCCGAGCCGCTCTTTAACATATCAAACACCGAAAACGCGAACAAGAACGAAAACACAAGAATCGACACCACAACACCGCTCAGATTCACGTCGCTGAAGATGATATAGTAAAAGACCATCAGCAGCACCACCACGGGCATACCCGCGAGGAACCACGCCCCGAAAGCCAGCAGACGATTCACGAAGCGATTCTGCTCCCGGTGGGCAAAGCAAAAGAGGAATCCCAGGATCGTCCCGAAAACGACGGAGGCCAGCGTGATGACGAGCGTCGTCCCCATACCGGAAACGAGCATCTTCCAGCGGTTTTCCCGGATCAGCGCCCGATCGATCTTCTTCTCGATGATCGCCCAAATGCTTTCCTCCGCTCCGGCGTCGGCGCGCACGATCAGGACACAGTCGTCCGTAAAAATCACGTCGGAGAAGCGGAAATTCTCGGTGCGTTCCTCCTTGATCTCGGCGGCATTGATGCCGATGTCGTTCTGACCGTTGCCCACGCTGGCCAAACTTGCCTCAAATTCGGCAATGGAGAACTTGTAATCATAGCCCTGCGCTTCGCAGAAACGCTGCAAAAGCTCCGCCTCATAGCCTCCTAGATTCCCGTCCGACAGGTAGATGAGCGGCGGGCAGGAGCCGTTCGTGGCAATGGAAAGCGTGCCGTTCTTGCCGGAAAGATTCGGCTTCTTCGCCGGCGGCGTCTCCCCGCGTATCCATCGCCGACTCATCTCGTCCAGCGTGCCGTCTTCCCTCAATGTGCGAAGGAACGTGTTGAAGTCGCTG
>CACYUQ010000203.1 GCA_902777615.1 uncultured Selenomonadaceae bacterium
TTCGTCATCAGTTCTTCCAATTCCGATGCGTCGAGCGTCTCGCGCTCCATCAACGCCTCGGCGATCAGATGCAACTTGTCGATATTGTCGGTGATGATTTTCCGGCATTCCTCATAAGCGTCCTCGACATACCGGCGAACTTCCTTATCAATCTCCGCGGCAACCTCTTCCGAATAATTGCGCTGATTGTTGAGGTCACGTCCCAGAAAAACCTGATGGTCGCGCCCCTCGCCGTAAGTCACCGGTCCGAGCACATTGCTCATGCCGTACTGGGTGATCATGCTGCGGACAATCTGAGTCGCACGCTGGATATCGCTGGACGCGCCGGTACTGATCTCGCCGAGCACGACCTCTTCGGCAACGCGACCGCCAAGAAGCGTCTTCAATCGATCGAGTAGCTCGCCCCTCGTCTCGTAGGAGCGATCCTCCTTCGGCAGCATCAGCGTATAGCCGCCCGCTCGCCCGCGAGGAATGATCGTAACCTTATGTACAGGGTCGGCGTTCGGGAGCATCATGCCCACCAGCGTATGACCGCCCTCATGGTACGCCGTCAGTCGTTTCTCTTTGTCGGTCATCACATGGGATTTGCGCTCCGGCCCCGCCATGACGCGCTCGATGGATTCCTCCAGCGAATCCATATTGATAGTCTTCCGGTTGCGGCGTGCAGAGAGCAGTGCCGCTTCATTGACGAGGTTGGACAGATCCGCGCCGGTAAAGCCCGGCGTACGACGTGCGAGAATATCGAGGTCGGCGTCTTTGTCCACGGGCTTGCCCTTCGTATGCACCTGCAAAATCGCGAGGCGACCGCGAACATCCGGCTTGTCTACAACAATCTGGCGGTCGAAACGACCAGGGCGCAAAAGTGCCGGGTCGAGAATATCGGGACGATTCGTCGCGGCGATGATGATGATGCCTTCGTTCGCCGCAAAGCCGTCCATTTCGACCAGCAATTGGTTCAGCGTCTGCTCGCGTTCATCATGCCCGCCGCCGACGCCTGCGCCGCGCTGACGACCCACCGCGTCAATCTCGTCGATGAACACGATACACGGCGCGTTCCGCTTCGCCTGGTCGAACAAATCGCGTACCCGCGAAGCGCCGACGCCGACAAACATCTCCACGAAGTCCGAGCCGCTGATACTGAAAAACGGCACACCGGCTTCCCCCGCCACCGCACGCGCCAAGAGCGTCTTGCCTGTGCCCGGAGGGCCAAAAAGCAGTACGCCTTTCGGTATGCGAGCGCCGAGGTCGTTAAATTTTTTCGGCTGGCGAAGGAATTCGACGACTTCCTCCAGTTCCTGTTTCGCCTCATCCGCACCAGCGACGTCGCCAAAGTTCACCTTGACCTTGTCCCCACTGCTCATGCGTGCGTGGCTGCGTCCAAAAGACATCATCCGTCCGCCGCCGCCCTGGGTCTGCTGCATGATGAAAAACCAAACGGCCGCAAGCAACAGAATCGGCAGCACCGAGGAAATAATCGCAGTCCACCAAGGCGGTTCCGGCGGATTCTTCGCACGAATCTCGACCTTTTTGTCCTGCAAGCGCTGCATCAGGGTCGCGTCGTCGTTCGGCGCGTCCGGCGTCACAGTCACGAACTCCGTGCCGTCAGTCAACACGCCCTCGATGACGTTGTTCATCAACGTGACTTTCGCCACTTCGCCCTTGTCCACTTGTTGCAGGAAGGCAGAATAGCCCATCTCCTGCCTCGCCGGCGTGGTCTTGACGGAAAAATAGTCAATAAACGTAATGGCAATAAAGATGATCAGTAGGTAAAAACCTATATTTCGCATAAATCGGTTCAACGATCTTGTCCTCCTTCCCCGGTCGGGGAGAAATCGACGTAAAAAAACGTTCTAATAATTATATCATTAAACCGGGAATCATACAATCAGAATCAAGAATAAATTTCCGGCTTTAGGACGCCGATACAGGGAAGATTGCGGTAGTGCTCCGCATAGTCGAGTCCGTAGCCGACCAAAAATTCATCCGGCACTTCCCAGCCGAGGTAGTCAATCTTGACGTCGACCTGACGGCGCGCGGGCTTCGAAAGCAACGCACAAAGCTTGAGACTGGCAGGCTTCCGCGTTTCGAGCAACGCGATCAGGTTGCTCATCGTGATGCCGGAGTCAATGATATCCTCGCAAATAATCACATGGCGATCCCGAATGTCCGCATCGAGATCTTTGCGAATCTTGACCGTGCCGCTGGTCTGCGTACCCGAGCCGTAGCTCGAAACCACCATGAAATCCAGCTGCATCGGCGTCTCGATTTTGCGTATCAGATCGGTCGTAAACGGGGACGCCCCTTTCAGGATACCGATGACCAACGGATCTTTGCCCTCATAGTCCCGCGTCAGCTCCGCCCCCAACTCCGAAACCCGCTTCGCAATCTGTTCCTCC
>CACYUQ010000204.1 GCA_902777615.1 uncultured Selenomonadaceae bacterium
AAAGGTCGCCGTGGTGATGACCGAGAGCAACAAGGACCCGGAGGAATGGCGAAAGGTCATCGGCAACAAACGCCGCCGGGACGAGCTGGCCAAGGTTTTCAAGGACAACGGCAGCCCTCTGAAAATCGCTATCGTGGTGGATATGTGGCTGACGGGCTTCGACGTGCCGTCGCTGGCGACGATGTATGTTTACAAGCCCATGAGCGGCCACAATCTGATGCAGGCCATCGCCCGCGTGAACCGCGTATTCGGCGACAAGGCGGGCGGCCTTGTCGTGGATTATGTGGGCATCGCCTCGGCGCTGAAACAGGCGATGAACGACTACACGGTCCGCGACAGGAAAAACTACGGCGACACCGACATCGCCAAGGCCGCGTACCCGAAGTTCCTTGAAAAGCTTTCGGTCTGCCGCGACATGTTCCACGGCTATGATTACTCGAAATTCGCAAACGGCACGGATTTGGAGCGGGCCAAGGTCATCACGGGCGCGGTCAATTTCATCGTGGCGCGGGAAAAGGACAAAGAAAAGGACGCTTTCATCAAGGAAGCGCTGCTATTGCATCAGGCGCTTTCCCTTTGCTCGTCCATCGCAACCGAGGATTTGCGCTTTGAGACGGCGTTTTTCGAGGCGGTGCGCGTGCTCGTCCTGCGGCTCGCCCATCAAGGCGAGGGAGAGAAGATTTCCCTGCCGGAGATGAACAAGCGCATCAACGAGCTTTTGAAGCAGAGCGTCAAGAGCGACGGCGTCATCAACCTTTTCTCCGACGTGAAGACGGGCTTTTCGCTGTTCGACCCGAAATTCCTGGAGGAAATCTCCAAGATGAAGGAAAAGAATCTCGCCGTCGAGCTGTTGAAACGGCTGATTGCCGAGCAGGTGCATATTTACCGCTGCACGAACGTGGTGAAGTCGGAGAAGTTCAGCGAGATTATCCAACGGGTGATGAACGCCTATCTGAACGGGATGCTGACCAACGAGCAGGTCATCGAGGAGCTTTTGAAGCTCGCAAAGCAAATCTCCGAGGCGCAGAAGGACGGGGAAAAGTTAGGATTGACCGCCGACGAGCTGGCCTTTTACGACGCGCTGACGAAGCCCGACGCCATCAAAGACTTTTACGAGAACGAGGAATTGATCGCCATCACGAAGGAGTTGACGGACGCGCTGAGGAAGAATCGCACGATTGACTGGCAGGAGCGTTCCAGCGCGCGGGCGAAAATGCGGATGCTCATCAAGAAGTTATTAAAAAAGCACCGCTATCCGCCGGAAGGAATGGAGGATGCGGTGCAGACGGTGATGGCGCAGTGCGAGCTTTGGACGGACAACCAGGAGATGGCGCAGGATACGCCGCATCATGACGTCCGATATGTGTTCAAAGAGGACGTTCCCATCGCGGCGGAAGGAGATGCGCAATATGGAAGCGGTTCGGCCGCAAATCGCTTGGAAGGATGAATGAAAACCGCCTCAAGCCAATCCATGGTCTCGGTCAGGTTTTCCTTGGACAGGATACGTTCCGTGTCAGACATCTTCATTCCGCTTCCGTCAATTGCCAACCGTGATCTCCCAAAGGAATAATTCGTTTTTCAGGCTTTCCAGCTTTTGGTACTGCCCGAAGTTGAAGTCCTTGGCGCTTTGCAGGGCGACAGGCCGCTGGAACAGGGGAATCCGGTTCACCTTCAGCCCCTGCGATTCGATGAATTTCTGCGCTTCGTCCGCGTCGGCGAAAAAGGCCTTGTCGAAATCGACGTTCGCTGTTTTTTCGTACATTTCGGCGGATTGGCGGTAAACCCGCTGGGCGTCCTTGTCGTCATAGACGACCGCCGTGGCGGCCTTGACGAATTCCCGTGCCAGGAAATCGGAGGTGACGTACGCGCCGCCGTGCTTCTCGAGGATTGCCTTTATGTTTTTCAGTACGGTTGCCTGTTCTTCCCGCGTCAGATACATCATCAGCCCGTCCATGGTAATGCAGACAGGGCCTTCCAACCTGTCGGCAGCCCGCATCATGCCGACCTGATCCTTCGCGTCGGCGATCGCGTAATGGACGCGCTTCTGCTGCTTGCGGGACAGGCAGTCCGGCAGGACGGTCCTGATTTCCGCAATTGAGGGGGCAAAATCCGTCCCGACGAACATCCTGCCCTGTCGAGCCATGGCAATGCTCCGGGGAGCAAACCCGCAGGCCACGTCGAGGACGTTTTGATACCGGTTGCCGGCAATGTATTCATTGAGCGCGGCGTACCGCATCTCGATATACAGCTTGTTCACCGGCGCCAATTCTTCGTAATGGGGCACCGAG
>CACYUQ010000205.1 GCA_902777615.1 uncultured Selenomonadaceae bacterium
GCCACATGAACGTGATCTCCGTGGCCGTGGACGCGCCGCTGATGTCGAGATTCGGCGCCAGCTCCACGAGGTCGCCGGCTACGACGTTCGCGCCGCGAATGACGGTCAGCGCCGCTTCCAAAAGATCCTTGAATGTCACGCCGCCCGCTTCCGGCGTGCCTGTGCCGGGGAAGTAGGCCGGGTCCATCACGTCGAGGTCGATGGTGAAGTAGACGGGCTTCCCCTTGAACTGCGCGAGCGCCTCACGCAGCCCCGTAAAGTCGAAGCGGTGCAGCGAGGTGTGCCCGTCTTTTTCCGCCCAGCGGAATTCCGCGCCTTCGCCGCTGCGGATGCCGAACTGCGCGATGCGTCCGTCGCCGAGGATATCCCAGCAGCGGCGAAGCACCGTCGCATGAGACAGCTTCGAGCCAAGGAACTCGTCGCGCAAATCGGTATGGGCGTCGAAATGCACGACGCAAAGGTCGGGATATTTTTTCGCCGCCGCCCGAACCGCGCCCAAGGTCACCAAATGCTCTCCGCCGATCATGAAGGGCGTCTTGCCGTCCGAAAGGATTTCCGCCGCCCGCGCCTCGATGGTCGCGAGGGTCTTTTCCGTTTCGCCCAGCGCCAAATCGAGGTCGCCCGAGTCGAAAATCTGCGCGTCCTCCAAGTCCAGGTCCTGATACGGGCTGAACAGTTCCAGTCCATAAGCCTCCGCGCGCATGACGCGGCTCGCGTCCCTCGTGCCGGGCCGGTACGAGGTGGTGGAGTCGAAGGGCGCGCCGAATATCACGATCCGCGCGTCCCGATAATCCGCGTCACAACCAAAAAACGTCTCCTGATGTTTCTCCATGTCACTCTTCCCCAATCGTTTCAATATAATGCTACTTTAGCATAACAAATCCGCCGCGTCAATTTTTTCCTTTCCGCAGCCACCGGACCCAATACCCGATATATTCCTGCCAAAAAGACAGGAAATCTTTGCCGTATTGCAGCCCTTCCTCTTCCAAGCGGGAAATTACCGTGCTGTCGTCATCTATGCTGAGAATAAGCGCCGTCGTTGATTCATTTGCCAATTTCTTCATGTTCCCGACAATGGAATCGACGTCGCCCTCCGCGTAACCGAAGACCTGCGAGGACATGAAAAACCCGTCTTTTCGAAGCTGCTGGAACAGCTCCATGGTCGGCTGCCCGATGATGTGCGCGACATATGTTTTGCCGTCCTGCGGCAGATAGCGGATCACCGGCTGCGCTTTCAACACCCTACGGCACAGCCGAACCGTCATCATGACGTTCAAGCGGCGAGCTTGATCCTCCAAATCGAGCGTTTCCATCTGCTTTCGATACGGGCGAAGATCATAGCCGACCTTCGCGAACGCGTCCAGATAAAAATCCGCGCTGTATTTATTCCATCCATGGCATCCGAAGGGCAGGCTATTGTTATTTTTCCGGTACCAACGGGCCGCGTCAATCTCACAGGCGAATTGATACGCGACCCGAATCGACGCCAGCCGGAAATCGTTTTCCCGCTTCTTGCCGAAATAGGCAAAGAAGGTGTCCTCGTTCATCGGCCACGTTTTCAGCTGCCGCGCATACCGTTTGAGCAGGGACAGACAAGCGCGGGGATTCCGCAGGGAGAAGCCGCCGTTCCCGACGTGCAGTATATCCGTTTTCTGGTCCACCGTCTTGGTCCCGATGATCTTATGGCCGCAAAACGACCACGGCGCGCCGATATAGTCATAGCCCATCCGGCAAAACCGCTCCAATTGGTCGGAAAACGCGAAAGCGTCCAGTTGGTAAATCAGGATATAGTCGTATTTGGAAAATCGCTGATAAAAGCTGTTGCTGAGCATCAGCGCATTGTAGCCGTCGATGCCCTTGAAAAATTCCGGCGAAAAGGACGCCGTAAAGGTATTTTCCGTCATGAACGATTTTACATCGAGCCCTTTGGGAATCAAATAGCAGATGGGGAAATGGCCCAGCACCCGTTTTGCCTGCTCCAGAGCGATTCTTTCGTACCAGTGGAGTGCCGGGCGGTACATCGGGATGACGACTGCGATTTTCATGCTTGCGGTCCGCCTTTCTGCCAAATCGAACGGAACAAGGCTCCTAAAAGAAAAGGCATCGCGACGCTTATGTTTACAATGCCTTTTTCTTTCCTTACTCTTCCTCCGGTTCCTCGCTTTTCAGGATTTCCTCCACATAGGTCGGCAGCGCGAAGGACGCCGCGTGGAGTTTTGGGTTGTAGTAGCGGGTTTTCAGGCCCAGCTTTTCCCATTTTTCCCAGTCCACATT
>CACYUQ010000206.1 GCA_902777615.1 uncultured Selenomonadaceae bacterium
CCCGTTTTTTCGTCATAGCCGATGGTGTCCAGCTCGCCACCGCTTTCCTCCATCTTTCGCAAAACCGCGATGGCGGCGGGAAACGCGCGCAGCCTATGCTCAACCTCGGACCATTCCAAATCCGGATGACGTTCCCGGTGTTCGGAAAATCTCGCTTTCAGTAATTCCAACATCTTACACACCTCTATAAATCCCGATTTGTCGGGATCATTTTGCTCCGCTCGACGTTTTAATCGCTTGTCGATTGCTCCCCGCGAACGATCTGCCGGATGGCGTCCGCGTAGCGATCCGCATGGTTGAGCGAAAACTCTCCGTGCCGCAGTTCCGGCAGGCGGTGCAGGCTAACCGATGGAAGCGCGCGGCAGATCGCATCCGCGGAGCTCAGGATCTCACCGGTCTCCTTTTCCCCCACATAAACGTGCGCCTTCGCCGCAGAATCCCGGAAAGAATCTTTCAGCGTATAGGACGTGTTTGCCTTCATGAAGGCGATCATGTCCTGCTTTTGGATCAGGCAGCTGTCCCGATAGTAGTCCTCGAAAAGCTCCGGTCTGATGTGCAGAGACCGGAATTGCAGCCTCGCAAAGGCCTTGTTTCGGATCAGTCCGTAGCTTGCGCCGAAGGCCGGAGTGATCAGCGCGTTCGTCAGCCCGGACGGGAGTACCGCCGCGCTCTCGACCAAGGCATACGAACAACAATCCGTGCGCTGTGACAGCATTTCCAGCAGGATCTGCCCGCCCAGCGACAGCCCCCCGATCAGCAGGACGGAGCCGCCGAGGCGCTCGTCAAGGAAGGAGAGGAGCTCGGAGGCGTTGTCCTCGATCGTCGTAAACGGGCGGTCGCTTCCCGCGTGGCCGTCCAGGATCGGAAGGATCACGTGATAGTCTTCCTGCAGCTTTTCCGCGGCCTGCCGATAGTTCCACCAGGACAGGCCGCCCCCGTGGAGCAGCAGGATCGTCTCCTTTTGTTCGGCGCCGTATTCGTGAAGCTGCAAGGATGTTCACCTTTCTTTCTGCCGCGGGCTCCATAGGAAAAGCCCCTCCGCCGCGGTCCGCGTCTCGCGGATCGCCTTAACCGCTGTCAGGCTCCTCACGCAGCATAGCGTCGTATTCATGCTTCATTCCGCTCAATTTCTGTTCGTCTCCCAGCACCAGCGGGCGATCTCGACGATCAGCTCCAGGGGCAGCTCGCGCTTATTTGGGAGTTGGATCGCACCCTTGCTGGTCTTGTATTCTGTCAGGAGCGGCGCAAAAAACGCCACCGCCTCTGCGCCGGGGTACAAACCGATGTGGTTTTTCGCCGGAGCGAAGTGGATGATGTTGCGGCCCTTCCAAAAGGTGGGCATGCCCCAGGACAGGCGCTCCTCCGCCTCGGGGATCGCAGCGCGGATCGTGTCATAGACCGCGTTCAGCCGGGGCCGGATGCTCTCGTCCTGGCTGTCAATGTATTCCCGAATGGTCATGGTTCCCTCTCCTTTTTCTCTCCGGAATTATTCTTTCATTTCCGCTATGTAATCCTTTATTCTTGTCCAATCCTTCACCTGCAGTGCGATTCCATTTATTCCAGCCGGATCTTTAAGGCGGCTGCGGTTCAGCGTTCCCATCGCGCCACAGTGTGCCTCTGCAAAGACATATGCCTTTTGTCCGGATGACAGAGATACTTCAACGGGATTGTGTTTTCCCGTGATGAAGGCGTTATAGTTTCCGATCTTAGCTTCCCGATCAAACGCCATCATCACACCGCAAAAGGTGTGACGGCCAAGGCAGATAATATCTTTCGGCTCGATGATATTTACAAGCCGGGAAAAGAACTGTTTATTTTCATTCAGCCAGCGTGTTTTAAAACTCCCCGAGAAGCCTTTATTGCGATAGCCCAAGACGAAATTGGTAAAGAACAGATCGGAGTTCCAAGGCGCTCCACTTGAAACATCATAGCCAATCGATGAAAACAGCTCTATTAGGTTATTATCCGTAATACTCTTCCCGTCCAGCCAATACGATGACCTGCTTCCAGCGTTGATTTCGGCGAACTGTGCCATGTAATCTTTAGCGGCATCTGCCGGGCTGCCCCAATCCTGCCCGACGAGCATGATTTTTGCATCGAGGCTTCCCCGTCCCTGCCAGTAT
>CACYUQ010000207.1 GCA_902777615.1 uncultured Selenomonadaceae bacterium
CGAATACGATTTCCGGGTGCCGATCAGCTTGTTGTTTGCGAAAATACATCCGGACGACAGCAGGATCATCAGGATGGCGATCGCGTAACCGACGCCGGGCATGCCGCTGGCGATCTGGTCATGCAGACGCGTCGCGAGCGTGTAATACTGGACGCGCGTGCCCAGATACGAGGCGACCGAATATCCGCCGATGGCCTTGCTGAACGTCATGATGGCCGCGGACAGAAACGCCGGCATCACGAGCGGCAGCGTGATCTTGGTCACGATCTGGCACTTGCTGGCGCCCTGGATCAGGGCCATTTCCTCCAGCTCGGAGTTGATGGTGCCCAGCGACCCGGCCAGCATGATGTAGGTAAATGCGTAATAATGCAGGGCCAGGACGCAGACCATCGCGAACGGGCCGTAGGCAAACCAGTTGGGAACCTTCCAGCCCATCCAGTAAAAGATGCCCGGCATGCCGCCCACCTGGTTGCGGAACAGCGACAGCCATGCCTGCGCCTTGCACCAGGACGGCATCATGTACGCGACAATGATCAGGAACGACAGGATCTTCTTGCCCGGGACGTCGCTTCGGACCATCAGCCAGGCCAGGATGGCGCCCAGCGGGACGGCCACAAGGCAGGCAAAGAGCGCGACGATCAGCGAATGGACCAGCGGCGTCCAGAACATGGTCTTGGCCATGCGGCCGGTCAGCAGATACTGCCAGTAATAAATCCCCCACGAGCCTTCCTCGGCGTGGGCGCGCCGCGCGGCGGTGGCGTCCAGGATGAACGATTCCTTCGCGATGGATACCAGCGGCACCACCACGAAGACGATCAGGACCAGGAAAGCGATCAGGGTGATCAGGTTGAAGGGATTGAAGAGCACGTCCTTCAGCTGGTTCTTGAAGCGTGTCTTCGGATCCCCTTTCGGAAGTTGCGGCTTCGTTTTACTCATCTTTTCTGCCTCCGAACAAAACTGCCGGTGCGCAGCCCGTTTCCGGGCCGGCGCCTCACTCTTCAGTCTCCTCTTTGCGTTTTGCCTTGGCGAACCGGATCAGTCTTTCGGTCTTCTTATTAAATACGTTGATCCGGCGGAGATCCAGGCCAACCCAGACCTTCTGGTACATCTCATAGTCCTGCAGGTCCACCTGCAGCGCCAGCAGCTGGGTCTTGTCGATTTCCAGCGTGACGATGGTCTCGGAGCCGGCCGGCTGGCTTGCATACACCTCGGCCGGGATTCCCGAGCCGTCCGCCGGCTGCTTCGTGAAGATCTTCACCGATCGAGCACCGCGTCAAACGGCTGGCCCTCCGGAATCTCTTCCGTCGTCTTGAGCGTTTCCTTATCAAAGGTCATCTGTCCGAGGACGCTGTCCACGACCAGCTCATTCCCGTCATACCGGGCCGTGCCGTCAACCATGTTGATGCGCGGGCTGCCGACGAAATCGGCGGTCTCAAGGTCGACCGGGTTCGTATACAGCTCCAGCGGCGTCGCGATCTGGGCGATCTCGCCGGCCTTGAACAGGGCAACCTTGGTCGACATCGTCATGGCCTCGACCTGGTCATGCGTCACGTAGACAATCGTGGTGCCGGTCTCGCGGTGCAGGCGCTTGAGCTCCACGCGCATGTCGATGCGCAGGCGGGCGTCCAGGTTCGACAGCGGCTCATCCAGAAGCAGCAGCTTCGGGTTCGACGCGATCGCGCGGGCAATGGCCACACGCTGCTGCTGTCCGCCGGACAGCTCGTTCGGATAACGGTCCTTATACTGGTCGATCCGCATGGTCCGCAGCGAATCCATGACGCGCTGATCGATCTCTTCTTTGGAAAGCTTCTTGATCTTCAGGCCGAAGGCGATGTTCTGGTAGACGGTCATGTGCGGCCACAGCGCGTAGCTCTGGAACACCAGGTTCAGTCCGCGCTTGGACGGTTCCTCATAAAACGCGTTGGCCGCATCGATCACGGTCTTGTCATCGATCGTCATCGTGCCGCCCTGGGGCTTCTCCAGCCCGGAGATCACGCGCAGCGTCGTGGTCTTTCCGCATCCGGAAGGGCCCAGAAGCGTCATGAAGTCGCCGTCCTCGATCGTCAGGTTGATATCCTTGAGCACATGGTTTTCGCCGTAAAACTTATCGATATGCTCCAGTACGATCTTACTCATGCTGTGTCACTTCTCCTCCCTCTTGCTTCCTTCGGGCGCCGGGAGCAGGATCCGCCGCCCCTGATTCTTTGGTACATAGACCATATCATATTTTAGAATTTTGTTATATTGACAAAGTGTTCAAAGAACAAAGTTTCATTTTATGCACAACGCTGAAAAGTTAACAAATACTTGACGTGTAATTTGTGTGTTTTTATAATTATCCCGAGTCCAGACCGAAAATTTGTTCCGAAAGGACGGTCCTCCGATGGAAAAAAATCCCTATGAGATCATTCGAAGCAACTATCCGAGTTATTCCAGGGTGTTCCGGAAGATCGCGGACGGCATCCTGAACCATGGGGATTTGTCCGATGACAGCTTCCTGCAGATGAACATCCGCGAATTTGCCGCGCGGATCCGCGTCGCGGAATCGAGCATCATCCGGTTCTGCAAGCAGTGCGGCTATTCGGGCTTCAGCGAGTTCAAGCTCATGCTCGCGAAATACGGGCGCCGCCAGTCCGCGATCATCTTTGAAAACATGACCGCGGCGTCCTCCGAAGAGAACCTGCGCGGCATCTTCTCGCTGGCCGCCGAAACGATTCAGATCGCCCGCGACCAGATCGATTACAGCGTGCTCGAACAGCTGACGGACGCAGTCTGCGACGCCAAACGGATCGTCTGCTGCGGCGTCGGTATGTCCTCCAGCATCGCAATCAGCTTCGCGACCCACCTGCAGTGCATCGGCATCCCAGCCACCTGCCAGACGGACGGCGAGCTGCTCCAGATGGCCGCCTGCTCGGCGGACCCGGGCACGCTGTTCATCGGGATCTCCAAGGGCGGGAAAAACGCGCCGATGGTCTATGCCTTTGAGGAGGCCAAGGCCCGCGGCGCCGTCACGGCCTGCCTGGCCGGCTACCAGAACACGCCGCTGGGCCGCCACTGCGACATCCAGGTGGTCCACTACTGTCCGCCGACCGTCCT